>CAIRBT010000001.1 GCA_903876875.1 uncultured Geobacteraceae bacterium
GCACTCGGCACGGCGTTTCTCCAAAGAATCACCCTCTGTTGCCAGGCGTGCCGCCCTCCCCTCCAGTGTGGCCAGTTCCTTTCGCTGGAAGATAAGTCCCTGTTCGGTAGCCGTATAATTACTTCTGATACGAAAGATCTCTTCCTGTGCCACGGTCAGCTGTTTTTCCGCCTCCAGATGGGCAACCCGCACCTCTTCAACCTGGGATTCGGCAACGGCAGTTGTGGCAAAAACGGCCCTGATCCGCTCATTTAACTCAGCCAGCTCCCGCTCCGCAACCGCGCGAAGCCGCTCCGTCTCCCGGTATTCCCGGGCTGAAAGGAGCAGTTCAATTTCCCGCAGTTCATCACGGTATTCCCGAAACTTCTCGGCTTTTTTTGCCTGTCGTTGCAGCGACCCAAGCTGACGGCGGATTTCCCCCAGCACATCGGCAAGGCGGGACAGGTTCTGACGGGTTCCCTCAATCTTTTTCAGTGCCAGCTGTTTCCGGGATTTGAACTTGGTAACTCCGGCCGCCTCCTCAATCAGAAAGCGCCGTTCTTCCGGTCGTGAATGGAGGATCTGGCCGATTTTCCCCTGTTCGATGATCGAATAGGCACGGGTGCCGACCCCGGTATCCATGAAGAGTTCCGTAATATCCAGCAGGCGGCAGGGGGTTTTGTTGATAAGATAATCACTATCCCCATCCCGATAGAGGCGACGGGTCAGCTGAATTTCGGCATAATCCAGATATTTGGCCGGGGCACGGCCATCTTCCGTGGAAAACACCAGAGAAACCTCGGCCACCCCCAGCGGCTTACGATTCTCGCTCCCCGCAAAAATCACATCCTCCATGGCCTTACCACGGAGATTCTTGGCGGACTGTTCCCCCATACACCAGCGGATAGCGTCAACAATATTGGACTTACCGCAGCCGTTGGGACCGACCACGCCGGTGACATTCTGCTGAAAGTCCACAACGGCCTTCTCCGCAAAGCTCTTGAAACCAGATATTTCGAGGCGTTTGATTTTCATGGTGGCATGGTGTATGATAACCTATTGTTTTAGCGTATTCGTGTTGACTCTTGTATGATAGATTGGTACTATAATTTTTACACGGTTGACACTATAAAGACACTGATTTCGACACTACGGAGTTACTATGCCAAAGATGGAAATCAAAAAAGACAATATGTCCAGCATCCCAAAACCGGAATCAGGTCAAGTCGATTATCTGGATACTACACTTCACGGCTTCGGAGTGAGAGCCACAAAATCAGCTTTAACTTTCTTTGTCCGTTCCACTCAAAGAGGAACCACAAAAAAGCCGTTCATTCCAATTGGCGTTTATGGTGTGTTCACCCCTACGCAAGCACGCGAGCAGGCAAAAGAGTATTTAAGGCGGCTCGATCAGGGAGAAAACCCGCACCCGAAGGCCATCCCCAAAGTGCCAACAATAACCATTCAAGACCTCTATCGTCAATATATTTCCAGTAAAAAGACTCCACTGGCCGCAAGTTCAGTATACCAATATGATTCATGGATGAATAACCACTTCAAAGACTGGATGCCACTACCGGCCAATACCATAACAGGCAGCATGGTACTTGACCGGCTGTCACTGATGGAAAAGAAAAATGGCATGACCCAGGCGTCAAGCTCCATCAAATTGTTACGTGGACTGTATCGAATGGGAATGGCTCTTCACCCTGGAGTTATCAACCATAATCCTGTTGAAGCCGTGCGGGAGGTGCGAGGAAGAGAATGGGCTCCACGGACACGCAGAATGACGTATATTGCGCCAGAAAGCTTGCCACAGTGGTTCAGGGCGGTAGACAATTACCGTTTACCCAAAGGCAGAGACTTTCTTTTGATGTTGCTCTACACCGGACTCCGGAAGATGGAAATGGCAACCTTGAAATGGTCCGATATTGATTTCAAAGCGAAAACATTCACCTTTACACCAGAGAAAAAACGCGGAGAGAAACCGGAAGATGATCGTGTATCCATGCCTCTTTCTCACCAGGCGTTCAAAGTGCTATCAGATCGTAAGCAACAAGGCTGGGAGAACGACTATGTGTTCCCCGGCAAGCATCCCTCCCCGCATTTATCAAACGCCGACAGCTACAAGCGGGATATCATCAAAGAGAGTGGCATCCGGTTTTGCCTACACGACTTGCGGAGAACGTTTATAACCGTCGCGGAGTCTCTGGACATACCGCACTATGCCTTGAAGGCGTTATTGAACCACAGCATGGGTAATGACGTTACAGGCGGATATATTGTAATGACCACGGAGCGTTTGCGGGAGCCTATGCAGAGGATTTCTGACAGGATAACAGAGCTGGCGACTTTAATTCCAGATTAAGAACGCGGGCAGTGTTAATGTTTTGTCAACACTCAGCATCGCCGCTCCAACCTAAATTTTCTGCACCAGATCGGTATTTCTGAGAGCGGAGATACTTGAGAAGCTCCATCGCTTCATCTTCATAAATTGCCTCTATGATTTCCCATAGCTGCGCTTTCACCCCTCCATGACGCTTGTAAATAAGAAAATCAATCTGCTCATCATCTTTGGAAACCTGCGATTCCCCGGAAATCAGAGCAGCCACCTTTTTAAAATTTTCTTTGTCAATTTCAGAAAATTTAATTGGATATCGTTTTTCTGGCTCTAATTTTGGTTCTATACCGTCGAGCACCCACTCCATCCGGATATCAAACGCCGAGCAAACCGCTCGAATAAATTTTACTGACAAGGATACACTCCCCGACAATAAATTACCTACGGTATGCAAACTGTAACCGGTCACGTCAGATACTGCCTTGTTTCGTGATCCTGCCTCAACTCCTTGGGAAATTAAGGCTTCTTTGAGCCGAGCTAACTGCACTATTTGCAGCTCTGTATTTTTTTTCATAACAGACACCTCATAAAAAATTATGCAAAAGTTAATTTTATGTATTGACAGTTAATATTTAATTATGTATTTTACTGTCAGTGGTTAACTTATCACATTTTATTAATTGCCACAATCAAAAGGAGGCCAACCATGGAACCCAAAAAGATCAGCAAACGAAGTGCTACAACCTTGAACATTATCCTGGAGCCAGAATTAAAAACGAAGCTGGAATCAATGGCATTGAAGCGGAGCATGGACTTGTCGAAGTTGACCAGGGCAATTTTAACCAACTGGTTAGAGCCGGACACTTTCATTCTTTGACCTTTTAATATCAACGGGGAAAAACAATGACAACAACACAGAACGCAGGTGACAGACTTTTGAAGGTTGAAGAGACCGCCGAAATCATCGGTTCGGCAGTGGGAACGCTCAACAGGGCGAGGGTAATCGGTGGAAATTTTCCATCCTACGTAAAAATTGGCAAATCGGTACGGTACAAGATGTCCACGGTTTTAAAATGGATGGAGGATCAGCAGGAACACCAGACGACAAGTGCAATGGATGCAAGAAGATAAATTTGATCAAAAGGGGGCAATGGTATGAACAATCTCGACCAGGCGCACCGCCGATTGTTGGATGCCGTTATTAGTCTGTCAGGTGCCGAACTTAATGGCTCAGAATTGGAAGTAATAGCCGCAAAATTGGAATTGGAAATTGCGATGAATGAATCACAGGAGTTGTTATATCCGCAGATTAATGAAACGCCTCACGTTGGCGCGTGAGGCTTGTAACACCGGCCAAGGCCGTAAAACCACTATAGGGGAACAATAATGGAATTAAAATCGGTTGTAAACATCGAAATTTGCCCGCAGGTCGTTGAGGAAATCCGGAGTACGCTTCTTATTATCGTTGAATCGGCCTCACTCATCCACAATGCCGTCAGGAATATTGAGCGTAACCACGCCAACGCTGACGACCCGGCACTTAAATGCGAGTTGCATACTCTCTATTCGGTAGCTGGGGATTTGTCTGCCCAGTGGCAAGAGTTGATCGACACATGCGCTGCTTACGACTGTTCAGACCTTGCCAGACTGAGGGGGCTCCCGTTATGAGTCACCCTTCCACCTCACCTATGATTTTTATCGGCAACCTCCATGGAGTGCCTGTATTTCTCGGAGACGTGGCCGCTATCACGATGCCGTGCGACGACCTTACTGGCGAAAAGCGGCCATACGTGCAAGTTACGCAAGATTCAGACTCATCCGCACTGTTCGACATCGTGGCTCGGGCTCGTGGCAAGTATGATCTTTTTCGACAACTGGATCAGCTCCCACCGGTTAACTGGGGGTCACCCGGAACCATCCAGGACGTGCACGATTTTATTGAAAAGATCCATTCATTCTGACCGCCACCGGCCACAGCGTAACCGTGGCCTTGCTATCAACCATGACCGTTGCTTGAAACGGCCAGCAACACTTTCACAGAGGAGACAGCGATCATGTCATCATTCACGGCATCAACCATGTCAATCGACGAAGCCACTATTTTGAGAACATCCGGATTTAAAGTAAGTGTCGTAAAAAAGCCCTGTTCAGTAAGGGCAATTTTCGAGTACGAAGACTCACCAGATACCAGGGAGACATTATCCAGATACATGGCCGGTGATTGTTTCAACACCCCTTCCCGTCTGCTGTTAATCACTCGTGCCGACCTCTATCGTGAAGCGAGGAGTGCAAGGGGTGGGCTATGACCTTGCAACAGGAATGCGAGAAGGCGTGCGAGCAAATAGGCATTGTATATAAAGATCTTCCCGCTGACGGGAAGTTAAGACCCACAGCGGTGATAGGCAAAGGCGGGAAGAATACTGCCGGGAGAATCAAACTATTTCCCGACGGTACCGGCGGGGTAGTAATGAACAATATCGATGCTACAGTGCTGACTTTCTGGAAGGGCGATACACCCACTAAGTTTACCGAGGCAGACAAGACAGCCAGAGCGGAACGTATAGCCAGAGAGAAACAGGAGCTTGAAGAATCACGGCGTAAATGCAGGGAAGAGTCAACGAACCTATTGGACAAAGTGGCACGCGATGAGGTCCCGGTAGATCACCCATATCTAATTTCCCACGGTATCAGGGCATATGGTATCAAATATAATTCGTCGGGTTGCACACTTGTCATTCCGGTAATTTCAACAGATCAAGTGCTTCATGGCCTGCAATTTATTTCAGGTTACGGATCTAAAAAATTTAAGACCTCCACTGACAAGATAGGTCACTTTCATAAGATCGAGGGTGCCAAAGATAGCACACAGATCATCATTTGTGAGGGTTATGCAACCGGCGCGAGTATCCGAGAGGCCACCGGGGCAACCGTCGTGATTGCTTTTGATGCAGGGAATCTACTGCCAGTTGCCAAAGTACTCAGGGAAGCGACACCAGGCTGTCTAATAACCATTGCTGCCGATAATGACATTGGCACCCAAGGTAACCCCGGTGTGACCAAGGCGGCTAAGGCGGCTGCGGAGATCGGGGCGGGATTGTCCGTGGTAACCTTCACCGATGAACAGGTGAAAATCTTCCGGTCATCTCATGGCGGGAAGCCTCCCACCGATTTTAACGACCTTCACCAGATAGCAGGGCTTGACTCCGTACGTTTGCAGATCAATTCGGCGGAGCCTGCAAATATCGCTCAATCAAATACCAATGATATACCAGAAAAATTAGTTCCACCAGACGTGGAAGTTAAACCGCTTTTCATTTCAGCGTCAGAAATGCTGTCACAGGACCCCAGAGTATACCCATTAATCGGTAAAATCATTGAGAGAGGGAGCACAGGTCAGATGTTCGGACCATCCGGAGGCGGAAAAACGTTTGTTGCGCTTGATATGGCATGTTCTGTCGCAATCGGTTCCAATTGGTACAATCACCAATGCGAAAATGGTGTTGTGATCTATTTCGCGGGTGAAGGTTTACCGGGCCTAAAACGGAGGCTCAGAGCATGGCACATGTCTAAAGGATATCCAGACCTGTCCAACGTTCATATCTCACGCTCAACCATCATTCTCGATCCTCATGGGACACGTTCCGTAATTACCGAAGTCAGAAAACTTGAAGAGAACACCGGAAGCAAAGTCGCATTGATAGTGGTCGATACTTTGGCAAGGCACATTCAGGGCGACGAGAACAACACCCAAGCCATGAGTGAGTTTGTTCAATCAGTAGATCATATCCGTGATTCTTTTCCAGGTTCGACTGCATTGATCATCCATCATAGCGGGAACAATACTGACACCACCAACCGATCCAGGGGATCATCAGCATTAAAAGCAGCTATGGACTTCGAGATACAGTGTAAAGACCACCTGCTTACATTCACAAAAGTAAAAGACGGAGATACCCCCGAACCGATACCATTCAAATTGCGTCCGGCCCAGATCGGTACCGATGATGATGGTGAAGCTATCACCTCATGCGTTGTCGAGTACGGTGAATGCCCCTCAACTCATAAGCCTGTTACGCTTACACGTTTTGAAACAATGGCACTAGACGCGCTGATTACCGTCTGTATTGCGGAAAACGATCTTCAACACCAACAGTATGCTGGTAGCCTGAATGCTTGGCGTGAAGAGTTCTACAGGCTCAGACGCATTGAAGATAACACCATAACTTCAGGCACACTCAAGAAATCATTCCAACTTGTGCAAGGAGTCACAAACAGGGGAGGCGGGTTAAAAGGGAATAGGTTTGTCGAATTCGTGGAAGGCCGCGGAGCAATACCACTTCGTGATTCCGACCAAAAACACATTTTCCATACCATTCTAGCAAACGGGAACAGGGAACATGACGGGAACATGACGGGAACAGTTCCCGTATCAGGGGGGCGGGAACAGGGAACACACTCTTTAAAGAGTGTTCCCGTGTTCCCGTCTGATATCACCATTCCCGAGCACCGGGGTACATTCACAGAAGTAGACATTTTGGAGGAGGACGAAGCAGCATGAAAGTAAGGACCCTTAGTGAAATAAAAACCACTCGTGGGATAGTTTCTGCTGGGCAGATCATTGAAATAGATTCTGCTCTGTTGGAAAGGTTGAAAGGTAAAGTCGAGCTGGTGATTGATGGAAAGTTTTTACCCCATTACTGCCCACCGGCTGATTGTTGGTGTTCAGAGAAGTTGCCACAGAAGAATTTTCCCAGCGGGTGCATTATGTTCAATTGTAAGCATCACGAGCCCACACAGTGAAGCGAACACAACGGCCACGTAAGCAGAAGATACCGGAAGAATTCACCCGCTATTTGTTGGCAGGTATCAGACAGATCAGAGAAGCGGCAATCACTACGCCGGCGGGGCCGGCAACTAAAGGAGATACCCACCATGCAACCACGGATTAAATTGAAGATCAACGGTAAAGTGGTGATGCAGGTTCTTTGTGATCCAGGTATCACGGACGGAGATCTTGCCACTATGCTCGAAGATGTTGAGCAAGACTTGAGATGGAACGTCATGAGGACGACAGAGACGCATTACATCAAACCTGATGGGGCAAGTGAAGATGGCGGGTTTGGAACCTCGGTGATTGCCAATTGATGGAACTTATCAGGTGGGCCAGGAAGCTAGACACATGGGCCGTTGCAGGCTTTGGCATGGGGCATCGGGTGTTATGTTCATATTGTCACAGCGAGCTTGAGTACCTACCCATATCAAAGAAGGCCCTGTGTCCGACTTGCTGGTCACGCAAAGATGCTATTTCGATCACCCGTGAACGGTACGGTGTAGATCTGATGGCTGCCGTACAAATACTTTATGCAGCATTCGGAACAGTCGGTAACCATGATAAGGCCGACGGCGATACCCTGGGGGGAGGGGGTAATCTGCCAGACGTTTGCCCTGTTGACCGCGCATGGACCAGAAAAGGTATTGATTTAAGGATTTACTTTAAAAATTTCAGGAGAAATCAACCATGAAAATCACAGCACCGAAGCACTTATCGAAAGAAGCCAAGTCTCTTTGGAGTCGGCTGCAGAAGGAATACGATATTGACGACGAAGCGGGTTTCCTAATCCTACAAACGGCGATGGAGGCGTTCGACCGGATGCGGGAGTCTCAAATAATTATAAAGATTGAGGGGATGCAAGTGCAAGACCGGTTTGGTCAATACAAAGCTCATCCCCTGACGGTCACGGAGCGAGATAGCCGGGCCGCAATGATGGCGGCATTGAAAGCATTGAACCTTGACCTTGAACCACTCAACGACAAGCCCGGCAGACCGGCTGGGAGATGATCACATGCCTACCAACAGAAAAAGGACCCCGAGGAGCCGAAAGATACCGTCACTTAACAAGGGCGAAATTAATTGGTTATATGACCGTGATGATCCTCTTGAAAACAAATGGACTGACTGCCTTTTTATGACGAAAGAAGGTCGAGAGGCCTTATGGTCACACAATCGGAAAGACGTGATAGAGTGGTGGATTGAAAACAGGCCTTGCACCAGGCCGCAGAGGTGGTGGGAGTATGATGCTCCTAAGCAACTTGTTGCTGGCTGTGATAGTTCTGAACACTGCGCACACCAGGCCTTCAGAACACGTATTGGTGGGATCGGTACGCCGGATCATGAAGCGTTGAGCGTTTTACCCAGCCACATCTTGGGCATACCGGCCTCATGGGATTGGCACGGAGCAGGCCTGGCTGACAGTATCGATCCGGATAACCCGCCATTGTATGAAAGCCAAGCGGCGTACCTCCGGCGGCATAGCATCCTTACACCCGGAGAACTGAATCACCTGAGACGGCACCCGCAACTATTGGAACCTGACAGGGTGTTGCCAGAGGAACCTGAAGAATGATCGACAACAAAAATCGGGTCATTCGGGGCTTACCGGTTAAACCTGTTTCTGATTCTGACATCAAGTTTCTTGAAAATATGCTGGACAGCATTGATGTCAAACGCGCTGTCAAAATCGGTTATATTCATAAAAAAAGGAGAAAATCGTGACAGAATTCATATCATTGGAGACAAAAACGGGTGGAGAAGTGTCTATTACCTCCAACCAGATCAAGACCCCCAGGGCTTTGTTGGCGTTCACACTCAAAGCGTTAAGACTTGGAGCTCGTCGGCACATTGTTGTGGAGATGATTCAGTCACAAGGTTTGCGTCTCGGGCTTGAATTGACTGAAGTTGAAACGGGAAATTCTCGGAGTAATAGAAAATCTGATATGACGACGGCTTAATAACAGGCCGCAAAGACACCGTCGTGATGACTGGTGTGGGAAGAGATAGCCATGAATTCATACCATCTACTGAAAGAACTGAAGTTCCAGATTAATCTGGTCAGAACCAATTCACATGCCAATTCAGAACCAATATTTTCAGACTTATCATCACGTGTCGGGCGGATCGTTGACCGAATCCCGGGACTTGGATCAATCAACACCAATGATGATTTTCACCTTGCATGCCTCTCAATCCGTGAAGCTGCGTCCGGGGCCTTACGGATTATTCATCAACTCAGAGAAACAAAGAATGACGGCGGAGTCATTACCGAAATAGATATCAATCGGCTGTCGGGGATCTTCGCAGAACTGCTCATGAGCTGGGATTTTGTTTCTGAGCTACGTTCCAGGTCCGACGCAGGGAGTAAGGGCGGTAAAGCGTGCAAACGGCTTGACGGGCTCGATTCTGAGCTTGAGCAGCTTCTTGGTGAACGCCCCGGCATTAGTCCACACGATGCATGGGAGAATGTCCCTGGCGATATCAGGAGAACCATCAAATACAAAACCTTTTATCAAAACTATTTTCTGCCGGCCAAAAAATATTTCCAAGTAAGCAAGCTTTCTGGGCAAACCATTTTGATAAAGTGACACTAACCAGGGCATTCTGCCATGGAATATCATGCCGAGAGGCACAAAGGAGTATCACCTATGAAAAAGCAAGATTTTGTAAACGCAGACCAGATCAAAGATTTTGTGGCAGCACAAGTGAAGCTTACCGGATTACAGACGGAGCTGGCGAAAGTCATAGATGGTATCGATAGTATTAACCAGGTCCTTTCACAGGAAGGAAAACGTTCCGATACCGTTACCGATGCTGCAAACAGATTGTTGTCAGGTGACACTGGAAGCGTTCCAGCACATCCAGATAGCCAGCTTCATACTAAGCTTGACACCCTCCGTGACCGCCGCCGCGTGATGAGCCGTGCGATTGAGTTGCAGAAAGATAATATCAACAAGCTACAGGCAGCCGCTTCCGCATTCGTCGAAAAAGAAACCCGTCCGGATTATGTCCGAACGGTGAAAAAATTGGCTGAGTCTGTAGCAAAGTTGTCAAAATGCGTTGAAGAAGAGCAAAAGCATCGGCTCTTATTTGACAGTCTTGGACTTCATTATTACCGGAACCCCGCAGTATTCCCCAGAATAGGTACGCTTTCCGACTCTGCTTCACAGGCTAACTATTTTCTTAATGAGCTGGTCAAAAGTGGTTATCTGACCAAATCGGAAATTGAATCTATCAAAAGTGCTGCATAAGCCTGGTTGCCTCCGGCGGTCAGGTAACAACAAATCTTGATCGCCGAGAGGCAGATCGGTCAAAAAGGAGACGTAGATGAATAAAGCATTGCGAATGAAGATGATGAGGGAAAAACGGTCAGGTTTTACGGAAAAATCGGTAATTTACGGATTTTCACAACCAGGTAACGAGGATTCAGCAGCATACTGTGACGCGTTCAGGTCTGCGCTGGTTCATGGCCTCAAGCATATTCCGCAAGCACAAGCGCGATCACTTCAGGCCAACATGGACACCAAGGGCGGCTTTCTCCAAGCTCCTGAACAGGTTGCAGACCGTTTTTTTCTGGCTATGACAAACCTGGTCTTTATCAGGGATCGAGCCACAAAATTCCCTATGGAAAAAGCGTACCAGTTCGGCATCCCTACCGTTGAAACCGACGCGTCGGATCTTGCATGGACACCAGAAATCAGCTTGATTGCGGAAGATGCCGAACTTACGTTCGGAAAACGGCAGCTTACCCCTCACACTACAGCCAAGGCTGTTATCTTGCCGAACACGTTGATACGTGCCACTGCTGGGTATGCAGAAGATGTTGTAATAGATCGTATCGCCTATAAATCGGCGGTAACCGAAGAAAAAGCATTTCTCACCGGGACGGGTAACCGCCAGCCACTTGGTGTTTTCACCCCATCAACGTCAGGCATCCCCACGTCAAGAGACATCACCTTTTCCGGTATGGACACGCTTTACGATTCTATTATTGATACGAAATACAGCCTTAAAGCTCAGTATTCTGCCAATGCTGAATGGATACTTCACCGCGACGTATTGAAGGTTATTGCCAAGTTGAAGGATGCCAGCGGCCGATACATTTACCGGGAACCAGAAGAACCGGGGCTGCCAGGAATGTTGTGTGGGCATCCTGTGAACCTGTCGGAGTATGCCCCTAATGTAATATCTTCCGGAAACTATGTGGCTATTCTCGGTGATTTCAGCCGTTATGTTATTGCCGATGCTCTTGACCTCCGTGTCAAAATCCTTTCTGAGCTGTTTGCCGAGAAGGACCGGACAGGTGTTATCTTCACTCGGGAGACGGACGGTATGCCGGGCATTGCTGAGGCGTTTTCCCGAATCAAAATGGCATGATTAAACACCGGCATTTATGCAGGCCGGACCTAGATCATCTAGTCAAGCTCCCATCACGGCAGCATACCCCCAGCCGACGGTGGGGTTAAACATCGGCAGTCAACGGGGTGTCCACCTGCGCTGGCAGATGGCCTCTGACAAATAGCGGAGGCCATTTTACTTTTATTTTGGAGGTTATCATGAACGATATCAAAACTGGAGAAATCCGCATCACCGGGCTTGCAGACCTTGAAAAGAGGCTGTTGGATTTTTCTGATAGGCTTGCTAGCAATATACTTTCTGGCGCCATGCGTGCTGGTGCGGTAGTGATACAGAAAGAAGCCCGCCAGCTTGCTCCGGCAGATGCTGAAGCACATTGGTTGGGTAAAAAAGGCAATAAATCACGTACTCTGATTCAACCTGGTGAGCTCAAGGAAAAGGCTATCAAAGTTCGGCGCGTTGGATACAAGAACAGAGATGCCATAACATATTGCATATACGTCTCAAAGCGTAACTGGTACTGGAAGTTTGTGGAATTCGGGCATGTAATCGTTGCAGGGAAAGCACGTACCCGCCATGAGAAAGAGCACAATATTGGGCACGGTGGGTATGTAGCTGCACGGCCATTTATGCGGCCAGCATTTGAAGCGAAGAAAGCCGAGGCATTGGAGGCAATTAAAGAATATTTATCAGCAAGAATCGATAAGGAAGCTGCGAACGGCGGCACAAGAGGAGCGGCTTTATGAGCGGTTCATTGGGTGATTTAATAGTTAGTCTGAGTGCCGATACGGCAAGGTGGCAATCAGACATGGGTAAGATGATCCGGGACACAGAACAGGCATCCATGAAGATAACAAAGGCCTTTGAAGGTGTCGGAGCCAATATTCAGAAAGTTGGCACGTTGGTGACGGCGATAGCCGCAGGTGCAGGTTTTGCCAAGCTCATCAATGAGGCTGTCCAGTGGAATGGCGAAGTGGCAAAGATGGCAAAGACCATGGGTACCAGCACTCAGGAAGCATCTGTGATGGCTGTAGCCTTGAGCACTATTGGTGTTAGTAATGACGCCGCTGTGAGTGCCGTGCTGAAGCTTTCAAAGACTCTTGTGACTGGGACAGGGGTATTCGACAGATTCCATATCGCCGTGAAAGATTCAAACGGGAACCTTCTCCCCATGGCTCAGATCATTGGCAACGTCAACCAAAAGCTACGTGAGACTCAAGACGGATCAAATAAAAACGTCATGGCGATGGCGTTGTATGGGAAGTCTTGGTCAGAGATTCAAGCCATTGTAAAACTGACTCCGGAAGTACTTGAGAATGCCAGGGCTACCGCTGAAAGATTGCATTTAGTTGTGGGTGCCGAAGGGGTCGCACAGTCGAAAGCCTACAAGCAGAGCCTACGGGATTTAGAACTTGTTGGCAAGTCGCTGTCCATACAACTTGGTGGGCCATTGCTGAAAGCGATCACTGATATTAACGCCGCTTTCACACCGAATGCGGCAGAGGGTGCGGGGATGTTTGGTGACATACTCACCAATTCGATAGCCAACATATCTGAATCCAAGATGCGCATGCAGGGATTATTTGAAGGAATGAAAGCAAGTTTCAGCACTGGGTGGTTTACCAAGGACGGCAAAGCAGAAATTGAAGCTCAGATCAAAGCCATTGATGACGTTACTAATTATAGCGTCTCCAAAATGCGGGAACGATTGGGGCTTATTGTACGCGCCAGGCCCGAAAAACAAGAAGACGATAAAGATACGGTGGACGTAAGTGGTGCAAACTTGCATGCCGCACAGAAAGCGGCTGATGCAAAATATACCGAGTACAAAAAAGCTTTTTACGAGACACAGGCCGGTATAGTCAAGGTGGCTAACGACTTGGAAGCCGAAAATAACCAGGTAGCATATACTTGGGGATTAACAGACCTTGACTCTTATCTGAACAAAAAGAACCAACTTATCAAGGCATCGCTCACTGCCGAGATAGACGCGAAGAAGAAGGCACTTGATGATGCCAATGCTGCCGTAACTAAAGCAGAACGTACTCCAATGTACAAGAAAGAGAATAAAGTTACGGTCAGGGATAATGAGGCAGAATCGGCCAACATATCGGAAGCCATGTTGAAGAGGGAGCAGGCGACAAAGGCATATAACGACGCGGTTTCTAAGCTGGCAGTTGATACATTAAAACTGAACGAAAGCGACCGCGAAGCATTCTACACTGCCGCCAGGGGTTACAAAGAGCAACAGGCCGCCTTGATGGATATGCAGGGCGATTACGTAAGCGCGGCCAACGTTCGTAAAAAACTTGATGAAGAAGTTCACACCAGAAAGCAGTTGGAATCACAGGTCGCAGGAGGAGACATTGAAGCAGAAAAAGCCCTTACTGCACTGAGACTGCTTGATATAGCAAAGGTGACGGAGGCACAAGCACAGGCAAAAGCCAAGACTCTCGCTGATGACATTTATGGTCCCGCGTCTAAAAAACAGGAGGCATATGGCGGCGGAGGTTTTGGCGTTCAGTATGCATCCTATCTGAAGGATTTTGAAAAAGAGAAAGCCGTTATTCAAGCCCAATATGATGCCAAAATTATCATGGAGAAAGAATATCAGCAAAAAATGAATAATCTGAAAGAGATTTTCAGTGCCCAGCAAACCAATATAGCCCTAAGCATGGGATCGGATTCACTGGCCGTTATGAAACAGGCGTTTTCTGATAACAAAGCCATGATGCTGTTGGCTTTAGCAGGTGAGAAAAGTATTGCGATGGCGCGTATTCTGATGAGCACCGAAGTGGCAGCAAATGCCGCAATAGCAGCCGCTGCCATGATACCGGTGGGCGGTCTGGCAATCGGCCAGGCCAACGCAGCGGCTATCAGATCCCTTGGATACGTGTCAATCGGAATAGTGGCCGCATCTGGATTAGTAGAGGGCATGCAAATAGCCGGACAGCGCGCTTCTGGTGGCCCTGTAGCCAGTGGGTCAAGCTACCTTGTAGGCGAGAGAGGCCCGGAAATATTCACACCAGGTGCAAACGGCCAGATCACCAACAACGACAACCTGAGAAGACTCGGCAGCGGTGGTGATGTTACAATCCATAACAGCTACGATTTCAGGGGTGCCGATGCTGGTACCGAAGTGAGGCTGATGCAAGCCATTCGGTCCAGCAGTGAAAAGACAAAAAGAGACATACTCAACAGCATGAACCGTGGCGGGGAATTCGCCCTTGCTTCGGGGAGGGTGCGCTAATGTCAAAAATTATAAAATTTCCAGGACTGAGACAGAGGGAACGCAGACAGGTAGTGGATTCGTTGAGGGTGGCCTTTGAAAACCATGATGAACCTTTCAGGTCAGACGGAATATCCGACATGTTACGTGTACTTGATTTATACGTTCCCGACAGAGACGAAATGGTTACGCTGCCATCCTGGGTGACTCCTGAACAGGCTGAAGATATTAAGGCCTCGGTATCACCAATGTTCAATGAGTTAAAGAGAAATATGGGTATGATGTTCGTTAAGGCTCTTGAAATGAGAGTAAAACAAGCAACCTGCTCAATGCTGCACGTCGCTCAAGGCGATCTGTAGTCGCACCGCACCAACTATCTTGACCAAGCCACAAAATCATTAATACAGACTGAGCCAAACCAGACGAACTCTTCTGAAGTCATTTGGCGCGGCTCAGTTGACCGCAAACGCACGAACCGTGCTTTACCTGTGTCGGACATAACAGTTACCTCCTTTCGTAAAATTCGAAGCATCTGACTTTATTATACGGACACGTGCGGATAATTTCAATCCCAACGTGGTGTGATATTTGTACCGCATACGATTTAAACATAATAGCGTCAAAATCGTATGCGGATACGTATTGATTGATGGCAGTTGAGTTTGACACTGTAGAGGGCAAAGGCGAATATGCCTACTGGTGGCGGTGATCAAGAATAGCGGTTTGCCGAAATCTGCCAACCCGTTCCAAAAGGTCATCACCCGCGAGGAAGTGGCAAAGGCGGCAGGGATATCACATTACACGTAGGAGGGAATGAGCATGGGCACTAAAATCATGACATTGAAGCAAGCGCACGAAACATACGGAGTTTCAATTAAGCAACTCCGGAGGATGATCCAGCGCAACGAAATTAAACACACTTACGACGGATGGCAGTATTATGTATCGGTTGCAGAACTGGAACGAAAATATGTGCCGTGACGCATTTGTCACATGGAGGGGATGGTAGACGGTGCAAAACCAATGCGCCATATTTGGCACACTATCAGGGGTAGCGTTTGAAATGTGACCCTTTCCCTTTTTTTTGGGAACGGCAGATGACGGCTGAATTTTGAGCCGTCAGATTGCATCTACCAGGAGCTCGGCTGAATTTTCAGCCGGTTCACTCGGAGCAATTTTGCGCTGAGCTGACGGCGTAAAATCACGTCATCCTCAACCGCTCCAATTTTGGATGCAACGAGCGCATATTTTCGCCGGTCGACGCTCCCAATTTTAGGGGTGGGTTGTCCCTGCTGCTCACCTTTCCGGGTGAACAGGTCACACCGTTGACAGTTCTGTCACCGGTAGCATCCATCGCCAAAAAAGGCGGCGGTCGAGTTTACCCACCATTGGTGGCAAAGGTGGTAACGGATCGTTATGTCATGATGGCAGGTATAGGGGTATGGATGACACTATAAAGACACTACCATGAGTACATATACCATATACACATTATATATTTGATACTTGTGACATTATAACTTGAAACCAGATATTTCGAGGCGTTTGATTTTCATGGTAGGTTCAAGCATGATAACATGCTGTAATTATGGATTTGTTGTTGCACTGAGTATGATGATTTGTTACTGTATTTTTTCCACACCGGTCACTCATATGGTCGGATAGTGGTGAGAATCCACACCCAAAGGCTCAACCGAGAATTGAGACAATACCCATTCAGGACCTCTATCGTCAATATATTTCAGGCAAGAAAACGCCAAGGGCAAGGATTTCATGATGCTGTTACTCTTTACCTAAGTTACGGCGGAACGAAGCGGCACGTCTGAAGTGGTCAGATATCAACTTCAAAGATAGATCTTTTTCGTTTATTCCGGAAAAGCAGCGAGGTCACAAGCCTGAAGATGATCGTTTCACCAGGCCAATTTCATGCGGTTGTCACTTCGCCTGTTGAATATGTCGTGATACAACGTGACAAGTTACCCCATACCGTTGAAAAGCGAATTGACGCAAGAGAACGTTACGCGCTTTTTATCCACCCAACATTAACCAATCCGTATGAGATATGGCGCACGGAATATGATGATGGTATTCGTAGCAGGTACATTGCGTCATTTTCCGGGGACAACGACATTGTGGTGATGGTTCGTGTCGAGCCCAATGGAAATATCATGTGGAACTTCATGCAAAGGGAGGCGCGACGAATGAATAAACTCAGACTTGGGGAGTTGATCTATTACCGGAAATAAAAAAACCGGTAGTGGCGTCACGTCTCTCAATGGAATACAGGTTCCACAAAGACCCTTCATCGTCGTATAGTCCCTGCAAACACGACGAATCTCGACCATTACCGGCTGGATAACTTCACATATATTATGAAACAAATGTCAAAATTGTCAATACAAATAAATCGTGTAAAAACGAAGTGCCGGAAACCGCAGTAAACCCAACAACTCAAGCAGAATCAACGACAGCAATCTACTATCCACCTCTGGATACGTATTGAAATCCAATTTATGGCATAGTAAATGATTATTCCACTGAATTAATACCACCTGTACCATGTCAAGCTTTTTGCAGGTTGTTACCCATGAGTTTAAAACTCCATACGAGGAGTCTGTCGGACTTAGGGAATCGTCGCGAAAATTCGGCTGGGCGAGAGCAGATTTCGACGATTTTGAAGGTCAATAGTCGTTCTATTGACCGAAAAAGCGGTGAAATATGATCCGTTCAGACGGATTTGCAGCAGATTCCTCCTAAGTCCGACAGGCTCCTA
>CAIRBT010000002.1 GCA_903876875.1 uncultured Geobacteraceae bacterium
CCGCGCTTCGGCGGCCGCTTCGGAACATCCCACAAGCCCAGATGATCTATAATCTTGCGGATCACCGCCGCTTCTTCGATAAACGCCAGCACCCGCATCGTGCCGACGCAGTTGGGGCAGGTCAGCGGATTAATCTCGTATATCTTCTGAATCAGCCTGGCCCAGTTGGCGCGGCACTTCTTGCGGTACGCCGAATCAGGTTCTTGCCCGGCTACTTGTCGGCCCCGACTAGGGGCCGGATCTTCTTGTCTTTATTTCCCTTTTCAAGGCTACCATGGGTCATTTCGACAACGGCAAAATGGGCGGAAACTCGGCAAAATCAGCACCAAAAGCGTGGGCTTAGTGCCCGAAAACGCTTAATTAAGCGCAAGTTCCTCACACGTTCCCACTGGTGGCTTTTGTTCCAAACAGATTGTCGCTGAAATAATGGAACTTCGAGTCGAATTTTCTTTTCAAAAATAGCCAGAAGAGGGATGGCATTTGCTTTCATGGAGTATCTCCGGTTTTGTCTTTATTCACCACTCCGTACTTCTCAAGCCTCACGCGTGCTCGTTCACGTTCTTCGTCGTCAAAAGTGAGTGAATCCTCCAGAAGCTGTGTCCACATTTACACTGTTGGCATCAGCACTGCCCGCCAGCACGAGCTATCGGAACAAGTCCGGCAGTGGAGTCAAAACAGTCGCAACAGGTTCCCGGAAATGCCTTGATCAGACGATCAAGCATATCGGCATCATCCTTAAATACCGTCATCCAGACACTCCAATAACCTTTAGCACGGGCGGTAATGACTATCAGCTCCTTAAAATCCTCATTATAGTTCCTGGCAAGCATTTCTTTCACAAGTTTCGCAATATCCCAGGTTTCTCTCCGATTCTGCAAACGCCTGTCGGAAGCTTTCGGATCATCATTTGATGGATCTTTGTCCAACCCAGTAAGTTTGATAATGCTGTCGGCTTTTTGCCTGATAGCATCATCAATGCTTTGGTCGGTAGATGCTGTTACCAAGCCACCTTCGGAGTAGCAAAGCGCCCGGAATGTATTATCTCGATGAGGCCAGAGGTGGTCGTCAAGAACGACATCAATATCCCCTTTTGTCGAGTTGCAGCTGGTACAAGCCAGCAGAAAATTATTCCAGTCCAGTTCTCGTGCAGCTATGGGCTGCGCTGCGCCAGGTGGTCGCTTTGGTTGCACATGCTCAACCGCCAGCGATGTGTCAAGTTCCATTTCGCAGTAAGAGCAGTATTCTCCCAAGCGGCGAATCAGCTCTCCACGTGCATATGCATATTCCTTAAAATTGATGTTTTGACCGGCAGCATTCTGTGGCCATGTCCCGCGAACTATCGGACGCATTATTTCCCCTCCGGCTTTTGAGATCGGCCAAGGCCAGCGTCCAGACGTTCCATTTCAAGAAAGGCATGGTAAGCAACGTTTTCGCTGAATGGGGCTGAGAGTTCATCGAGTCGTGCTTTCAACTCCACCTTCTCCCTTTCGTCCGCACCCAGTGCCTGCCGAAGTACCCGATAGTAATCTTTTGCAGCGTCATACATTTCCTGATATCGCTGACTTCGCTGGGGCACAGGCACCCCCATAATATTTTCAACAATATCCTCAATCGAGCGGCCACTGAATTCGTGACCCGGTCCGGGCGCGGCAATACCAACCGGTGCGGTCTCAATCTGCTGAAGAGCGACGTCATAGTCGAGATCGATTACTTCACCGGGATCAAGCGATTGCAAGATAAAAGGCGAATGTGTGGTGGCAATAAATTGCAGTTTCGGAAAGGCGGCCTGTAAGTCACCAACAACCCGGCGTTGCCACGACGGGTGCAGGTGAAGGTCGATCTCGTCAATCAGGACAACACCCGATGTCTCCCGTGCCGCAGATGCTCCATACTGAGGATTCAGACGTGAAGCGCGATGTGCAATGTCCGCCACCATACCCACCATGTTGCGGTAGCCGTCACTCAGATAGTTGAATGGCATCAAACCGGTCGATTCCAGATCAATCACAATCAGATCATCATCGATATCATGGAAAAACCGCACCGCATCCGGGATACAGGCCAATACGGATGCTTTTACCGCTTCAAGCGCAGGGATGCTCTGTTTCTTCTGGATTTCGGTGAACGAGAGCTTCTTGAACCATTTTTCAAAAGCCTTCTGGTCAGACTTAGGATCAAGGCAAAACCGGTAGGCATCCAGTTGCGAGCGCGGTTTTTCTGTTTCAATATTCCGGTGAATATCCCATAACCGGCCCGCGCCATAATAGAGAAGTAGCGGCAGATCAGGGCTTTCTTTTCTGCTAATCTGCAACCTGTCTTCCGTACCGATGTTTACCAGATCTTTTGCCTTGCCGCCGCGATCGCCGAGATCTCTTCTCCAGAACAGATTCCTTCCGCGAAATTGGCTCTCAGCAGTCAGGTAGACCTCCGGCGCCGGTTCCAGGAATGACTGACCTTCTTTTTCAACAGGGAAAAGGCGCGCTTCTTCTTTGCCGATAACACTACGCCCGGTTTTGATCTTAGATCCCTGCAAATAGGTACTCAGCATCAGGGAAAGCGCATCAAGAATGGTCGTTTTGCCGGCACCGTTATCACCAATCAGTACCGTGAACTGATCATGGAAATTGAAACGGGCATGTTCGTATTTCCTGAAGTTGTGAAGGACTAAATTAGATATTTTCACAAAAATACCTCCGTACTATTCTAAAATTCCAAGCTCATACACTATTCCACTAATCGGGCCGTCTTTGGATCGTAAATTACTACAGAAATTGAACCTTCGCGAATACGTTGTACTGCTTCATCAATCACATGAAGAGGTACAAGGAACCATTCCCTTGGCGGTACTGGATTACCGAAACGGTCCTTAATTGTAAGGTCCAATTGAGCAGGTGCAGAGATGCGATGGAAGATGTTCTCCAGTTTCGTTCGGTTAATTCCGGCAAGTTATTATATAGGATAGGAATTTGCTTTTTTGACTGGACGGAAAATACACCCGCAGCAGGGTAGTGTCAACGCAATTTCAGATGAATTGACGGGATTTCAAGAGAAGCAGAGAACCAACCGAGGAGTTTTTGACCTACCAACTGCCTAATGTGAGCCATCACCTGCAACCGACACCATCTGACCCGTAAAATAGCACATTTTAACCACTTTCAACGCAAGCCATCCCTACCACAACACCGCATGTTATCTGGCTTCACAGGTATTCCGGGATGTAATACGCCTCTTGATATTCCATAACCTGACTGTCAGCGTACACCAGCAGAAATAAATGGCTCTTTCTGATGGGCAGATTGAGTCAGACAACCTGAGAGTGGACTGAGATTCTTCTGTGTCTTTCAGTGTCGGGAATTAGAGTTATGAAACTGTTTGACAAGGACAATTGCGTTACAACTTGCAACCGATCTACACGAAGCCCTGTATAGTCAACAGGGTTTTACCCGTACCGAAGGTACACACTGGATGTCTCTGGTTATTCCATCCGTGTGACTTTATCATTACCCCTTATTTCAACCGATAGCCGACCCCCGGTTCGGTAAAGATGTGCCGGGGACGGGAAGGTTCCTGTTCCAGTTTGCGCCGCAGATTACTGATATTGACCCGCAACACATGGGGTTGTTCCAGATAGGCAACCCCCCACACCTGCTTTAGAATGTGGGACTGGGTTATCACCTTCCCCGCGTGGGTGACCAGCAGACGCATGATCTCATATTCTGTTGGTGTCAAGGCAATCTCTTCACCGTTAATTCTCACCTGCCTGCTTGCCAGATCAATTTGCAGGTCGTCACTGATAAATACGGGATCGGTCACCTCCTGAACCGAGCGACGGAGTGCCGCCCGTATGCGTGCCATCAGTTCGCTGACGCCAAACGGTTTGGTCAGATAATCATCGGCTCCGGCATCCAGAGCGGCAACCTTATCATCTTCCCGATCCCGCACGGAGAGCACGATGATCGGCACCTTTGACCATTCACGAATCCGGTTGATCACCTGAATACCGTCCATATCGGGCAGGCCAAGATCCAGCAGAATCACGTCCGGTCGGAAGGAGGTGGCGGCAAGCAGACCATAATGGCCATTTTCTGCCTCTTGCAGCAGAAATTCGTCAGATGAGATAACGGTATGCAAAAAACGCCTGATTGCCAGTTCATCGTCAATGACCAGTATGCGGGGAAGAGTGGTAGTGGTGACGCTCATAATATCATCCTTGTAATGGTAATCGCATAATGACTCTCAGCCCGCCACCAGCACGGTTTTCCGCACGGATGGTGCCACCATGGGCTTCAACAACACCCTTGCAGATTGACAGCCCCAACCCGGTTCCCCCAGCACCCTCCGGCACCGGAATACGGTAAAACTTATCAAAGACTCTCTGTAAATCATGTTCCGGCACTCCCGGCCCCCTGTCAGAAACTTCAAGCAGCAGCCACTCTCCATTAACAGAAGAGATGATCTCTATCTGACTCTCCTGTGGAGAATATTTCAAGCAATTTTCAATCAAATTCACCAGCACCTGGGTCATCAGCACCAGATCCAGCGGGACCATCGGCATAATCGGCTGCATCTTAAAGGAAACATCCCTGTTCCCGATACGTGTTTCTACGGCAGCCATGGCACAACCGACCAGATCCTGCACGTCATACGGCTCAAGCTTCAGCCTGACCGCTCCCGCTTCAATTCGGGTCATGTCCAGCAGATTGCCGACAAAGCGGTTCAAACGTTCGGCTTCGCCGCAGGCGGTTTCCAGCAGATCACTGCGAGCCTGGGCACTGAGATGGGCACCCCCCTCCTTGAGGCTGTTGAGGACGCCGCTGACGGTTACCAGCGGCGTACGCAGATCGTGGGAAATGGAGTTTAAAAGTGCCCGCTCAAGATTTTCACGGGCCTGAAGTATTTGTGCCTGCTCTGCCTGCAGCGAGAAGTGAATCCGCTCAATAGCCATTGCGGCCTGGGTAGCAAAGGCATCCAGCAGGCGACGATTGCTCTGAATGTGGTAAGCATTAAGGTTTTCCAGCTTGACCCCCAGCACCCCCAGTACTGCGGTCTGGGTTTGCAGAGGAAGATAGATCAAATCTGCTGAAACGAGGGTATCCGTTGCCCGACCGGCCGGATGATTGTTGCGAAAGGCCCAGTCTGCCACGGCCTGCTCTTTCAGGTCCAGAGCAAGACCGTCACTTTTGGCACGAATATCGAGTCGTTCCCCCTCCGGAATAAAAATGACAATGAGTGCATTTAAGGCCTCTTCAACATTCCGTACCACCGCTCTCATAACGGCATCGATATCCACGGAAGCGGCCAGATCACGGCTTAAATAATAGAGGCTTGCCGTTTGCAGTTCACGGGCTCTCATTATCTCTGCCCGCTCTTTTGAACGGGCAACCAGGGTGCTGATGACCAGGCCAACGATAAACAGCCCCGCAAAGGTCATCAGATACTGGGAATCGGTGACGGTAAACGAATATCGGGGAGGCACGAAGAAAAAGTCAAAGGCAAGCACACCAAGGAAGGCGGTCATCGCCGACTGCTTGCGACCCAGCCGCACGGCCGCCACCACCACCGCCAGCAGATAGAACATGACCATATTGGCACTTGCCAGAAAAGGTTGCAGCAGTTCACAGAGCAGGGTTGCCCCAACAACAAGGGCCAGACCGAGCATATAACTGCGCAGCTCCATTGGCTGGCGCGGCTCTGCCGCCGGGTGCGGCTTCACCTGTTTATTTTCTTCAAAACTGACGATGACAACATCAATTGCACCGCTTTTACGAATGAGCGTATCCACCACCGCCGGCTTCAGAATCTCCCGCCACCGGGGCTTGGTCGGCTTTCCCATGACAATTTTGGTGATATTGTGCCGGGTAGAGTACTCCATGACGGCATCGGTCACCTGTGTGGCGGTCACCGTGGCGATGTGGGAACCAAGTTCCTCCGCCAGCCGCAGGTTATGCCAGACCCGCTCACGGTTTTCCTGCAGATGCTTCCCTCCGTCGGGAGTTTCGATATATACGGTAAACCACTGGGCCTTCAACTCTTCCGCCAGACGACAGGTGGCACGAATGAGCTTTTCGCTGTAGGGACTACCGCTGACACAGACCAGCAACCGTTCCGCCGTCGGCCATGGCCCGGCAATTGACTGGGTTTCCATGTACGCCCGCATCTGGTCATCGACCCGGGCAGCGGTACGACGCAGGGAAAGCTCTCGAAGGGCCATCAGATTTCCGGGGCGGAAAAATTTCTCAATGGCTTTGGCCGCCTGGTCTCGGAGGTAGATTTTCCCCTCATGGAGGCGTTGCAGCAGGTCTTCAGGGGGGATATCAATCAACCTGATTTCAAATGCTTTTTCCAGCAACCGATCCGGGACCGTTTCCCGCACGACAATGCCGGTTATCTGGGTGACCACATCGTTGAGGCTTTCGAAATGCTGGATATTTACGGTTGTATAGACATCAATGCCGACTTCGAGAATTTCTTCCACATCCTGCCATCGTTTCTCATGCCGCGACCCGGGGGCATTACTATGGGCCAGCTCATCAACCAGCACCACCTGCGGTCTGCGGGACAGAACGGCATCAATATCCATCTCCCGCAGTGCAACGCCGGCGTATGTCACTTCTTTTCGGGGAAGGCACTCAAGCCCCACAAGCAGCATGTCCGTCTCGGCACGTCCATGGGATTCAACATAGCCGACCACCAGGTCTCGCCCCTCTTTGAAACGTTGCCGGGCGGCCTCAAGCATGGCGTAGGTCTTGCCGACTCCGGCCGCATAGCCGAGAAATATTTTCAGCTTACCCCGTTCAGAGGTAACCTCTTCAGCCTGTGCAAGCCGCAGCATCGCTTCGGGAGACGGGCGCATTTCATCGCCGCTATTGGTCATATTCACTCCGGGACACGGTTGTTGTAGGGGGCCGATCACACAACCGGCAGCATTGTACTACAATTCAGCGTACCCCATCCAGCTTGATATTGAGTTCCAGTACATTTATCCTCGGCTCCCCCATGAATCCCAGTTGTCGTGGTTCCGTCCCCTGCAGTACCAGTTGTAACAACACCTCTTCTGATAAGCCCCGTGCTTTAGCAATCCGTGGTATCTGCACACGGGCCGATTCAGGCGTTATATGGGGATCAAGGCCGCTTGCCGATGCCTGAACCAGGTCGGAGGGGACCGCTCCCGTCACGCCGGTATCCCGAAGCAGTGAGACCCGTTCTTTCACCGTTTTAATGTAATCGGGGTTGGTTGGCCCGGAGTTGGAACCACCAGATCCCAGGGAGTTGTAACCGAAATCGCTGGCAGCCGACGGGCGGGGCCAGAAATACTTGGGGTCGGCAAAAGGCTGACCAATCAGGCGGGAGCCAATTTGCTTACCACTCGTATCGGTGATGAAACTCCCCGTGGCCTGATGGGGGAAGAGGGCAAAGGCGACACCGGTGACCACCAGCGGATAGATGCCACCACAGATGATGGTGAAGATAACGAACAACAGAAGTGCCGGTTTAATATCTTTCATTGTTTTCTCCTTATTCGTGTGGGGGCGTATGGCATACGCCCCGATTGGGCGAAATAACCGCTCCCCCCTACGCCACCATCAGGGCGATAACCATATCGATGAGTTTGATTCCGACAAATGGTGCGATAATCCCTCCGAGTCCATAGATCAACAGATTATGTATGAGCAGCTTTTCAGCCGGCATGGGGCGAAATTTGGTTCCTTTGAGGGCCAGAGGCACCAGCATCGGAATGATAATGGCGTTAAAGATGACCGCCGAAAGAATGGCGGTGAAGGGACTCGCCAGATGCATCACGTTTAGCACACCGAGCTGGGGATAGATGGAGAGCAGTGCCGCCGGGATAATGGCAAAATACTTGGCAATGTCGTTGGAGATGCTGAATGTGGTCAGATTCCCCCGGGTCATGAGGATCTGCTTGCCAACTTCAACGATATCCAGCAGTTTTGTGGGATTACTGTCCAGATCGATAATATTGGCCGCCTCCCGGGCCGGCTGGGTTCCGGTATTCATTGCCACGGCCACGTCGGCCTGGGCAAGTGCCGGAGCATCATTGGTGCCGTCACCGGTCATGGCCACCATGTAGCCGGCCTCCTGATATTCACGGATGAGCCGTAATTTTTCTTCCGGTTTGGCCTGGGCCAGAAAATCATCAACCTGTGCTTCGGCAGCGATGGCAGCGGCCGTCAGCGGGTTGTCTCCCGTAATCATCACGGTTTTGATCCCCATGCTGCGCAACTGCAGAAAGCGTTCCTGAATACCGCTTTTGACAATATCCTTCAGGTTGATTACCCCGTAAATTTCCCCGTCTTTACAAACCACCAGCGGAGTTGCACCACCGCGGGCAATCTTGTCAACCACCTCTTCCAGATCACGGGGAATCTGCCCCCCTCCCTGCATTTTCACAAAGGCGACGGTGGAGTCGGAAGCACCCTTCCGATAGCGTATGCCATCAAGATTCATCCCGGAGAGACGGGTTTCAGCGCTGAATTCCACCAGTTCAGCACCGGTCGGCATCTCCCTGGTCAGGTCATATTTCTGCTGCGCAAGCAGCACCACACTGCGCCCTTCCGGCGTTTCATCCGCCAGTGACGCCATTAAAGCGGCCTCGGCAACTTCCCGTTCGCTGTGCCCCCCAACCGGCACAAAGGCCACCGCTTCACGATTGCCATAGGTAATGGTGCCGGTCTTGTCGAGCAGCAGCACATTGACATCGCCGGCCGCCTCAATAGCCCTGCCGGACAGGGCAATAACATTCTTCTGAAACAGACGATCCATTCCGGCAATGCCGATGGCGGGGAGCAGGGCCGCAATGGTCGTCGGTGCCAGACAGACAAACAGGGCCACCAGAATCGTCAGGGAAACCGGCGTACCATGACCGGCAGCCGTGACACTGAAGATTGAAAGGGGGCTGATGTTGGCACAGACCAGAAGGAAAACCAGCGTCAAGGCGATCAGCAACACTTCAAGAGCGATTTCATTCGGGGTCTTGCGCCGTTTGGCACCTTCGATCAGACCGATCATTTTATCAAGGAAGGTTTCTCCCGGATTGGCGGTAATTCTGACGATAATACTGCTGGAAATAACCGTGGTACCACCGGTGACGGCACTCCGGTCGCCACCGGACTCACGGATGACCGGTGCTGACTCTCCGGTGACAGCCGATTCGTTGACCAGTGCGGCACCGGCCACCACATCGCCATCTCCGGCAATCATTTCGTTGGCTTCAATCAGAATAAGATCATTCTTGCGGAGCTGGCTGGCACCCACCGTGGTGAACGGGCTGGTGAACTCCGGCTTGTTCAGCAGCTTTGCGGTGATATCGGTACGGCTCTTTCTGAGTGATGCCGCACGGGCCTTACCCCGCCCCTCTGCCAACGCTTCCGCAAAGGTGGAGAAAATTACGGTCAGCCAGAGCCAGAGGGAAACAGTACCGGTAAACCATGCCGGTTCACTGTTTGCGCCGGCAAGTGACATGGCAAAGGTCACCAGGGTGATCAGGCTGGCTATTTCCACGCAGAACATAACCGGATTACGCCAGAGGGTACGCGGATCGAGTTTTTTCAGGGAGTCACCCAAGGCACCCCGTAACAGGTCACCATTGAAGACCGATTGTGGTTGTTGTGTCTGTTTTGTCATGGCTCAGTTACCTCCCATGGTCAGATGCTCGACAATGGGTCCCAATGCCAGAGCCGGAAAGAAGGTCAAGGCACCGATAATGATAATTACCAGCACCAGCCAGATCACAAAGGGGGCCCGGTCAGTCGGCAGGGTACCGAGACTGGGGGGGACGTACTTCTTCTCGGCAAGGGAACCGGCCATTGCCAGAACGGCGACAGCCGGAACATACCGCCCCAGCAACATTGCCAGGGAACCGAACAGGTTGTAGAAATTCACATTGGCATTCAGACCGGCAAAGGCACTGCCGTTGTTGTTGGCCATGGAGGCCATGGCGTAGAGTACCTCGGTTAGACCGTGGGCCCCCGGATTGGCCATGGAGGCGACCGCCGCAGGGGTGATCATGGCAATGCCGGAGAGAATGAGCACGGTGACCCCTGCGGTGAGAATAATGAGGATAGACATCCACATCTCGCGTACTTCAACCTTCTTGCCCAGATACTCAGGAGTTCTGCCGATCATCAATCCGGAGACAAATACTGCTATTATGGCGAAGGCCAGCATCGTGTAAAGCCCGGAACCGACGCCGCCAAACACCACTTCTCCGGTCAGAATCAGGCTCAGTGGCACCATGCCGCCGAGGGGTGTCAGGGAATCGTGCATCGTATTGACGGCCCCGCATGACGTGCCGGTGGTAGCGACGGTAAAGAGACTGCTGCCGGCCAAACCAAAGCGGACATCTTTTCCTTCCATATTGGCACCGGTTACGCCGAGTTTTGCCACCAGAGGATTACCGCTGTTCTCTGCCCATTGCAAGGCACCAAAAGCCAGTACCAGCAGGAAAAGCATTGCCGCCAGCACTCCCCATCCCTGACGGGTATTGCCGACCATCACGCCGAAGGTGTAGGTCAACCCGGCAGGGATCAGCAGGATCAGCAGAATTTCAACGAAATTTGTCAGTGGTGTGGGATTCTCATAGGGGTGAGCCGAGTTGGCGTTAAAAAAACCGCCGCCGTTTGTCCCCAGTTCCTTGATCGCTTCCTGTGATGCCACCGGTCCCATGGGAATAGTGACTTCCGTGACCGTCACGTTCTCTGTCAGAGGAACCCCTTTGGCATCTTTCAGGGGAGTCCCTTTGTCATCCAGCTTTGGCTTGTCATATGAGGTGGAGTGGACCAGCGGCACCGTTTTATAGGCACTGAAGTTTTGAATCACCCCCTGGGAAACGAGAAAAATTGCCGCAACAAGTGACAGCGGGAGGAGAATGTAGAGCGTACCGCGGGTCAAATCCACCCAGAAATTTCCGATAGCAGAGGTTTTGCGACGGACAAAACCACGGAGTAACGCAATGACGATGGCCATACCGGTTGCGGCAGAGACAAAGTTATGTACCGCCAAACCAACCATCTGAGTGAAATAGCTGGCCGCCTGTTCACCGACATAGGCCTGCCAGTTGGTATTGGTCACAAAGCTGACCGCCGTGTTCAGTGCCAGTTGCCAGGTAAAGGGGGGGAGTTTCTGGGGATTGAGCGGCAGAAGATGCTGTGTCATCAACAGGGTGAACAGACCACCAAAGAGCACCAGATTGAACAACAGCATGGACAGAGCGTACCGCTTCCAATCCATTTCATCTTCCGTGCTGACCCCGCTGATGCGATAGATTAACTTCTCACCGGGGGCTATTATGGGGGACAGGAAGGTACGTTCCCCCTGGTACACATGGGCCATATACAGTCCCATCGGCTTTGTCGCCGCCAGAAGAACAGTGAAAAAAATGATGATTTCCAACCATTCAGAGCCGTTCATACTCTCTTCACCCCGCTGTTCGCCCTACCGCCCGCAAGCTGTTGACGCACCGTTTGTACCGGCAGTACTTTCCAGTTATTCTCCCGGGCATCAAATAGTGGAATTTCTCCGCAATGGTACGCCGGTACCGGAATTGAGGTAATTCCTTCTTCACACTCTGCTTCACCAAGCCCCACAAATGTTTCACCCTGATAGAGCCCGTTTTCGGTGTCGAACAAATAGGCTTTCATACGTGCCTCCCCTTACATAGACAGTGTTCTTATGTTTTCAGGGTAGCAAGAACAAAATAAATTTAGTGTCAAAATGCGGGGGAAAGGTGTCAATTTTTCATCAAGAGAATTGATGTTTTTGCCTGAAGGACTTGGCAGATATGAAGTTACGCCAGCTGCCCGTACTCCCGGGCCCGGCTAAAGAAAAGCAGGGTCAGCACAAGGGTGACAATCGGAAAGAGAAACGCCATATGGAAGGCGTGGGGGGGGATGCTGCCGGCGGTGGCACCAAAGGATCCGACGATGATTCCCATGACCTGCTGAGTCACTGCCGCCCCCATCAGCACATAGAAGTTCAGGGAAGTCAGCGCCGTACCGACAATTTCCACTCGAAACATTGAGCGGATAATGGGGTAGATCATCACCCCGCTGGATACGGCCAGGCCGATGACAAAGAACATACCGGCCAGAAACGGCGTCGGCAACAGCTCGGCCCAGCCGAGCATGGCACTCATCAGACAGAGCAGTAACAGCTGCCCCGTCATGAGTGTTTTTTTATAGGACTTGAAAAAACGCCGGGCCACACCATCAATAAAGGTACTGCCAACGATAAAGCCAAAGGAGGTGAACATCAGCAGACTGCCGGTGGTTTCCCGGGAGAGCTTGATGACCTCCATCAGATAGGGGCCTCCCCACAGTGCCTGCAAGGCCAGATAATTACCGTACCAGGCAAAGGAGATGATCCCCAGCAGCCAAAAGTCCCGGCAGCCGAAGATTTCCCGCCAGGCGGCCATGAGGGGGATTTTTTGAGCTGTGGTGCCGACCTCCCCGCCAACTGGCCGTTCCGGACGATCCTGTACGGTGGTAAACACCAGCAGTGTCACCACCGCCTGTAGCCCCCCCACCACCAGAAAAGAATTGCGCCAGCCAAACATGCCAACCGCCAGAGCCAACGGGGCGGTAGCACAGAGATTACCTAGGTTACCGATGGCCACCATGAGGCCGGAAACCCGGCCAAATTCCTGCTTGCTGTGCCAATGGCTGAACAATGTGAAGGTGGCCATCAGCACCGAAGCGGTGCCAACACCGATCAACATGCGGGCCACCATGGCCACGGCAAGGGAATCGGCTCGGGAAAAGAGCAGCCCACCCACGGCGGTCAGGACTCCGCTCCCACTGATAACCTTGCGACTGCCGAGACGGTCGATCATCGGACCAAGGGGAATCTGGGCAGCGGCATAGACGTAGAAGAGCACCCCGGAAAGCATGCCGAGCTGTTCCGGAGTCAGGTGGAGCTCACGGGAGATATCTCCGGCCACCACCGCCAGAGAAACCCGATAGAAGTAGACCAGAATGTACATCAGGGCCAGGGAAGTGAAAATGATCCAGCGTTGACGAGTACCAGACGCGGTACAGTTACTGTTCACGACTTTGTCCATACCCGTTTTTCCGTCGATAGCCATGGTAAATCTCCCCCCCGCTCCTTGATAATCCTTGGCTCCACAAGGAGCGGGAGAACTTTGAAGGCAACTGCAAACCAAACCGGCAACAATCGGGCAAAAGTGCATCATTTGAGACACTTAGTCAACATATTTTAACAATATAATATTATTTTAATAAGTTTGTACACCATAAATCACAATAGTTAATTTACGCAAATCTTTTCTTGCAATAATTCAAACCAGGTATATAATCAGTTGACATTTATCTAAATTAAATGGAAACCTCCATGAATATTTCCCGCCGCCAATTCATCTCCCTGCTGGGCAGCAGCATGCTGGTGCCGCTTCTCCCCGGCTGCCTCCCGTGCGAAAACAGCCTGACCATCGCCAGTCATGTGTGGCTCGGCTACGAGTTCATGTTTTTGGCCCGTGACGAACAGTGGCTCCCCCCCAGTGGCCTCATCCTGAAGGAAACCAGAAGTGCTTCGGACTCTATGAAGGCACTGCTGGAGGGGACTGTTGCCGGTGCAGCTCTTACCCTTGATGAGGTGCTGCGGGTGCGGAGCAGGGGGATCCCACTCACAGTGGTACTGGTATTTGATGCATCAGCCGGTGCCGATGCGGTGCTGGCACGCCCCGGCATCAACGAACCGGCCGATGTGGTAGGTAAGCGGATTGGCTACGAGCGCTCGGCTCTCGGAGCCCTGATGTTCCAGAAACTGCTTGAAGCCGCCCACCTGACACCGGAGCAGGTAACTCCAGCTCCGATGAACATAGATCACCATCTGCAGGCATGGCAAGAAGAACGACTGGATGCCGTGGTAACCTATGAGCCAGAGATCACCAAGCTGGAGAAATTGGGGGCGCACCGCATCTTTGACAGTTGCCGGATGCCAGGAATGATTCTCAATGTTCTCGCCGTGAGAAGCGACCTGCTCAGCACCTATGCAGAAAGCATTTCCGATCTGGTACGGGCTCATTTCAGGGGACTGCACCATTTGAAGACCAATCGGCAGGATGCCGTCCACAGAATGGCTCCCCGCCTCGGCATACCGTCACAAAACGTCCTTGAGGCGTACAAGGGAGTGGAGTTACCCGACATCCGATCCAACAGAACATATCTCGGAGAAAAGAGCCATAAACTGCGCGATGTAGCCGGCTTATTGAGCAGCCTGATGTTCAAGATACAGCTACTGAAAAAGGAGGATGATCTGAAAGACCTCTGCACCGATATCTACCTCCCGACCAGTGACCTGTCATGATTCGCCCCGGCACCATACTGCTGACCACCTTTACCCTGATGGCCCTCTTTGCCCCGCCTTTCCTCCATGCTACGTCCCGTGAAATTGTCATCGGCGTACTGGGGTCTCGACCACAACAGGAGAGTGCTGCCCTCTGGCAGCCCGTGGCAGAGCATTTGCAGCGTTCTTTACCCGGTATAGTCATCAGGATTACGCCCCTCACCTATCCTGAAATGGAGGAAGCTTTTAGCAATAAACGGCTCGACTTCACCCTTATAAACCCGGGATACTACCTTCAATTCCGCGAAAGAATGGGATTGACGGGAGTCTTGGCGACCTTGGTGGAGCAGGAAAAAGGACGGCCGCTCTACGCCTTCGGCGGTGTGATTTTCACCAGAAGTGACCGGCACGATATCAATGACCTTAGCGACTTACAAAACAGGAAAATAGCCGCCGTTGACCCTAACTCACTCGGCGGATATCAGGCTCAGCGTTATCAACTTGCCAAGGCCGGTGTCTCTCCACCGGAACGTAACAACCAACTGTTCACCGGCCTCCCCCATGACACGGCCATCACTGCCGTCCTGAACGGACTGGCCGATGTGGGATTTGCCCGTACCGGTGTCATAGAAAAAATGGTCTCTGAAAAGCATCTTGACCCAACACGCCTGAAGATTATCAACCGGCAGCAGCTCGCCGATTTTCCCTATGCCATATCCACCCGGCTCTACCCCCAATGGCCTTTCATCGCACTTCCCCACGTCAAGGAGCAGCTGGCTCGCAAAGTAACCGCCGCCCTCCTCAGCATGGAGCCACCGGGCAACTCAACCACCGGTGATGGCATCTATGGCTTTACCGTCCCCGCCGACTATGAACCGGTCGACCGTCTGCTCAAGGAACTGCGGCTACCACCCTACGACGAAATTCCACTCTTTTCAGCAACCGATGTCCTGAAACGCTACAACGTACAGATAATTTCCGGCAGTGTGACATTTATCACCGTCATTATGCTGTTGTTCCACCTCACCATCATAAATCGCCGTCTCACAGGTGTACGCAAAAAGGCACAAAAAAACGAGGAAGATTACCGACAGCTCCTGGACTTGACACCAATCCCCATCGGTATCGTTACTGACGATAACACCATCAGCTATGTTAACCGGCGTTTTGTTACGGTCTTCGGGTATCAGCCGGAAGAAATCCGGACCGTTGCCCACTGGATGTTACGGGCTTATCCAGATGAACTTACCCGGTTATCTGCTACTACTCGGTGGGGAGAAGCCTTAGCCTGCTCAAAGGCTTCAAATTCACCGGTGCCACCAAACGAATACACCATCACGTGTAATGACGGCACAGAGAAATTCGTTGAAATTTCCGGTATGCCCATAGAGAACAGCCTGCTCGTTGTGTTTCATGATATTACCGAGCGCAAGATTGCCGAAGCGGAACAAGTCACGATGCAGAGACAGCTGCTGCACACCCAGAAGTTGGAAAGCCTCGGGGTACTGGCCGGGGGTATTGCCCATGACTTCAATAACATTCTGACTGCAATTTTGGGAAATGCCGAACTGGCCATGATACGCGTCGGCAAGGATTCACCGGTACAGGCAAACCTCCGCAATATCGAGAAGGCGTCTTCCCGCGCCGCCGACTTGGCACGGCAGATGCTGGCCTATTCGGGTAAAGGAAAGTTTGTGGTTGAACAGATTAACCTGAACAATCTTCTGCAGGACATGCTCGATATGCTGGAAGTATCCCTTTCCAAAAAAGCGGTCCTCCATTTCAATCTCCAGCCACACCTTCCCCCCATTGAGGCGGATGCCACCCAATTACGTCAGGTTATCATGAATCTGACCATCAACGCTTCAGAGGCACTCGGCGACAACTGTGGAGCGATCAACATCACCACCGGTTGCATAGACAGTTACAACAATTATATGAAAGATATTTGGCAGGACGAGAATATCGAGGAGGGATATTACGTATTTCTGGAAATTGCCGATACCGGCTGTGGCATGAGCCAGGAGACAGTAACTCGGCTCTTTGACCCGTTCTTTACCACAAAGTTTACCGGCAGAGGGCTCGGCATGGCGGTCGTACTCGGCATAATCAGAGGGCACAAGGGTACAATCAAGGTTTACAGTGAGCCTTTCAAGGGAACCACGTTCAAGATTCTGCTGCCAACAACAAACAAGCCACCGGAAAAGACAGCAGCTGACATTCCTGGCCGTATTTGGCACGGAACCGGTACGGTGCTGCTAGTGGATGATGAGGAATCAGTACGGGGAACCGGCATGGCAATGCTCCAGGAACTTGGTTTCACCACCATTACCGCGGAGAACGGTAGGCAGGCCATTGACAAGTTTAACCGCCACCCCGGCATAGAGTGCGTCATCCTCGACCTGACCATGCCGTTGATGGATGGGGCGGAATGCTTCCGGGAATTGCGCCAGATCAACCCACATATCAGAATAATTATCTCAAGTGGCTATAACGAACTGGAGGTGACTACGAAGTTCGCCGGTGCCGGTCTGACCGGTTTTATCCAGAAACCATACCGGCTTTCCGCCCTGAGGGAGGCCCTTCAGGGAACATAGTATAACAGGGACTACGCCGAAGCGGGGGAAACGGTCGCCGGAGCGTCACCACAGACGCCGCACAGGTTATCAACTTTACTACTGGCAAACTTTTCAACCTTAGTAATCAGTTCAGGATTAGCCCGGTTAATCAGTTCATAGACAACGGCGCCAATAAAAACGCCCGAAAAAACTCCAAATAACATCTTTACCATATGGTACTCCATTCGTGTGGACTACCGCCGACATCCCACAGGGTGCCGGTCGGCTGCTTACTGTGGTACTGCCATTATTCGGTTCTTCAGTTCCGCGCCGACCTTAAAAACCGGGCTTTTCTTGGCCGAGACAACCGTATTAACACCGGTGCGTGGATTTCTCCCCACATAGGCTTCATATTCTTTAAGGGCAAAACTGCCAAATCCCCTGATTTCAATGCGACCACCGGCAACCAGAGCATCGGTCATACAGGAGAATACCTCATCCACCATGCCCTTGGCGGCTGCGACACTACACCCCTTGCGGTCGGCAACAAGCTCAACAAGATCCGATTTATTCATAGAGCTTCTCCACACATAGAATCATTGCCAACATACACGCTAAATTATAACACTGTATCAAAAAAAAAAAAAAAA
>CAIRBT010000003.1 GCA_903876875.1 uncultured Geobacteraceae bacterium
ACCAAGGAAATTTACCGGCAACAGTCAGAGCCCCGGTTTTGGCCGGACAACAGGCACCGACAACTCCTGAGACAATAGGTATTCAAGCTCCGGCAGCAGGTACAACAACCGCTGCAAACCAACCTGCTGCGGTTACGCAACCCAATACGGCCACACCTATAGAACTTCAAGCAAAAATGCAGGCCGACGCTCAATCAATGAAAAATCAGCAGGAGAGGTCTGAGCTCGAACAGCGGCTTATTCAACAAGGTGTTTCACCCGACAGGGCGCGCCTTGAGGGACAACTTCTCCAGAACCAGCAGGAAAGCACGATGTCCAGTACGGCAGCGCAGTACGGGGTAGCAGCAGCCCAGGCAAAGTCGGATGACATAAAATACCAGAGCGACCAGAACTGGAAAGCCTACGAGACCGCAATAGCGGCCGGTGATTTTAATACCGCCGCTGCAGCTTATCAGAAGGTAACTGGCAATCCGATATCCATGGACCAGATGAAGACCTATCAGAATTACATGAATACCAAACAAGGCCAGGAACTTACCCAAGGCGAGCAGGCAATTACTATGGGCGGAATCGGAATATCTTCCGCCCAGGTCCAGCTCGAAGCCAATAAGTTCGGTCTCTCCACCGATCGATTTACGGCTTTTGTCAAAGCAGTGAACTCCGGAGCGGATCTTGCAACCGCCAACACCCAGGCCGGCACCAATGTCTCCGCGGATGCCTTCAACACCATTTCCCGCGATTATAAATATACCGGCGCCACCCAAGAGCAGGCGCTCACCACAGGCGAGCTTGGGATACAATCTCTGCAGACAAGACTTGGCGTTGATAAAACCAACGCTATTTCTGACGCAATCGGCAAAGGTATGTCGATGGATCAGGTCAACTCTCAGTATCCTGATGCGAAGCTTACTCTTGACGAGTATAAATCCATGTACGACGCGACGCCTCTTGGCGACCGTACCTGGAACCGTAACTTTGCATACGCCCAGACGCTTATTGAGGCGGGTGGTACGGATAACATCAATAACGCAGCGAAGATCTACAACCAGGCGTTCCCCGGCACCGGGATTGACTTCTCCGGCGTTATCACCAAGGACAACGCCAAGACCTTTAACCAAGGTCTCAGTCAGCTTTCTTCTTATGTTGCTTCCGGCATGGATTACGATGAAGCGGTAGCGGCAATGAAGAAAGACGGAACATTCTCGATGATGGGTATGAGTGATGCCGACACCCAGAAGCTTTATAAAGGTCTGAAGGTGAACGCAATCGATGACCAGTGGAGTACAATATCACAGTCTGATTGGTATAAGGGATTACCGGCCAGCGACCAATCCGACATGCAGACCTTCTTCGGCGCTGTTCTGTCCGGGAAACTCGATTACTCAATTCAAAAAGAGTATCAGGTGACCGCGACGGATGGTACAACCCAAACCATGACCATGAGTGACGCGACCGCGGCCGGATACGCCACGGCGAATCCTGGAGCAACGATCACGGCAACCGGGAAAACAACGGTGGTTCCCAATACGTCAGTGACCAACCCGGACACTACTCCGGCAGTTATCCCAATTCCAAAGGACAAAACTACAGCCGGCTCAACATGGACCGACTCCACATCCGGGAAGGTTTATAAGAATGTAAACGGGACAGCGACCGAAGTGACGTTTGATCCTGAAACCGCTTCGAACACAGAAATATGGGGGAAAACCGCTGATGATATTATTTCCGCTGGTGCAGGTTCCGCTCAATACGATGCCATTGTCGACAAACGAGCCAGAGCACTTGTTTCCGGTGAAGAACCGATGTCAACGCTTGAAAAGGAAGGAGCTACCAGCCCGGTGTACGCCAGAACTCTTGAATTGATGCCAACGTATAGTGCAGAAGTGAACAATAAAGGAGACGATTGGAGACTTCCTCCGGACAAAGATCAAATAGTTAAAGTCCCTGATGGAAAGGGTGGTTTTGCGTTGGCAAAAATGGTAAGTACAACCGGAGATCAACAAAAGGTGAT
>CAIRBT010000004.1 GCA_903876875.1 uncultured Geobacteraceae bacterium
GGACGAACGGTTTTAAGCTCTGTTATTGCCCTATTTTCCGTTCATGGTGAGCTTGTCGAACCATTGGCCGCAGATTAGTAGCAATCAGACGTTTGAATGAGTCAGCATAAGGGTCATCCTTTGAACACCTCTGGACAGCACTTCTCCACATACGAAAAATTCGTCATCGCCGTTCTTGCTTTATTACAATTCACGGTAGTTCTTGACTTTATGGTCTTGTCCCCCCTTGGTGCCATCCTCATGCCCGGGCTCGGCATTTCGACCTCACAGTTCGGGTTGGTCGTGTCTGCATACGCCTTCAGCGCCGGCGCTTCAGGATTATGTGCCGCCGGATTTGCTGACAAATTTGACCGAAAGAAAATGCTCCTCTTCTTTTACACCGGTTTTGTCTGCGGCACTCTCTACTGCGGTATGGTCAGCAGTTATCTGCCACTGCTCTGTGCCCGTGTCGTTACCGGAATCTTTGGTGGTGTCATCGGCTCAATTTCTTTTGCCATCATAGCCGATACGTTCGCCATGCAGGTACGCGGCAGAGTGATGGGTGTCGTACAGATGGCATTTGCCGCCAGCCAGGTCCTTGGCATTCCGGTAGGACTCTATCTGGCAACGCATCTCAACTGGCACGCTCCATTTCTGATGATCGCGGCATGTGCCATACTCATCGGGGTGATCATAGCTCTTAAGCTAAAGCCCATCACAGGGCATCTCAAGGAAAAAAATGACAAAAACGCTTTTATCCACCTGTGGCATACCGCTTCAAATCCTTTTTACATGAGAGGTTTTGCCGCGACGATACTTCTTGCCACAGGAGGCTTTATGATCATGCCTTTTAGCACCGCTTTTCTGGTAAATAATGTTCTCGTTCCGGAAACCCGACTCTCGGAGATTTTCTTCATTACCGGCGTTGCCTCCATAGTTACCGGTCCATACCTCGGGCAACTGGCAGACAAGCAGGGTAAGTTTCGGCTATTCATCTTTGGCAGTATTCTGTCAATGATCATGGTGGTGATCTATACACATCTTGGGCCGACCCCGCTCCCGGTTGTCATTCTGATCAATATTGTTCTCTACACAGGAATTTCATCACGAATGATTGCGTCTTCCGCGCTCATATCCGGTGTACCCGAAATGAAAGATCGTGGCGCATATATGGGTATAAATTCGTCCATTCAACAGGTATCAGGCGGCATTGCCGCGTTTGTGTCGGGGCTCATTGTCTACCAGCCGTCAAAAAATGCACCCTTGCAGCACTTCGATATCGTTGGCTACGTCACCGCCAGCACCATGCTTGTCACTCTCGGCATGATGTTTTTCATAAACCGGCAGGTATCAAAGGAGAAGTAATCAGGTCATTATTTCTACCCCAGCCGGCAAGCCACCTTTAGACATTCTCTGTCAGCAGTATATCAACAAGGCGGTTCCAGGGAATAATCCGTGACTTGATGTGACTGACTTGATGACTTGATGGGGACGCCCTTGAAATTATGCGTTGCGTGCCATTTCTATCAACAGCCACCCCTGCTCTGACGCCAAATGTTCTCCGGGACTTGATGGGGACGCCCTTGAAATTATGCGTTGCGTGCCATTTCTATCAACTGCCACCCCTGCTCTGACGCCAAATGTTCTCCGTGAGTAGCAGCC
>CAIRBT010000005.1 GCA_903876875.1 uncultured Geobacteraceae bacterium
GCCAAGGGACAATCCCGTGAGAGCGCGACAGGAGCGCCTGCCGCTCCATATCTCAGGACTTGACGTAGATAATGCCCTGAGTCGACTCAATGAAAATGTGACATTGTATCACAATCTCCTGGTACGCTTTGTCGATAATTGGTCTGCTGTGGTACAGGAGATTGAAGAGGCGCTGCGCAACGGGGATGTGGAACGTGCGGTACGTCTTGCCCATACCGTTAAATCGAGTGCGGCGACCATCGGTGCTGTCGCTTTGGCGGAACGGGCAGATGAGCTTGAAATAGCCGTTACCAACGGACAGCCGCCCGATGCCGTCTTCACCGGTCACCTCCCACCATTTGCACGTGAACTGGGGAGAATCATGGCAGAGCTGATAACCTACAACCAAGGGAGCGAACCTGTTTGACATCATCTGCCGTCAGGCACAGATGCTCCATCTGGAGGCTATTCTGCTCAGGCTCAGGCGGTACGATCGTTACTGCCCATAACGGAGTCGCTGATGACGGGGGATACCGGAGCCCCATAGTATCCCCCTTATTTCAGCCACTGAAGCGACTTTCCCGGAAAACTTGACATGCCCATCAATTACTGGAATTCTGCACTGAATCAATTCAGTATCAATATTTGAAGATATAAATTACAAGAGGTGTCTGTGAACGTTCCAAATTCCTCGCATCGCACTATCTGGGCTTTCGTGTTCTCCGTTATAGCAACTATCGCCCTTTTACTAGCGGTACGCTCCACTGCCGATTACCGTTGGGAAGTTCACCAGCTTGAAGAACGTCTGATGGCACAGGCGCGAGTTGTTGATGAAAACCTCACTGCAAATCTGTCATCCTCAAACCTGGCCCTGGAATATATCAAACACGAGTTGAATGATATTCCCTCTCACCGATTTAACCGCTTTCTGAAAACCCAATGCGCCCGAATGCCTGGTGTCCGTTCACTTTTGGTGATCGATGAATGGGGGCGCGTCACCCACTCTAACCGCGAAGAGCTTGTGGGGCTTGACTTCAGCAAGCGTGACTATTTCGTCACAACACGAAACGCTCCTGACAAAAATATGCTCTTCCTGTCGCCCCCGTTCAAGTCAGTTCTCGGGCCATATATAATGAATATTACCAGTCCCATCAGAGGAAAACAGGGCGAATTCAAAGGGGTCATTACTGTTTCTCTCTCTCAGGACTATTTTCAGACGCTGCTCAAATCAACAATCTTCTCCCCGGACAACCGGATTGCGCTGATACATTCCGAAGGTACTGTTTTCACAGCAATCCCGGACGATAGTAATTCTGTTATTGGTAAAAATCTTATGGGACCGGGTTCCCTCCTGTATCGGCACGCACAAGGGGGCACATCTACCTCCATCCAGAGTGGTCAGAGTGCCACAACCGGTGATTACCGTGTCTTTGCCTATATTACCAACTCTTCAAAGGATCTTCACGTCGATAAACATTTTATCGTTGGTGCCAGTCGGAATCTGAATGAAGTGCTTGTCCGCTGGAGAATTAACTATGCTATACAGCTGTCGCTGTACCTGCTCCTCTCTTCATTGGGTATATTCATTACCAGAAAAATGCTGCAACGCAGCGCTGAGTTAGCCAGAACTGCCGAATATAACAGGGCATTACTTGATTCAATACATTCGTCTGTAGCAATACTTGATAAGAGTGGCGTTATTGTTTCCATCAACGATGCCTGGAACAATTTTGCCGAGACCAATCGTACTGTAGACGGTGAACTTCCCTGCCATTACCGGGAGGGTACCAGTTACCTCGATGTTTGTCGTGGGAGTTACGGTGATTATTCTGACCAGGCGCAGGAAGCACTCGATGGTATCAGTGCGGTGCTTGCGGGTCGGGCGGAGTCTTATTCATTGGAATATCCGTGTCATTCACCATCCAGACAGCGCTGGTTTCTGCTGAAGGCTGAACCGCTGCGGTCGGAAAGCGGGGGAGCGGTTATCACCCACATTGATATTTCTAATCTCAAACAGACGTATCAAAAGCTTGAGCAGCGCGAGCGCGATATGAAGTTACTACTCGACAATGTGCCGGCCATGATCGGTTACTGGAACCGCGATCTTTACTGTCGCTTTGGTAATCGTGCATATCATGAATGGTTTGGCGTTGAGCCGGATTGCATGCCAGGTATGCATTTCCGAGAAGTGGTTGGTGAAGAACGTTATCAGCTTAATCTGACATATATTGAGGGAGCCTTGCAAGGTAAGAGCCAGCACTTCGAGCGCGACATACCAACTCCGGATGGAAGTAGTATCCGTCACTCCCAGGCCAGCTACATCCCAGACCGGTATAACGATGAAATTGTGGGATTCTATGTTCTGGTAACCGATGTTACCGCGATAAAACAGGCACAGCAAGAACTTGAGCAATTGAATATTGAGTTAGGAGAGGCAAACAGCAGACTTGCTTCGCTGAGCACAACGGATGGTTTAACCGGCATAGCTAATCGGCGCCATTTTGATGATGTTCTGAACAGAGAATATTTTCGACTTGCTCGTACGGAATCTGAATTGTCACTAATAATGATTGATATTGATTCCTTCAAGCTTTTCAACGATCACTATGGGCATGTGAGTGGCGATAAGTGTCTGCAACAGATTGCCGGAGTGATTGATAAGAGTGCTGTTCGGCCTGGTGATCTCGCCGTCCGTTATGGCGGTGAAGAGTTCGCGTGTATCCTTCCTGATACTGATCAGCAGGGGGCCCTGATTGTCGCTGAAAGGATTCGCCAAGGCATCATTAATCTTGCTATACCTCATGAATGGTCTGATATTGCCAATTGCGTAACCGCCAGTTTGGGGGTTGTTACACTCACATGCCATAAAGAAGAGCCTGCTTCAGAAATTGTAGTCCGAGCAGACGAACTGCTTTATAAAGCCAAAGACCTTGGGCGTAACCGTATAGAGTATAATGTTGTTTCCCCTAAAAAATTAGACGTTAACTTTGTTCAACTTGTCTGGCAGGAGTCATTTACTCTGGGGAACGAGTTGCTTGATGACCAGCATAAGAGACTGTTTCTTGATTCGAATATACTATTACATGCAATTATTAAATCCAGTGCGAAGGATGAGATTTCACGTATTATTTCCCAATTAATTGATGATATTACGAAACACTTCATTGCTGAGGAAAACATTCTCGTATCAATAGGGTATCCTTTCGTGAAGCAACATTCCATCGAACATGAAAAACTCAAAAAAAGAGCTCTTGATCTGGCCGAAGATTTCAGCTTAAATGAAATCCATGTTGGAGACGTTTTTGAGTTTCTTGTGTACGAAGTTATAAAAAAACATATGCTGGAGTATGATCGCGAGTATTCAACCTACTTGGATGCGGCGTTGATAGCCGAATAACTCCATAAAATCAAGTGGGTTATTACGCCGTGTGCTCGGCGGCTGTAAGGGACGATAATGGAGAGGGGGGTCCCTCAATAATTTGATTAAGTTCAGGCGAATTCTTTTTACAGATCTTGGATTCTGACGATGCGGCCGGTGGGGTATTGCGTGGCTCCACTATCACACCTGTTGCATGGAATGGGTCGATTTGTCTGCTTCCCCGCCAATTTTTACCTTGAGGATAGTCGTTATAAATCATTATTGACTGTTAAAGTGTGAAATTCTATTTTATACTGGATTCTAATTATGAATGTTCCGGCGCCGGTGTTGCTATTATAATATATTGGATAGACTAATGAATATTCAAAAAAACGAAGCGGAAGAGCTGCTGGCTTTTATGTACCAGATTCCGGTTGCCATTGTGCGGATTGCGATGGATGGGCATATTGCCATGCTCACCCCCCGGGCAGTCGGGTTGCTTGCACCTCTGGTGTGCTGTGATCCCTTTGATAATTTTTTCACCGCCCTTGATCCGGTTGTGCCGCAAATTCATGCTGTTATCTCTGGTTTTAGCGAAGAGAGCGGGGTGGTGTGCGAGGATTTACCGGTTACTGTGGCGGGGCAAAATGGCACGGCGGGCAGCCAGGTGCTTGAGGTGAGCATTCGCAAGGTTACTGCGAACGATGTGATGATTGTTCTAACCGATATTACGGAGCGGGTCGCCGGCGAAACGGCGCTCCAGGAGAAGCAGAGGGCACTGGAATTAGAACAGTTGCGGCTTGATGGCGTAATTAATGGTACCGGCGTCGGGGTCTGGGAATGGAATCTTACGACCGGGGAAGGTGTCGTTAATGAACGCTGGGCAGAAATTTTTGGCTATACTCTGGCAGAACTTGGTCCGATCTCATTCAACACCCTGACAACCTATATTCATCCGGACGACCTGGAAACCTTGCACGTGCAATTCAATATCCACGTGAACAATCCGGCGATTCCCTACCAACACGAATTCCGTATGAAACATAAAAATGGCGATTGGGTGTGGGTTCAGGACTACGGCAGTGTATCCCATTGGGATCTGGATGGCTCTCCGCTGCTGATGCAGGGGATACATGCTGACATCACCGGGCAAAAACAGATCTCGGCAGCACTGGCAGATCGCGAGCGTTTCTTGCGGAAACTGGTTGATATTCTGCCCGGCATGGTCGGTTACTGGGATAGGGAGCTGCGCTGCGGTTTTGCCAACCGTGCCTATCAGGAGTGGTTCGGCAAAAGTCCGGAACAGATGGAGAATATCCATATCCGGGATCTTATGGGTGACGAGCTGTACGGGAAAAATGAGCCGTTCATAACGGCGGCACTGGCGGGTGAGCTTCAGCATTTTCAACGTACGTTAGTGAAACCCGATGGGAGTACCGGATACACCTGGGCACACTATATACCGGATAATGATGGTGTTGCGGTCAATGGCTTCTATGTGCTGGTGGCCGATGTGACCGAGTTAAAAACGGCTGAAGCGAATCTGACGGCCAAGGATCAGTTTTATAAAGCAACCCTTGACGGTATCAGGGCACATGTCTGCGTGATAAATGCCCAGGGCACCATCATCGCCACCAATCGCGCCTGGGAATATTTCGGTCTTCAGAATGATGCGATAAAAGAGTTCAGCAGTATCGGCTCAAACTATTTCTTTGCCTGCCAGTCCCCGACCGCCGAACAGGATCCCTCCGTGCAGGAGTTTACCAACGGTATCAGTGCGGTTCTCGAGGGTACTTCGCCACAATTCATCAAGGAATATCGGTGCCATACCCCTGAAAAAGATCTCTGGTTTGTCTGTACGGCAAATCCCTTCAGTATTAACGGCGTCAAGTATGCGGTAATATCCCACGATGATATTACCTGGCGTAAGGTAGCTGAAAGGCAGCTGAGTATGCTCTCCCGGGTTATTGAGCAGAGCCCGGTCACCGTGGTGATTACGGATACCGGTGGTACGATAGAATTTGTTAACCCGTTTTTTGTCGACTTAACCGGCTATTCTGCTGAGGAGGCGGTCGGGCAGAATCCCCGCATGCTCAAGTCTGGCCTTACCCCCCCGGAAACATACGCAGAACTCTGGTCAACCATCAAGAAGGGGCAGATGTGGGAAGGGGAGTTCATTAACAGAACCAAAAAGGGTGAGATCAATTTTGAATATGCCAAAGTGTCACCCATGCGTGATGAAGAGGGTATTATAACCCATTATGTGAGCATTAAAGAAAACATCAACAAGCGTAAGGAGCTGGAGTCGTCGCTCATAATGGCAAGGGAGAAGGCGGAAATAGCAAATCGCGCCAAAGATCAATTTCTGGCGGTCATGAGCCACGAGATGCGCACCCCTCTTAACGGCATGATTGGCATGACCGATCTGCTGCTTGAGAGTGATTTGACCGATGAACAGCGGGATTTTACCCAAATTGCCCATGGCTGCGGTCGTGATCTGCTCCGGATAGTCAGTGACATACTTGACTTCACCCAGATCAGGATCAACCGACTGGCACTTGAAAATAAGGATTTCAACCTGCAGAGCATGGTGCACGATGCCATAGACGCGTTTGTCACCAGAACCGCAGCAGCCAAGGTGGGACTTTCCTTCCGGATCGCGCCTGCCGTGCCCTGTCACTTGAAAGGGGATGGGGGGAAAGTTCGGCAAATTTTGACCAGTCTGGTTGATAACGCCCTCAAGTTCACGGCAAAAGGGGCCGTTGTCGTAGCGGTATCCTGTTGTTCTTTGGAGGTCGCTTTCGCCATTATCCGCTTTGATGTTCATGATACCGGTTGTGGTATCAAAGAGTCCCGCCAGAAAGATATTTTCTCCGCTTTTTCCCAGGTGGATAACTCGTCAACCCGCAGTCATGGCGGTACCGGTTTGGGCCTGGCCCTCGCCCGGGAGCTGGCGGAAATTTTGGGGGGAGAGATCGGGGTGGCGAGCGAAGAGGGGAAAGGTTCTACCTTCTGGTTTACCGCCCGCTTGGAGCTATCCCGGGTGGGGCATGAGGAGGAATTGTCAGTGCCTCCGGCTGAAGTTGTGCCACCGCCCCCGCAGATTCGTAGCGACCAGCCCCAGGTGGTGGCGGACAGTGCCACGCCCCGGATCCTGCTGGCGGAAGACAACCCCATTAATCAGAAAATTATCTGTAATCTGCTGAAAAATCTTGGCTATACGGCTGATGTGGTTCCCGATGGACTGAAGGCGGTGCGGGCACTGGAGATAGCTGAATACGATCTGGTCCTGATGGACTGCATGATGCCGGAGATGAATGGCTATGAGGCAACGGCGGTTATCAGGGATACTACGTCACCGGTTATTAACCACACGGTGCCGATCATAGCGGTAACGGCCAATGCCATGGAGGGGGATCGGGAAATGTGTCTCGGTGTAGGCATGGATGATTACCTGCCAAAACCACTGAATAAGGCGGCACTGGCCGCAATGCTTGAAAGATGGTTGCAGCCGGGAAAGGAACATCATGACAGTTGAGAGGGGTAATGTGGGGGAACAGCCTCCGTTGGCAACGTTCGTAGCGAAATTGCAGGCAGAGTTAGCCCCCCTTCTGGAGCGCTTTGCACGGCTGCCCTTTTTTGCGGCACTCTCCGCCAATACGCTGCCACCGGTAGCGTACGTGAACCAACTCCGTGCCTTTGCTCCTCTCTTCAAGACGCTGGAGCGGCTTGCCTCCTACCTGGCGACCACCCCGCAGAAAAGCCGCGCACCAGGGGGGCTGCCAGTGGCTATGGTGGCTATTCTGGAGTCGGCAATCCGTACGGAGCGGACAGCGGAGAAGAGCCATTTTCAGCACATCATGGCGGATCTTACCTACTTTAACGGCTCCCTGATCCCGGAGATTACCAACGTACGGCAACGTGTCGATGCGTTGGGTGGCAGAATGAGATTCCTCGCCCATGAAGATCCGAACTCTTTGATCGGTTACATCATCACTCTGCACGGCCTGCTGGGGGTGATCGGTGGGTACCGCTGCGAGGTACAAAATAACTTTCAGGTGGGTCTGCTGAACGGAACCGCCTTTTATAGGGCGTGTGGCGACACTACACCGGAATGCCGGGGGATCTACGAAAACCTGGTCAATAGCTGTGCTCTTGAGGGACAGGTGGTGCTGGGTATACGGAGTGCCATGGAGGAGTCCTACACGTTTCTGGAAGAGATTCATGGTGCCCTGTATCCGTTGCCGGGGGGGGATGGTATGCGGTTTTCAGCGGCAAGTATTAACCCCGAGGTGGCAAGCCACGGGGTACCAACCGATGCGAGGGAGGTTGGGGCAGCGATTGTCGCCGGTAAGCGCTGCCTGAAAGAGTTTGCCTATTTTGAAGCACGCTACGGAGAGCGGGTGACGCGTTTTGCCAGTGGGGACTCGGCCTGGTTGGTGACCCTGGCACAACTGGATCATCAGGCCCTGATTCGCAAGGTGCAGTGGTTTGGTGGCTATCTTGCTGCCCTCGGCTTGCCTCGCATTACCTTGGAACGTCAGCTCGTTTATCTCCATGAAGAGCTGGGTAACGCTTTTCCCGACAAACCGGGGCACTATGACCGGTTGCTTGAAGCGGTTGACTGGCTGCGGAGTGAGCGCCTGAAACATATTTCAACAGGAAATTTCCACTCACTCTGCCACGCCTTTGCCGCGATGACCGATGATGAGTTGGCGGGGGAAATGAAAGGCACCGGTCTTCTGATTGTGTCGGCGGTCTGTGATGAAAAGGCGGCCGTTAAGGTTGAAAAGCCGCGAAGTATTGAAGCCTGGTTGACGAATACGGATAACTTCAGTGACCTGTGGGTGTCTGCGGTACGGGAACTGTTCGTTCAGGCGCGCTCCACGGCGGTGTTCTGACAGAGAACGCAGGCTGGGGGCGCAGCCCAACGTAAACGTGGCATAAAAATCGGATTGGGGAACTCTTTGACAGAAAAAACATTTTACGCACCTGCCGGAAGAGCCGAAGCCTCTTTGGTGACGGAGCAGCATCAGGCGGTTATGCAGGCTTCCTTTATTACGGAAGTGCTCAATGCCGTGCCGAATATGATGATGGTTCTTAATGAACAGAGGCAGATTGTCGCGATCAATGAGCATGTGGCCACCACCTTTGGCATCACACACAATGGGGATTTGCTTGGTGCCCGTTATGGAGAGGCCATGGGGTGTATCCACTCGGCGGTGGGGCCCGATGGCTGTGGCACCTCGCTGGGATGCTCGGTGTGTGGCGCCGTTCAATCAATACTTGAATCCCAGCGCACGGACATAAAATCATCGGGTGAGTGTCGCATTACCACCTGTGCCAACGGGGGAACCTCCCATGAATTCAACGTCCAGGCAACGCCGATACAGGTGGGTGAAAATCTGCTGACTATCTTTGCCTTACGTGATGTGGGGTCTGAAAAACGGCGTCAAATGCTGGAACACACGTTCTTCCATGACATACTGAACACCGTTGGCGGCTTGCGCGGCATTGCTGATAACATTGTGGACAGCATTGTCGACAGTGAGGAGCTCCCCTCCGATACGGCGGAGAATGCCCAGTTGATGGTGGATCTTTCGGATAATCTGGTTGAGGAAATCGCACAGCAGCGTCGCCTGCTTGAGGCCGAGCGGGGTGAATATGTGCTGGATTTGCGGGATACCGAGCTGAAAAAAATGCTCGAAGATGTCTGCAAGCTGTATGGGAGTCACGTTCGTACTCCCAATCGTACGGTTGTTCTCAAGCACGCCGATGAATGCCGCATGGCTACCGATAGCACCATCCTGCGGCGGGTGGTGGGCAACATGGTTTTAAATGCTTTGGAAGCAACTCCGGCGGGGGGGGCGGTCACGGTTGCTCTCGTGAACTATGAAAATGAGGTGGCTATCTCGGTGAGAAATGCCGGTGAAATACCACGGGACGTTCAGCTGAATATTTTTCAGCGTTCATTCAGTACCAAAGGTTCTGTCGGCCGTGGCATTGGTACCTACAGTATGAAGCTCTTCGGTGAGCGCTATCTGGGGGGAGTCGTTGGCTTTACATGCCAGCAGGGAGCAACGACCTTCTTTATTAAGCTGCCGCTGAAATAGCTGTTGACTCTATTTTACGTAACCACGTTATTGTCTGGCTTAAATTAAGAACGATTCGGGAGCCATCGTATGGATGCTACAACCACCACTCCGCATAATAATCGAGAAAGTGCGAAACCATTGGCAATCGGCACACTCGCTGACTATCCGCCACTTCCGGATAGTGAAGAGCGTTTTCGTGTACTGGCGAATTCGGCACCGGTTATGATCTGGCTCGCGGGACTTGATAAGCTCTGTTACTGGTTTAACGATGTCTGGCTGGCGTTTTCCGGGAACACTCTGGAGCAGGAGCAGGGGAATGGCTGGGCAGACGCGGTGCATCCGGACGATCTGGCGCGCTGTCTCGATACCTACGTGACCTGTTTTGATAACCGGCAGCGTTTTACCATGGAGTACCGCCTGAAACGCCATGATGGCTGCTATCGCTGGATTCTGGACAATGGTGTTCCCACGTTTCAGCAGGGGACGTTTACCGGATATATCGGTTCCTGTATTGACATCACCACGCAGAAGGAGGCCGAAAGAAAAGCTGAGGTGGCAAATCTTGCCAAAAGCCGTTTTCTCGCCAATATGAGCCATGAAATTCGTACCCCGATGAACGGTATTATCGGTATGGGCTATCTGGCACTGCAGCAGGAGCTGTCACCCAAAGTCCATGACTACCTGAGTAAAATTACCTATTCGGGCGAAGCTCTTATGGGCATCCTCAACGATATCCTGGACTTTTCAAAAATTGAAGCCAACATGCTGACCATTGAAGAGGTGCCCTTTTCGCCGATCCAGCTGTTTGAGAATATCGCAACCCTGCAGAAACTTGCGGCTGAAAACAAGGGGCTCTCCCTGACACTTCCTGCCCCGGAGGCCCTGCCGCCGCTCCTGATTGGTGATTCCCTGCGCCTTCAGCAGGTTATCAATAATCTGATTAATAATGCCATCAAGTTCACTGCAGAGGGAACTGTCGTCCTTTCGGCGTCAATTGCTGAAAAGGATATCGGGAAGGCGCGGGTTAAAATGCTCTTTACCGTGCAGGACAGCGGCATTGGTATCCCACCGGAGCAGCTTGGCTCACTGTTTGAGCCCTTTACCCAGTCCGATACGTCGACAACCCGTGAATATGGCGGTACCGGCCTCGGTCTCTCCATCTGCAAAAGTTTGGTGCAGTTGATGGGGGGAGAGATATCGGTGACCAGTACCCCCGCTGTGGGGAGCCGCTTCTCCTTTTGGGTCTGGTGTGGCCTTGGTGCCGACAGGGGGGAGCAAGAGCAACTCTCTTACCGTCAAGCGGGAGCCACTCCCCTCATTCTGGCGGGGGGGGGCGACTCTGGTGCTCGAAAAGCATCGGTCTATCCCAAAAAAGGTGAGTTTGCCGGGATCCGGATACTGCTGGTGGACGACAATGCCATCAACACCCAGTTGGCCTCGGAGCTTCTGGAGCGGGTCGGTGTGTCGGTGACCACGGCGGCGAACGGACGTGAGGCGGTGGCAAAGGTGGTTGCAGCAGAGGGTGCCTTTGATCTGGTACTGATGGACGTTCAGATGCCGGTCATGGATGGACTGACGGCGGCACGCACCATACGGGAACAGTGGGATGCGTCCCGCTTGCCCATAGTGGCGATGACCGCCCATGCCATGGCGGAAGAGCGTGACCGATGTTTGCAGGCGGGCATGGATGATCTGCTTACCAAACCGGTCAATCCGGGTGCCCTGTTTCGTCTGGTGTCTGCCATGGTCAAACGGCAGCCGGAGCCGGCAGCCGGTGTGGCACCGCTTGTCGAAGGGGGCACACTGCCTGAGACACTGCCGGGGCTGAATGTGGGGGAGCTTCTGAAGCGGTGTATGGATGATGTTACACTGATGATGAGAATGGCTAAAGGTTTTGTGAAAGAGGTGGCGGTGGTTGCCGAAGACCTGTACGCCGCCATCGGTCGGGATGATCGGGAAACCGCCCGGCGCTCTGCCCATTCACTGAAGGGGTTGTCGGCCAATGTGGGGGCGCCGGAGCTGAATGTGGTCGCTAAAGAGGCCGAAATGACGCTCAAGGGGGAAGGTTCTGTCCCACTTGCCGATATCATTCCGGCAATTCGCCAGCAGGTGGAGCTGGTCAATGGGGCGATCAAAACTCTTGCCTCCCTGGTCGGACAACAGGAGACGGCGAAAAAGGAGAACAACGGCGACAGTACGGCAACTGTTACCGCACTCCGCACGGCACTGCAAAACGGCGATTCCGCCGCACTGCAGCTGGTTGAAACCCTGGTGTCGCAGTTACCTGCGTCGTCACAACTGGCAACCCTGTCCCGACAGATTGATGACATTGATTTTGAAGGTGCCTTAGAAACGCTGGAGGCTATAACCACGTAATAGTTGGAGATTGCTATGTCGGAACAGGTTGGTAAAATACTCATTGTTGATGATTCAGCACTGGGGCTCAAGATGCTGAATTCGGCACTTTCCCAAGACTATACGGTGTATCTGGCCACCACCGGTGAGGCGGCGCTGCGTCAGGTTGCCGCCAATCGGCCCGACCTTATTCTGCTCGACATTATGATGCCTGGCATGGATGGTTATGAAGTGTGCAAAGCCCTGAAGCAGGACAGTACCTATTCTGATATCCCGATTATCATGATTTCGGCTCTCAACAGCATTGACGATGAAATCAAGGGGCTGGAGCTGGGGGCGATCGACTTTATCTCCAAGCCGTTTAATATGGGGCTGGTGCAGATGAGGGTGCGCAATCACCTGGAGCTGAAATTCCAGCGGGAACAGGCGCGGCAGAGTCATGAACGTCATGTGACCGAGTTGCAACAATTAAATCAGCAACTTCAGGAGCAGGAATATTTTACCCGTTCCGCACTGGATGGATTAAGTGCCCATATCTGTGTTCTCGATTGCCACGGTACCATAATAGTCACCAACCGGGCGTGGGATGAATATGCTGCGAGCAATGGTACCCCCCAGGATGCCTGTGCGGTGGGGGTTAACTATCTGGATACCTGCATTACCGCCAGTGATTCCGGGGATCCGGATATCGTCAATTTTACCGGTGCCATCAAGTCGATCCTCGATGGCACCATGGCCAGCCATTCCCACGAGTACCCCTGCCATTCTCCTGCCGTGCATCGGTGGTTTGTCTGTAATATCAACCTCTTTATGGTGTCCGGTACGAAGTACGCGATTATTTCCCATGAAGATATTACGGGACGTAAACTTGCCGAAATGGAGCTGCTGAAATTATCCCGTGCCGTGGAACAGAGCCCTGCGTCAATCGTGATGACTGATCTGCTGGGTACCATCGAATTCGTCAATCCCCGTTTTACCGAACTCACCGGTTATGGCTTCGACGAGTCCCTTGGGGCAAACCCCCGTATCTTGAAGTCAGGTGAGACCCCCCCGGAAGTCTTTATTGAATTATGGCAAACCATCGCTGCCGGTGGTACCTGGTATGGTGAAATTGTTAATAAACGGAAAGATGGCTCCCTGTTTTGGGGGTTGACCTCCGTGTCGCCCATCCGCAACGGGTTGGGGGAAATGACCCACTATCTGGCCGTCTGCGAAGATATTACGGCCAATAAAAAACTCATTGAAGAGTTGAAAATCGCCAAAGATCATGCCGAAGCTGCCACACGTGCCAAAAGCATTTTTCTGTCGTCCATGAGTCACGAAATCCGTACGCCGATGAACGGGGTCATTGGCATGACCATTCTGCTGTCGGATACGGAGCTGTCACCGGAGCAACGGGATTTCTCCGAAACAATCCGTAAAAGTGGTGAGAATCTTCTTGATATTATCAACGATATTCTTGACTTTTCCAAGATTGAAGCGGGAAAACTTGACCTGGAACTGCTCAGTTTTAACCTCTGCACAATGATGGAAGATACGGCTGAGCTGCTGTCACTGCGAGCCGCCGAAAAAGGGCTGGAGTTGCTCTGTGTTGTCGATCCTGCCATTCCTGCCTGTATGCAGGGGGATGAGGGGCGGGTGCGGCAGATACTGACCAATCTGGCCGGCAATGCCATCAAGTTTACCGGCAGTGGGGAAATCGTCCTCAGTGCCACACTGAAAGAGAGCCGGGCCGACCTGGTCACGGTTCTCTTTGAGGTAACGGATACCGGCATCGGCATTCCGGCGGATCGCCTTGATGCTGTTTTTGCCCCCTTTACCCAGGCCGAGGGGTCCACCACCCGTAAATTTGGCGGTACCGGTCTGGGGCTTGCCATCTGTAAGCAGTTGGCAGAGATTATGGGGGGGGCGGTCTCCGTAACCAGCGAATATGGCCGTGGCTCAACCTTCAGCTTCACGGTCTGTTTCCCGCTGCTGGCAGAAGAGAGCTGTCAATTGCCCGAAAACAGTCACTCCGCCGTTGCCCTTCAGGGCACCACTGTCTTGATTGTCGATGACAATGGCACCTGCCGGGCCTTGCTTGCCGCTCTGTTGGAGCGGTGGGGTTGTCGTGCCGTCGCTGCTGCCGATGGGGAAACGGGGTTGGCCTTACTCCGTGAAGCAGCGGAGTCGGGAACGCCGTTTCAAGTCGCTCTGATAGATCAAAGCATGCCGGGAATTGATGGCATCGAACTGGGGCGTCGCATTAAAGCCGATCCCCTGGTGGCGGGAACCGGGTTGATCATGGTCACTGCCTTTGGCCAAAGTCGAAACAGGGCACTGCTTGAGGAAGCCGGCTTTTCTGGTTATGTTGCCAAGCCGGTTCGTCAGCTCAAGTTGCGGGACAGTATGGCCCGGGCAGTGGGAAAAACCGGTCGCCCGGACGAAGCTCCGGCACACTCCTCCGCTCCGAGTACAGAAAATGAAAAACCTGTCCGTTCAACGCGCCTCCTGTTGGCAGAAGACAATATCATTAATCAAAAAGTGGCTCAAAAAACCCTGAATAACCTGGGGTACGCGGTGGATGTGGTGGCCAATGGGCTCGAAGCGGTGCGGGCTCTGGAGATATTCAATTACGACGCGGTCCTCATGGATTGCCAAATGCCGGAGATGGATGGCTTTGAAGCGACAGCGGCCATTCGTGACCCCGGTTCAGCGGTATTAAACCACCAGGTGCCGATCATAGCCATGACCGCCAATGCCATGTCCGAAGACCGTGACCATTGCCTGCAGGCCGGTATGGATGATTACGTATCAAAACCGGTGAAAAAAGAGGTGCTTTCCGAAGTGTTGCACAGGTGGTTACCTGTTGCAAAGGCAAAATCATGATCCGTTCAGACGGATTTACGGCAGATTCCTCCTAAGTCCGACAGACTCCTCGGTGTGCTTCCGTCGCAATATTCTATAATGGCCAGACCCAGCCGCTCCGTATAACACTCCCTCGCATACCCAATCACACCGCCCCACCTAACAGGTACTACGTGCGCTCCCGTTTTGTATGCAAAATGCACTGGAATTTGAGGCGTCATCTGCATAATATTTTTTAAGTAATACTTTCTAAAGTATTGACTTTAATTTCATATTTTGGGATTATAACACTTTTTGTTATGAACTATTCATAATTTTGCGTTTACGTGGTGTCGTAATCTAACGACAGATATTTGAATGTACAAGCGGGTTTACGCAGGTTGGAAATCAGGGAGAAGTACCATGAATCGTGCCTATCGACATATATGGAGTGCTGCCAAAGAAGCCTGGATAGTTGCCGCCGAGATTGTACAGAGCAGGGGCAGGTGCCCGGCTGGTGCGGTGAAGCCGGGTGGAGTGACGGTGGATATGCAGCGTGCCGGGAGGTCAGGGCACTCTTATGCCCGTACTGGCACCGATACGGCAGATGGTGAACCGGCACCACGGAGAGCCGGTGCCATGGCTTCGTCGTTTGCCTCCTCGATCATGGCACTGGAACCACGCTTCATGTTTGACGCCGCCGGTGCGGCAACAATTGAAACCCTGGTTGATAAGTCACTTGACGCCTCCCATGGCGTGTCTAAAACGGCGGCAGATAGTTCTGGCGTTGCCATTGATTTCTCCCGCCTCCTTGCCACATCCCTCGTTAAGCCGACTGTAGAGGCCGCCAGTGCCCCCTCCGGTGTTGAAGTCGCTTTTGTTGACAGCCGTGTACCGGATATTCAACAGCTGCTTGCCGGAATTAAGCCGGGGGTTAAAGTATTCATCCTCGATCCGGCCACGGATGGAGTGAGCCAGATTACCAGGGCACTTCAGAGTGTGGGCACGGTTTCGGCCATTCATATTTTAAGCCACGGTGCCCCCGGTGAGCTGCTCTTGGGATCCACCGACCTGACGGCGGCAACCATGGCGGCTCATTCTGCCGACCTGACTGCCTGGCGGGCCAACCTGGCACCCGGTGCCGACATACTCGTTTATGGCTGCGATGTGGCCAAAGGGGCCGCAGGAGAGGCTTTTGTCTCTTCCCTTGCCCGCCTTACCACGGCCGATGTGGCGGCTTCGAGCGACAAAACCGGTGCGACGGCGGCGGGGGGGGACTGGGTACTGGAAAAACAGACCGGCCAGATTGAGGCCAGCGTCTTTACGGTGACAGGCTATGCCGATCTGCTGGGAACGATTACCGGTACCAGCGGTACTGATACATTGGTCGGGACTACCGCCGCTGATACCATGACCGGTGGTGCCGGTCTTGATGTCTTCAATTTTGCCGCGGGGGGTACCACGCTCACCCTTGGCGGCAGCGGCACCAATGGTACTATTAGTGGCTATGATGTGATTACGGACTATGCCCCCGGTATAACGGCAGCTGTCAGTGAGAAAATTGGTTTTACCGGGGTCTCGATTGCGACGGATACCATTGGGGTAACCGGCACAAGTTCCTCCTCAAACGTACAGTTCAATACCGGGTCACGCGCCAGAAGCCACAGTATCACCGGTGGGATTATCACATTTGACGACTCGAATAGCGGTTATAGTTCGGCTGTCTCCCTGACATCTACAGCCGATGTGGCTGCCGCTGTCCAATATTTACAGGCTAATGATATAGGTAATTCCGGTTCAAGCGTGGCATTCCGGGCTACAATCAGCGGGGTGAGCCACACGTTCGTATATATACAAGGGGCAAGCGGCACTGGGTCTACTAACGTGCTGATAGATCTTCAGGGTGTTACGGCGGACAGTCTTTCCATTTCCGGTTTGACCGACCAACTGGCCGTACTTGATACCACGGCACCCACTGCCCCGACCCTGAGCGTTAGCGATGATGTGTCACCGATTACCGGAACCATTGCCAGTGGCGGCCGAACCAATGACACCACGCCGACGGTGCGGGTTACCCTGACCGGAACCGGTGCCTCTGCAAACGATACAATACAGCTCTACAATAGCTCGACAGCCCTGGGGAGTGCCGTTACTATCTCAAGTTCGGACATTACGGCCGGGTATAAAGATATCACGACCTCTGCCCTGGCCGAAGGCTCGTACACTCTGAATGCCAAAATCACCGATTTTGCCAGCCGCACCGGCTCCGCTTCCAGTAACTACACCATCACCGTCGATACCACCGGATTTACCGGGGCACCCGGCATAACCAGCGTCACTGACAATGTGGGAACGACCGTCGCATTGACGAGTGGTAATGCTACCGACGACAACACCCCGACGGTACGTGTCAGCCTGACAGGCACCGGTGCGGTGAGCGGTGATACGGTACAGCTGTACAACGGTGCGACGGCTCTTGGTAGTGCCGTTAGCCTGACAAGCACGAATGTTACTACCAACGGGTATGTGGATATAACCACCGCCGCATTGATAGATGGTACCTATGCCCTGAATGCCAAGCTGGTTGATATTGCTGGTAATGCCAGCTCTGCCTCCGGCACCTTTACCATCGTTCTTGACGCCACTCCCGGTGCTCCGACCATTACCTCCGTTTCCGATGACGTCTCACCAACCGTCGGCACAATCAGCAATAATGGCCGTACCAACGATAACATGCCGACGGTACTGGTGAGCTTGAGCAACACCTATGCGGTGGCCAATGATACGCTGCAGCTGTACAACAGCGGCACGGCTCTTGGCAGTGCGGTAACCCTGACCGGTGCTGATATAGCGGCAGGCAGCAAGAGTATCACCACCGCCGCACTGGCGGATGGCACCTACGTCCTTACCGCCAAGGTCTCCGACGCCACCGGCCACACCAGTTCCGCTTCCACCAGCACTTCGTTTACCGTTGATACCACGGCACCTTTGGCTCCGAGTATCACCAGCGTTACCGATAATGTGGGAGCATCGACCGGCACCGTAAGCGGCGGCGGCACCACGGACGACACAACGCCAACGGTGCGTATCAGCATTGATGGCAGTGGTGCCGTGAGCGGTGACACGCTCCAGCTGTACGCCAATGGCCTCGCTCTTGGCAGTGCCGCTTCCTTGAGCTCTTCGGACATAACCGCAAAGTACAAGGACATAACCCCTTCCGCCTTGGGCGATAACACCTATGCCCTGACGGCACGCCTGGTGGATGCTGCCGGCAACAGCAGTGCTGCCTCTGTGGCACAAACGGTCATTATCGATACCGGGGCACCAACGGTTTCTTTGATTTACCCTTCGGCAGGTGGTACCAGTAGCAAAGTCAACACCAATCTCGTGGTTCAATTCAGTGAGAATATCTACGCCAATGGCGGTACGGTAACGTTACAGGCCAACAACTCTGACATATGGAAGGCAACCCTCACTGCCAATACCACCAGCGGAACCTTTACCACAGGTACCGGCAGCTGGTACATCAGAGGCAATACCCTGATTCTCGACAATACCGGAACCAATCTCTCCAAAAGTACCACCTATAATGTGGATATTAGCAGCACCGCTCTCAAGGATGCTACCGGCAATGCCTACGCCGGCATTACGTCGACTGACAGCACGAATGATTATTTTACCACAACGGGCAACAGCTCCAGCACCGATACTTCAGCCCCCTCAATAACCATTTCAACCCTGTCAATTTCTGCTGACAGTGGCAGCAGTGCCACCGACTTTCTCACCAATACGGCTGCCCAGAGCATCAGTGGCACTTTGAGCGGCTCCCTGTCATCGGGAGACCTGGTCAAAGTGTCCGTGGACAACGGTACCACCTGGAGTATCGCCACCGTGTCGGGCTCAAACTTTACCCTGTACGGTGCGACACTACAGTCGGGGGCTAATACATTCAAAGCCTGGGTGGAAGATGCGGCGGGCAATCAGGGGACGAAATACAGTCTGGCCTATACCCTCGATACCGTTGCCCCCACGGTGAACAGTGTGGTTGCCACCGGTACAAAGGTGACCAGCGGTTCCGGCACCCTTGATGTGGGGGACAGCGTCACGTTGACACTGACCACCAGCGAGGCGGTGACCCTTACCGGCGGCACCCCCACATTGACCTTGAACGATGGTGGCACAGCCACCTATGACTCGGTCAACAGCAGCTCCACCTCCCTGAAATTCAATCACACGGTAACCAGCGGCCTGGGAAGTTCCGACCTCTCGGTGACCGCGTTCAATGCCAATGGTGCGTCACTGGCCGATGCCGCCGGTAATGCCATTAATACGGCGGGTGCGGTTGCCAATCCGGCCGGTACCCTGGTGGTTGCCACCGCTCCCTTAACGGCAAGTATCACGGCGGTGACCCCGGATCCGCGCAATACCAATGCCGGAACGGTCTCCATTGTCTTTAGTAAAGCAGTGGTCAGTCAGAATGTCGATATTACGGACTTTACCCTGACCAGGGGGGGCTCCGCCGTCGATATCAGTCAGGCCATTGTCAGCGGCAGCGGCGCACTCTACAGTATCAATCTCGCCAACTATACCCTGGCGGAAGGGGCCTATGTTCTTACCCTGAAAAGTGACGGCACGACCGGCATTGTCAGCACTGTCAGTGGTGCCTTGTCAGGCGGGGCAACGGCAAGCTTTACCGTCGATACAACCCCCCCCACAGCCACCGTTACCTCGATTACGGCTATTGATAATGACAACCTGCTTCCAGCCGGAGACTTTACGACCACCGCCGCCAGTCAGGTGGTGTCCGGTACCTTTGCCGGTTCGCTGGCTGCGGGGGAAACGTTTCAGATCTCCGCCAATGGTGGTGCAAGCTGGGTTAATGCGGTGACCGCTTCCGGCACCTGGACCGCTTCCGGGGTTATCCTGCAGGCCGGTACCGGAACGCTTAACTCACGTACCGTGGATCTTGCCGGTAACGCGGTGGCGGGGGCGAGCCACGCCTATACTCTCCAACAGCCTGCCCCCGTTTCGATTGTCCGACAGACGCCGACCTACTCCACCACCAATGCGGATACGGTCAACTTCCGGGTGACCTTTACCACCCCGATGCAAAGTGTGGTTGGAACCGACTTTACCTTTGCCCCCGGTTCACTTGACGGAGCGACCGTGCAGTTGGTGACGCCGGTGGCCAATAGCAATGGCACCCAGTATGATGTGGAGGTGGGGGGACTGGCAGGAAGAACCGGTACGGTTAATCTTGATATTGCCGTAACGAATACGATCAGGACCTCCACCGGTGACGCACTGACCAGTCTGACGCCCTCCAGCGGTATTGATGAAACCTTTACGGTAGACCACTCCATTGCTGCCGCCACGGTACAGATCATTTCCGATAGCGGTGGCTCCGCAAGTGATTTTATTACCTCCGATACCTCCCTGCTGTATACCGGCACCACGGAAGCGGGAAATTATATCCACCTGATTCTCAAAAACAGCAGTGACGTGACGGTGTTTAGTGCCGACGCTGTCGTCACCGGTACCACCTGGAGCTGCGACCGCACCGGCACACCCCTTATCGCCGGCAGCTATACCCTGTCAGTTATTACCAGTGACCAGGCGGCCAACACGGTGACGACAACCCGGACAATTACGGTCGATACGGCACTGCCACTCTTCTCCACCGCCACGGTCGATGGTGCCGCACTAACCCTGAGCTATAGTGATGACAGCAACCTGGATCTGGTCAACAGCCCGGCCACGGGGGCATTCCTCGTCAAATCAGGCAGCACCACCCTGACGGTTAATTCCGTGCTGGTAAATGCTGCCGAACGGACGGTGACCCTCACCCTGGCAACAACAGTCACCGCTGCGGACAGCATTACGGTCACCTATACCGATCCCGGCACCGCCGCCGCTATTCAGGATCTGGCCGGTAACCACGCCGCCTCCTTTGGCACCCTCGCCTGCACCAACCTGAGCAGGGCAAACGACCAGGCACCGGTGATCAGCAGGGTCTCGGGAGCCACCTGGTTCAACAAAGGGGGAAGCCCGGTTCTGCTGTTTGATCCGGTGACCACCCCCCTGATTACCGATGCCGATGACGCCTCGCTGGAAAGTGTCACCATTACCATCACCGCTACCAATCGACAGACCACCGATGTCCTGAGCGTACTCGGTGCCTTGCCGTCCGGCATTACGGCCACGGCCTATGATGCCACGACCGGCGTTCTGAAATTGAGCGGTCATGCACTCCTTGCCGACTATCAAAGTGCCCTTGCCACGGTCTATTTTACTAATACGGCCGGTGCCGGAATTGATCTTGACCGTACCATCACGGTGACGGCACATGATGGACAGAAAGATTCCGTGGCGGTATCACGCACCATGCGGGTGCTTGGCCCGGATTTTATGACCAATGCCTCGGTGGTGTCCTATCTGATTGGTAACGCCACCGGCACCACCGCCATGGATCTCTCCGGGGTCAATCTGGTTACCGGGAGCATCTCCTATCTGGCGAAGGATTTTTATGCCAATGCCACCAATGCCCTGGGGTTCAGCCCGGTGGATGGCCACCTCTATGCCGTTGACAATGTGTTGCATAAAGTAATCCGCATCAACTCCGATGGCACGGTCAGTGTGGTCTCTGCCGCCTTTGCGGCGGGCAATTCCCCCCCCGCATCGCTGGCTCTCTACGCTGCCGATATCAACGCCGCCGGGGTCATGTATATGATCAACGGGGCCACCGCCTATCGCTTTGACCTCAATCCAGCCTCAAGTACCTATAGAACCTGGCTGGCCCCACTGACCTTGTCCATTAACACCGGCGCGGTCGATTTTTCCTTTAGTCCTATTGATGGGCAGATTTATGCGGCCACCAGTCACCTCTACCGCATCAACCCGACCACCGGTGCCACGACCGATCTGGGGGCACTGACTTCGGCCGGAGGGGGCTCCTACTGGGGGCAGTATTTTGATAAGACCGGTTATTTATACGTCACTTCGGGGGGAGCCAGTCCGAAGATATATCGTATTGATGTCAGTAATCCGGCCGCACCGGTGCTGGCGGCAACGCCGATTCAGTTCAGCACCACGCTGCCGACCAGTGGTGACGGTGCCCGCATCGTTACCATCAACCTTGATTTTGGTGATGCGCCTGACACCTATGGCACAACCCTGGCGGCTGATGGTGCCCGCCATAATACCCTCAATAACGATGTCTGGCTCGGTACCGCCCCAAGTTATGAGGCCAACGGGCCGACGGCCGGTGTCGGTTCAACCGACACGAAAGATGACGGCGTGGCCTCGCTCAGTCCGCTCAGTACCAGCTATACCAGTTACAGCGTCGATGTGAGTGTGACCAATACGGCAAGTCAGGCTGCCGTGCTGGTGGGGTGGATCGATTTTAACCGCAATGGTACCTTTGAGGCGGGGGAAGGGGTGAGCGTTGCCGTCGCCGCCGGTTTTACCGGCACAAAAACCATCACCTGGACCGGGCTCAGCGGCATTGTGGCCGGCACAACCTATGGCCGTTTCAGAGTATCGACCGATACCGCCACCCTGACCACCGCCTACACCAAAGGGGCTTTGATGGATGGGGAGGTTGAGGATTATCAGCTGACCATTCTGAGCCCCGATACGACCGCTCCCACGGCAACCATTGCCGCCATCACTCCCGACCCCCGCCACACGGTGGTTGGAGCACTTACCATAACCTTCAGCGAAAACGTCACCGGCGTTGATATCAGCGACTTTATGCTCACCCGTGATTCGGTGGCGGTCTCCCTGAGTGGTGCGACCATCACCGGCAGTGGCAGCAGCTATAGTATCGACCTTTCCCGGGTGACCAACCCGGCCGGTACGTATCTGTTGACGCTGAACAGCGGCGCGGGCACCGGAATCTACGATCAGGCCCATAATGTGCTGGCGGTGGGTGCCTCCCGCTCCTTTGTAATGGATACGACGGCTCCGGTGATTGATCTGGCTCCAACGGTGGTCAACCAGTACGATTATACGGTGATCAGTAGCGATGGTGCCCAGGTCAGTCTGGATGACCCTGCCAATGCCGCCACCTTTGTCGAGGCATCGGACAAGGTTTCCCAGATTGCCATTGAGGTTGCCGGGTTGCAGGATGGTGCCTCTGAACTCATCACCTTTGGTGCCACCGAGGTGCGGGCTGATGGTGGTTCGGGCAGCATGACCAATGTCACCGTGGGGACGGTGGCGGTGGATATCGCCTATTCGCAGGGGATATTCACCCTGACCAAAAACGGCGGCGGCACGCTGACCCAGGCACAGGCACAGCTGGTCATACGGGATCTACTGTACCGCGATACCGCCACGGGGAAACAGGCCGGTTCCCGTACCTTTACCTTCACTGCCACCGATCTGGCTGGTGTTGAAGCCACCCCCTCGGTGACGACCGTGAGCGTGACTGACAGCGTGGCACCAACCGCACCGGCCATCACCGGCATGAGCACCGATACCGGAACCGTTGGTGATAATCGCACCGGCGATACCACGCTCTTCTTCACCGGGACTGCGGAGGCCAATAGCACGGTGACCGTCTACGTGGATTCGCTCCTCAAGGGAACGACCCAGGCAAATGCCAGTGGCAGCTGGTCCTTTGACTACACCGGAACCACGTTGGTAAATGGCCATACTTACACGGTGACCGCCACCGCAAGCGACTCTTCCAGTCATACCAGCGGACTCTCAAACAGCTATTCCGTTGTCATTGATACGTCTGATGATACGACTCCACCCGTTTTGCAATCAAGCACTCCGGCCGATAATGCCACCGCCGTTTCGCCACTCAGCAGTATCGCTCTCTTGTTTAATGAGAACGTCATGGCTGGTAGCGGTTCCCTCAAGCTGTACTCCGGTGCCACCGTCATTGAAACCTTTAATGTTGCCACCGGAATCGGTGACAAAGGGGGGACAATTACGTTCAACGGCACCACCGGCGTGACGCTCAACCCCTACGCCTATCTGCTCTATAACACCGGGTATTATGTTCAGGTTGATCCGACGGCCATTAAGGATACGTCGGGCAACGCATACGCAGGCATTACTGATGCCACGACCCTGAATTTTACGACGGCCACCGGAACGGCGTTCCCACCGCTGATTACCGCTGTTCCGGAAAACAGTGGCGGCGGTATCAACGCCACCGAGGCGGCGGATGGCACGCTTGTGACTATCAGTCTGGCCGGTACGGGAACCCTGACCACCAGTAATCACCTCATTGTTGACTGGCATGGCCAGACCGTTGACCACCTGTTAACCAGTGCGGAAATTACCGCCGGTATGGTGAGCCTCAACGTGTCGGCGGCAACGATCACCGCCGGTGGCAACGGCAGTTTTACGATCACCGCCAGAATCGACAGCGGCACCAGTTCAGATGCCTATTCGGTGACGGTCGATACGGTGCGGCCGGCAGCCATTCCAACGGTCAATACGTTGTATGCCAATACAACGACGCCAACCCTGGCCGGCACCGCAACCATCGCCACCGGAGAAAGCCTCAGTGTGGTGGTAGATGGCGTTACCTACAGCGTTGGTGACGGCAATCTGACCTATAATGGTGTCTCCCATGTCTGGAGTCTGGCCATTCCGGTGGCAAACGCTCTGGTAGACCGAACCTATGAAGTTACGGCACGGGTAACCGATGGTGCCGGTAATGTTACCACCGATATCAGCAGCAGTGAGCTGGTTGTGGATCGCACCTCTCCGGCGGTGCCGACGGTCACCGGTCTGACCACCGCGTCCTCCACGCCAACAATTACCGGAACGGCGACGCTGGCTGCCGGTGAGGTTTTATCGGTTACCGTGAATGGCAAAACATACACCGAGGGTGACGGCAAACTAACCCGCACCAGTACCAACTGGAACCTGGTAATTCCGGCGGGGGATGCCCTGCCCAAGGGACTTTATGATGTGACCGCCCGTATTGCCGATCTGGCCGGTAATACCACCGTGGATACGACCGCCGGGGAGCTGCTGATTCCGGGAGCGACCGGTGTAGTCACCATAACACCGGGACTGCAGGCCGGTTCAACGGCAACTCTTACGGTCACCGATAACGATCTGAATCTGAATGCCGGAGTAGCTGAAACCGTGACCGTGACGGTTCGCAACCAGGCAACTACGGAAATTGAAACGGTAACCCTGACGGAAACCGGTGCCAATACCGGACTGTTTTCCGCCACTCTGGCAACCACAAATAACAGTGCCAAAGACACCGACAACAGCGGGAACCTGAATGTTGCCAACAACCAGACGGTTGTGGTTACCTATCTGGATGCCTATGACAGCCTCGGTGCCGTCAACCAGAATCGTACCGCCTCCGTGGTAATTCTGGATGCCGGGGCTCCGACCCAGGCCGTGACCATTACCGGCATGACCAAGGATTCCGGTACGTCGGCCACCGATTTTATCACCAATGACGGCTCTGCAACTCGTACGGTAAGCGGCAGTCTCAGTGCGGTCCTGACCAGTGGTGACGCAGTCCAGGTTTCTTTTGACGGTGGTGTCTCGTGGTCGGCAACGGTACCTACCATGCTCACGACCACAACCTGGCAGATCAGCGACACCGGCAGCCATGCCGGTAACTGGGTGATTGAAGCACGTATCACCAATTCCAGTACGGGTAAATCCGGTGCCATTGCAGCCCAGACGGTGCTGCTCGACACCACTCCTCCAACAGCCACCATTGCGCTGGACAATGTTACCGCCGACGATGTGCTGAACATCAGCGAAGCGGCAGGGCAAATCAGCATAACCGGCACGGTGGGGGGAGACATTGGAGCCGGCAATGTGATTACCCTGACCCTTAATAACGGCACTGCCCATACCTACACCGGCACGGTACAGGCAGATCATACCTTTCGCATTAATGTGCAGGGGAACTATCTGGCAACGGACAGCGACCTGACCATTGCCGCCGCCGCAACGGCCATTACTGATGCCGCCGGCAACAGTGCGACCGCCACCACCACCAAGCTCTACAGCAAAGATCTCGTCGCCCCGACGCCGGTTGTTACCATTAACAGTGTTACCGCCGATAATGTTGTGAACAGTGATGAAGCGGCCGGCACGGTGACGCTGACCGGCACAACGGTCGGCACAGTTGCCGGTGATACGGTGACTTTAACAATCAATGGCACCAATTACACCGGTACTGTCCAGAGTGATCTGACCTACAGCATCACGGTTGCCGGCTCGGAACTGCTGGCCGATAGCGATGTGAGTATAGACGCTCAAGTGGCGACGAGCGATGCAGCCGGTAACAGCGGCACCGGTACGGCGGTAAAGGCCTACGTCGTCGATGTTACCCCCCCGACGGCAACCATAACGCTGAATCCGATCACCACTGACAATGTTCTTAATCCGGTGGAACTTGACGGAACGGTTGCCGTCACCGGCAGTGTGACCGGAGCCCAGACAGGAGATCTGGTGACCCTGGTGGTCAACGATAACTACTATACCGGAACGGTGCTTGGTGACGGGACCTTCAGTATCAATATTGCCGGTTCAATGCTCAATGCGGCACCGGATCTGACGGTCGGTGCCTTCGTTACCGCCACCGACAGTGCCGGTAACAGTACCACCGCCATGAATAACATGGTCTACAGTATCGACATTACGCCGCCAACGCCGGTTATTGCCGATGCCTCGGTGGATACCACAACTCTTGAACTTACCTTTGTCGATGCCAATATGTTGGACGCAACCAATATTCCAACAACCGGCAACTTTGCCGTTACCGCCGACGGTGTTGCCAATGCCGTTACAGCCGTTGCCGTCGATGCCGCCAATAAAACGGTGACCCTGACCCTGACAACCGCCGTCAAGGCCAATACGGTTGTTAATGTGACCTACACCGACTTGACCGCGGATAACGACGCCACCGGCGTTATACAGGATAGTGTGGGCAATGATGCTGCAACCTTTACCTTGAATTCGGTCACCAATACGACCCCCAATGTGGCACCGTTTGTGGATCTGGCCGCCACGGGGGGAGGTGTGGCAAATAGTAACAGAACGGTCACGTTTACCGAAATGAGCGGCACCGATACCGGAGCAAATGCGGTGAGTTTTACTGCCAGCGGCACTAATCTTGCCGATGTTGATTCGGCAAATCTGGCACATCTTACTATTACTCTGCCGGTGGCCAGTGCTGCTGCGGGGGATCAGCTGGTTCTGGGGAGTACGGTCATCGACCTGACCAGCGGCACGACACGCACCGGCACGGTGACTTCAGCCTATGGCGGCACAACATTTGCCTATACGGTTGCCGATGTCAGCGGCACGAGAACCGTCTCCTTTACCAGCCGGGATTCGGGCAACACGGCGGACATCCCGGCGCTAAAAGCCAGCTATGAAGCGTTGATAGATGCACTGAAGTATAATAATTCATCGGATACGCCGGTGAATGCCAGCAGCCGTGTCTTTAGCGTTACTGCCAACGATGGCACTGCCGATACCACTACCGCCGCGACCTTCACGGTTACCATTGCCGCGACCAATGATCCGCCGACCATCGACCTGAACACGAATACGCCGGGGGTTACTAATCAGTTGACGTTTGCCACTGCGAACACACCCATAAATTTTAGTGCCGGTGGTTTGAATATTGCGGATTCTGACAGTGACAGCTTGTCAAATCTGAAGGTAAGCATTGCCACTGGCAGCATAAAAACGGGTGATACGTTGAAGGTGGGTTTAACTTCGATAAGTATTACATCTGCCACCGCCACCGGTTCTGTCAGCTACAACGGTACCATCTTTAGTTATGCGATAGCCGATGCCAACAGTATCCGTACCATCACTTTTACCAGTCGTAATACTGGCAACTCGGCTAATGCCGCAGCCGTTGTGTTGAGCTATCAAAATTTGCTCGATGCCATACAGTACAATAATGCCTCGCTGGTGACCGGCACCCGTCCGTTTACCGTTACCGTTTATGATGGTACCAGTACCAGCAATTCCGCCACATTTACTGCGGTGGTCGGATATACCCCCCCCGCCATAGATCTTAATACAACGACAAGTGGACTCACCAACAGTGCCACCTTCACCGAAGTTTGGGGCAGTGATACCGGTGCCAATGGGGTCGCACTTTCTGCCGGTGCCACGAACCTCTCGTCTTCTGTCGCTAACCTGGCAAGCCTGAAAGTAAGTATTCCGACCGGTTCAATTGGTACCGGCGATCAGTTGCTGCTTGGAGGAACCGTCATCAGCCTCACCAGTACAACAGGGACCGGCACGGTTACCTATGGTGGCACCAGTTTTGCCTACGCGGTGGCTGACGTGAGCGGTTCACGTATCGTAACATTCACTGCTGCCACAACTGTTGCAAACTATGAGACACTGCTTGACGCCATAAAATACAACAACAGCTCTGACACGCCGGTCAACGGCAGCACCCGTGTCTTCAGCGTGACAACCACCGATAGTAATGCGTTGGAAAGCAGCGTAGCAGCCTTTACCGTCACCGTTGCTGCCACTGATGACGTTGCCCCGGTTATTAGCACAGTACCGGAAAACAGCAGCGGCGGTATTAATGCCTCTGAAGCTGCCGACGGTACGCTTGTCAATATTGATTTAACCACCACCGGAGCCGCTGTTGGTGACGTGCTGCATCTGGTGTGGGGGGGGCAGACAGCAGTTAATTATACGCTGGTGGCTAACGACATAACCAACCACACCGCAGCGGTGACCGTCCCTGCCGCTACTATCACCGCCGCAGGTGACGGCATAAAAATTCTTACCGCCCAGCTCAGTAAAGGGGGCGTCAACGGGTTGATTTCGACAACATTCCCGGTGACTGTGGACAGCAGCGCACCGGCGGCACCGGTCATTACCGATGTGACCGAAACCAGTGCAGATCCGACTGCCGGTGACCTGATAAGCGATAATAACACGCCGGTACTGACCGTCACCGGTGAGAGCGGCGGCACGGCAGAGGTCTACACCGATGCCGGTGTCCTGATTGCAATGAACCGGTATACAACCACCGAGACCGGCGGTACCTATCAGATTGATTTTGGTGCCAATGTGCTTGCAGATGGCAGCTACTATGTAAAACTGTCCGATGCTGCCGGCAATGAAAGCACTGCTTCCAATACGTTTACCATTGACACCACCGCTCCGGCACCGGTCAGTGCCACAATCATCGGTGCCACGCTGACGATTACCCTTACGGACGCCAATCAACTTGATGCCATCAATCTTCCGGTCAACAGTGCGTTTTCCGTGTTGGTTGATGGTGTTGACATCCTCGTTGACAGCTTTGTTGTCAGTGCCACCGACAAGACCATAACGCTTACCCTCGTTTCTCCGGTAATTGCCGGTCAAACTGTGCTGGTCAGCTACACCGATCCAAGCCCCAGCAATGACCCAGACGCCATTCAGGATATGGTCGGCAATGACGCGGCCACGTTCAGTGCCCTGTCGGTCACCAATAGCACCCCCCTGGCTACCCCAACCCAAACGGTTGCCATTACCACTATTACTGATAATGTCGCCCCCGCCACCGGTACCATCACAAATGGCGGCGTCACCAACGACACCACTCCCGACCTCACCGGTACCATCAGTGCCGAACTTGGCACCGGTGAATCCCTTGCCATCTATCGTGACGGCACCAGAATCGGCTACGCCCTGGTGACCGGAACGGACTGGAGTTATGCCGACAGCAACTTGAGCGATGCCACGACGTATAGCTACACCGCCCGGGTTGTCAATACCGTCACCGCTACCAGTGGCACCACGAGCAGCAGCTATGTCATACGGGAAAACAGCTCTCCCCCGGCGGCCCCAACTGTTGACCTGACGGATGCCTCGGACAGTGGCACCAGTACCACTGACAACAAAACCAATGTAACAACACCGACACTCCGCGTTTCGTTCAACGGCTCAGGAGTCACCGCTCCGGTTACCGGCGATGTGGTGACGCTCTATGATGGTGGCACCCAGGTGGGAACTGCTACGCTGATTGACGCCAATATCAGCGCGGGGTACGTTGATATCGTCAGCACCACGAGAACGGCCGGCAATCTCAGTTTCACCGCCACGGTAACCGACAGTGCCAGCAATGTATCCGCCGCCAGCAGTGCGTTGGCGGTGGTACTTGACACGACAGCTCCGGTCTTTGCCAGTGCGTCGGTCAATGGCACACGGCTGGTGCTGACTTACAGCGAGGCAGGTGTCGGCATGGCCGGTACAACTCCGGCTGCGGGTGACTTTTCTGTCACAAAAGGGGTGGGCAACAGTGCCGTTTCAGTTACGGGCGTTGCCGTAGATGCCACCGCTCAAACAGTAACCCTGACGCTCGGTTCGACCATCAGTATCTCTGATAGTAACATTAAAGTCAGTTACAGTGCCGGAACGAACAAGATTCAGGATATCGCTGCCAATATAGCAGCGAACGTGAGTGGTCAGGATGTGACCAACAATAGTACTTCTGATACCACGCCTCCGGCGGCTCCGACGGTGGGGCTTGCTACAGATAGTGGAAGTGTCGATGGCATTACCAATAGTGGTACGGTAAACGTAGGCAACCTTGAGAATGGTGCGACTTGGCAGTACAGCACCGACAACGGCCAAAACTGGACCACCGGCAGTGGAAGTTACTTTACGCTGACCGACGATGGTGCGAAAGCGGTACTGGTGCGGCAGACCGACGTTACGGGAAACACCTCCGGTAATGGCACGCTGAACTTCACGCTGGATACATATGCCGCCGCTCCGGTTGCCGCACTTGCCAGTGACAGCGGCCTCGCCGATGGCATTACCAGCAACGGCAGGGTAAACATAAGTAATCTTGAAAGCAGTGCCACTTGGCAGTACA
>CAIRBT010000006.1 GCA_903876875.1 uncultured Geobacteraceae bacterium
AGAAAGCCGATGCCGATCTGTTTGATGCAGTTTTCAACCGTCTCGGGGGTTATATCAAGATTAATGCCCAATTTTTCCAGCACATCTGCACTGCCGCAGGACGAAGATACCGAGCGGTTGCCATGTTTTGCCACCTTGACGCCGCATGCCGATACGACAAAGGAAACGGTGGTGGAAATGTTAAAGGTATTGGTACCGTCACCACCGGTGCCAACCACATCGAGGATGGTTTCCTGATCGATATTAATATCGTCACGGTCAATATCCAGAACCCCTTTACCAACCCGAATTGGCGTGGCACGTTCACGCATGACCCTGGCCGCCCCGGTTATCTCTTCGATAGTTTCACCCTTCATGCGCAAGGCGGTAATGAAGGCACCTATTTGAGCCTGGGTACACCCTCCTGACATGATCTGATTCATTACTTCAATCATCTCACCTTCGGTAAGGTTAGTATGCTCCACCACTGTAGCAATTGCTTTTCTGATCATTGTGTCTTCCCCATGAAAAAAAGGGGATGTTACCATCCCCTGAAGTAGTGAGTATGCCGGGTGTTCCCGGACTATCTTGATTCAGTGATTGTGCGGATCGCTTCTCTTATCATTGCTTCGGCAAGATCGGGTACTACCTCACGGACGATTCGTTCGATGACATCTTTTGAGGCAGCGGTAATTGCTGCACGTAGTTGTTCTTCAGATAGGGGTGGGTACATGGCTGGTATATCGAAGGTCAGAGGAGAGGTGCCCGACGGTACTGGGGCAGGCTCATCCCTGACATATGTGGGTGAAAAATCACAAGTATTCACGTCTACTGATTGCCATTGTGTTGTTTCATCGGCTGGCGAAGCTTCTGTTACACTGTTTTCTGTCACGAGATGGGCATCATATTCTTCACTGATGACGACAAAGAGATCGGGTTCGATGATCAACTCTTCCGGTATGAGCGATGCGGGGCTAACCGGGAGTGATGGTGGCTGCTCTTCCTCTACGGTCTCGGAAATAAAGGCGCTCCAAATGTCCGTCGGTGCGGCCAACGGTTCCGGTATCTGTGGCGGTTCCTGTACCGGAATGGCTACGGGCGTAACGAGGTCAAAGGGAAAAAAGCTGACTGGCTGCTCCTCTGTCTGTTCCGGAACAGCCGTCTGAAGCGAGGCCGCTCTCTGTTGTCCCCGTTCGAGCAGTTCGGTTACTTTGTGGATGATCTGCTTTGATTCAAATGGTTTGGCGATAAAGTCATCGGCTCCGCATTTGAGTGCCCTTTCTTCATCAAACGGCTCAAAGGAGCCGGTCAGGAAAAGTATGGGCTTATCCGCAACAGCAGCCATGGCTCGTATGGCTTCGCATACTTCGTAGCCGTTCATACCGGGCATCAGGACATCAATTAAAAATATGTCGGGGACAATTTCAAGCGCCTTTTCAACGGCAGCTTTACCGTTATCCACGATAACCAGCGAGTATTCATCGCCACCGAAAATAATTCCGATTACCTTCTGGATGGTGATACTGTCATCGGCGACCAGTATTTTAATGCCCATCTATCCCTCCCGTACCGGACGTAAACCCGGAATTTCTTACCAGAAACAACTAACACAGCCGCAATAACGTGTCAAGGCATTCGCGTTTCAGGGTATTTTCATGTCATTGATTATTTCAGTGGTAATTCGTGGTGTCGAGAATATCGACACGGCAAGGTTAGAAATGCTGCTCCGTAATTGGTTGAATTGATGAACATTTGCATAATCAAGACGGATCGTCAGGAGAATTACATACAAATCAAGCTCCGGGTCGATCCAGATTGAGGAACCGCTGTAGCCGGTATGACCGAAGGACATGTCAGAAAAATACAGGCCACGGGGAGAAGAATAGGGGGAATTGATATCCCAGCCAAGTCCCCTGATGACCTTACCACCATTGTAAAAATAGGGTGAGGTCATCTGGGCAATGATCTGCTCGGAAAATATGCGGGTACCGTTAAGGATGCCACGATTGAGAATCATGGTGGCGTAGCGGCCTAAATCTTCACCGGTGCTGAAGAGTCCGGCATGTCCGGCCACTCCGCCAAAACGGCGGGCATTCATATCCTGTACCACACCGGCCTTTAACGCGTTATTGACCCCGGTGGTCGGAGCGATAAGATTAAGGTCGTTGCGTGGTAAAAATCCTGTTTCACCCATGACAAGGGGGGCGTAAATCTCGTCTACACAGAATTTGTCCAATGTTTTCTGTGATGCACGTTTGACCAACTCACCGAGGAGGATGAAGTTGATGTCGGCATAGCGGAAGCGATTGCCCGGTTGGGGAACACCACTTTGAATGATCGCCTTTTCAATCAGGCATTTGAGCGGATCGTCGCTGGAAATCTCAACGTCTTCCATGCCGGAGGAGTGGGTTAGCAGGTTGAGAACCGTTATGTCGTCCCGATCAGTATCTTCGAACTCAGGAAACCAGCGGGTTAATGGGTCAAGCAGCGAGAGTTTTCCCTGTTCAAGAAGCTTCATGATGGCCGGAGCGGTGGCAAGTACCTTGGTAAGCGAAGCGGTATCAAAGAGGGTTCGCTCGGAGAGCAGTGCAGATTCGCTGTTTGGGAATAACCTCCCCTGGGCGGCGGTGTAGCGTACGCCGGAATGGTTGCCGACCACGACAACTCCACCGGCAATTAAGCCGCGCCGCACCGCATTCTCAAGGAGCACATCCACCGTTGCCGCTCGTCCCATGTCAAGAAGATCATCGGCAATGGCACGGGTGGGGAGTAACGCAAGCAGCAGGACAATATACAATAATCGAATAAAGGTCACCGTAAACTGGTTCAGGTACGGTAATCGGCGTTGATAGTAACATATTCATGGGACAGATCGGAGGTAAAGACTGTGGCCGTGCCACACCCCACACCAAGGTCAACGCGAACCGTAAATTCCTTCTTCTTAAGAACTTCCGTGCCCCGTGCCTCGGCATCATTACCGGCAAAAATGCCGTTTTTAGCCATGACCACGTCATCGAAGGAGAGGGAGAGGCGGGTCTGGTCAACGGTTGCACCGGAGTAGCCGACCGCCGCAAAAATTCTCCCCCAGTTGGCATCCTGACCAAAAAAAGCGGTCTTTACCAAGCTTGAATTAGCAATGGCCATGGCCGCCAGTTTGGCCTCCGGGTCGGTTGCTGCACCGGTAACCCTGATTTCAACGAACTTGGTGGCACCCTCACCATCTTTGACAATCTGTTGTGCCAGTGACAGCAGCACGTCCTGTAAGGATTGTACAAAGGCAGCAGCTTCCGGAGTTCCCGGAAGGATAAGCGGATTTTTAGCCATGCCGTTTGCCATAATCAGGCAAGTGTCATTGGTAGAGGTGTCCCCATCCACCGAGATGATGTTGAAGGAGTTGTTGATGGCCTCTCTGAACGTTTGTTGCAGGAACGGTCCGTCAACGGCGGCATCGGTAACGATAAACGAGAGCATGGTGGCCATATTGGGCATAATCATGCCGGCACCTTTGGCGATACCGGCAATGGTGTACTCCGTTGTACCGGCAGCAACACGCCTGACTGCCATTTTCGGAAATGTGTCAGTGGTCATAATTGCCTCGGCGACTTCGGCCAGGGTTCCGGTTGCCAGGGCATTGATGGCAGTAGGAATTCCATCACGAACCCGCTCCATCGGCATCTGGACACCGATAACACCGGTTGAAGCAACTTGTACCGTCTCTTCCGCAATGCCAAACCCTTCAGCCACCAGACGGCTTGTTTCGGTGGCTGCCAACATCCCCTGTTCACCGGTGCAGGCGTTGGCATTGCCACTGTTTACTATCAGCACTCGGGCGCAGCCCGAACTGATGCGTTGTCGTGACAGAAGTACCGGTGCCGCCTTTACTGCATTGGTGGTGAATACTGCACAGGCGGTTGCCGGTACTTCGGAATATATGAGAGCAAGATCTTTACGACCCGGCTTTTTAATGGCAGCTTCTACCGCTGAAAATTGAAATCCTTTGATATCCATAATACACCTCACAAATTTTTGGTAACTTTACGCATTTTTTTAGCACTGTTCAACAATAAACTGCTGACTCACGAAGGACAAGAAAGACACGAATAAATCTGCTTCAGATGACAAACGCTCCGCTGCCCTGTTCAGGCAGTGGAGCGTTTATAGAGTGCCATGTGTCGTTGAATTGTTATAACAATCTGCATCAGCCCACTCAGGGTTTGATCAGGAGATACCCTTTGCGTTCAGGAAGACACCATATTTTTTGTCTTCACCCTGGATGTGGGTAAAGAGCCAGTCCTTCAGAAAACTGAGAACGGTCAGGGTCAGCACAGCACCACCGGCTTGGAACTTTTTTTGCAGATCGAGGACCTGTTTGACCAGTTTCTCATGTTCAGCCCGGTGACGGGTAAGATCGGGGTAGCTGTTTGCCTGCATTACCTGCTCTTCGTCCTTGAAGTGGGTACTTGTGTAGGTAATGAGTGATTGCAGCACATTACCAAGGACAGCATTGCCCTGACCAGCTTTCATACCATCATGGAGCTGGTTCAAAAGATCTACCAGTTTTTTATGCTGATCATCGAACTTTTTGATTTTGACACTAAGTGTCGGGTTCCAATCCATAAGCGCCATACGGTAAACTCCTGTAATTCAGTTGTTGTTTTCAGTCTGTTTCTATAAACAGCTTATTGTGCTATGCTAATGTGAGAAGCAGAAATCTGAGTTGTCATTAAGACTATAACCACATATCACGTTACACGTTAATTGAGAATCATTATTTTAAAATAGTTCATATTTTACTCATAAATGCAAAATGCGTCTCTCCGTGTAATCATCGGCCAATGGTAGAGACGCAATATTTTGCGTCTCTACCGTGCGTCTCTACGGAAAAGCACCCCGATTCGTAACGAAACGGAGTGCTTTTTATCTGGGCGATCAGCCGTTCACCCTATAAAGCGGTGTCACTATGATTGCAATTCAGAACTATTTCCCACAACATTTTTTGTATTTTTTACCACTACCACAGGGGCAGCTATCGTTGCGCCCCGCAACTTTATGACTTTTTACCGGTGCCTGGGGGAGGGGATTTGACTCTCCCAGGTTGAAGATCATTTTCTTACTTTGCATCTCTTCTTCCATGGCTTCGATCTCTTCACCTTCGTGATTAATCTGCACCCAGTACATCCGCTCAACAACTTCTTCACGAATACGGAACATCAACTCCATGAAAAAATTATACGCCTCTTTTTTGTATTCCTGTTTTGGATCCTTCTGACCGTAGCCACGGAGACCGATGCCTTCTTTCAGGTGGTCAATGTTAAGCAGATGATCTTTCCAATGGGTATCAATGGCCTGCAACATCATGACCTTGATGAGGTGATCCATCAGTTCATCGCCCATCTCCTCAACCCGACTTTTAAAAATAGCGTGTGCCTGTTCACGAAGCGTATCACGGAAATTGACCGGATTGAGACGGCCGATCATCTCCCGTGGCAGGTCAAGCTGAAGATTGAAATAGCGATAGACACTGTCGCTAATACCCTGCCAATCCCATTCATGGGGAGACACTTTATCAAGGGCAAAGCTGTCGGCAATCTGGTCAACGGTTTCATCCAGCATATCCAGGAAGCTGTCACGAATGTCCAAGCCGGCAAGAATCTCACGACGCTGGGTATAAATAACCTCACGTTGTTTATTCATGACATCGTCATATTCAATGAGGTGCTTACGGATATCAAAGTTGTGGGCTTCAACTTTTTTCTGGGCATTTTCAATGGATCGGGAGATCATGCTATGGGTAATAGCTTCACCCTCCTCAATTTTTAAAAGATCCATGATTTTTGCAACACGTTCCGAACCAAAAATACGCAGCAGATCATCTTCCAGGGAGAGGTAGAACTTTGAAGAGCCCGGATCACCCTGACGACCGGAACGCCCCCTGAGCTGGTTGTCAATGCGGCGTGATTCATGGCGTTCCGTGCCAAGAATGTGCAAGCCTCCCAGTGCAACCACCTCGTCATGTTCGGCAAGACAATCGGCTTTGAACTTGATAACAATTGCCTCATACTGTTCATCGGTAGAGTCAGGATTAGCCCGGCGCCACTGTTTGGCCAGGGCGTCCGGATTACCCCCCAGTACGATGTCGGTACCACGACCGGCCATATTGGTGGCAATCATGATGGCACCTTTGCGTCCCGCCTGGGAAACAATTTCTGCTTCACGTTCATGCTGTTTGGCGTTCAGTACGCTGTGGGGCACCCCTTCCCGTTTCAATAACTCGGAGAGAACTTCTGATTTTTCGATGGAAATGGTACCGACCAGGCAGGGCTGGCCAACGGTATAATGTTCTTTAATATCCTCAATGACCGCCTTGAACTTTTCTTTTTCAGTCTTGTAAATCACATCGGGAAAGTCGGGTCGGAGCAGGGGACGGTTGGTCGGTATGACGCAGACGTCCAGCTTGTAGATTTTATGAAATTCCTCTGCTTCGG
>CAIRBT010000007.1 GCA_903876875.1 uncultured Geobacteraceae bacterium
CAATTATCGACAAAGCGTACCAGGAGATTGTGATACAATGTCACATTTTCATTGAGTCGACTCAGGGCATTATCTACGTCAAGTCCTGAGATATGGAGCGGCAGGCGCTCCTGTCGCGCTCTCACGGGATTGTCCCTTGGCGGAGCAGACAGGAGGGGGGCAGGTGTCACATGTGGCCTGAGGAACAGGTCCATCACCTGCAGGAGCACTCTGACATCTATCGGTTTTGTGATATGCATATCCATACCGGCCTGCGTAATCCTGTTCTGTTCCTCCTTCATGGCGTGGGCGGTCATGGCTATGATGGGAAGATTCGCGAAACGCCCGTTCTCCCGTATGAGGCGGGTTGCGTCATAACCATCCATTACCGGCATCTGAATATCCATCAAGATCAGATCGAAGACAGCATTACCCTCTGTCACCGCAGTCACCGCTTCAACGCCATTGCTGACCACCGTTATGCTGATACCGGTATCTTTCAGCAGCTCAACCGCCAACTGCTGATTCACCTCGTTGTCCTCAACTAAAAGCACCGTAAACGGGGAAAAGTCGTAGGTTAATTGAGTGTTTTCATTGACCAACCCGTCATATGAACTACTCTGTAGCGGATCATGTTCCTGACAAAGGCCGAACCAGGCGGTAAAGGTGAATGTACTCCCCAAACCGGGAGTGCTTTTGCACCAGACTTCTCCCCCCATCAGTTCGACCAACTGCTTGGAGATAGAGAGACCCAAGCCGGTGCCGCCGAAGCGGCGGGTGGTACTTTCGTCTGCCTGGGAAAACGGTTGGAACAGCTTACCGATCCGGTCCGCCGGTATGCCGATACCGGTATCACGGATATTAAATTTTATCTGCTGCCGACCATTCTCCTGCTGCAGCAACGAGGTATCCAGCATAACCATGCCATGTTCGGTGAATTTAACGGCATTGTTGAGCAGGTTGATCAGTACCTGACCGAGGCGAAGCGGATCACCGACCAGACAGGAAGCGACCTCCGGCGTGCTCTTTACAAGCAGATTCAACCCCTTACCCCTGGCTACGGGCTGTATGATATTTATTACGTTGGTAAGAGTGGTCTCAAGTTTGAACGGAGTCTCCTCCATTTCAAGCTGCCCCGCCTCAATCTTGGAAAAATCGAGTATGTCGTTGACAACGTTCAGCAGCGTTGCCCCGGCGGCGTTGATTTTTTTGATAAAGTCCTGTTCAATGGAAGGGAGTGCACTCTTCAGCAAAATGGTGGAAAAGCCGATAATCGCGTTCAGCGGAGTACGAATTTCATGGCTCATGTTGGAGAGGAACTGGCTCTTTGAAATATTTGCCTGTTCTGCTGCGGCCTTGGAGCTGTTCAGTTCCACCTCCAACAGTATCCGCTTCGTTATGTCAAACGCAGTACCGCTGGCCCCGGCGATACCGCCTTTATTATCAAGCATGGAGCGGGCATTAAACACCAAATGCACTTCGTTGCCTGACTTTCCGATAAATGTCGCTTCATGGTGCTCGATTGATTCTCCCGCCATCAGCCGGGCAAAAGCCATCCGGCTTGCTACGGCACTTGCAGGGGTTTGAAAAGCACTGAACTCCATTCCGAGAATCTCCGAATGGTTATAACCGAGAATCATCTCCCATGCCAGGTTGAGATAGGTATATCTCCCTTCATGGTCACATTGCCAGATCAGATCCTGTGCCGTTTCCACCAATGAGTGGTAGAGTGCTTCCGATCTCCTGAGCAATTCAAGTAACGTGGCCTGTTCTGCGATGTACTCTTGTACGGACTGCTGCTGTTCTGTAAGCGCATAGTTAAGATTTTCAAGCAGCAGTGTTTTTTGCTGCAGCTCCCTCTCGGCATTTGTACGGTCGGTAATGTCCCTGACAAACATGGCGATACGTCCAGAATCAACGGGGCGATACTGGACGTTTACTTCCACATCACAGGCGCCACCCCCCTTACGAATATGCTCTGCTACAAAATAATCAGAGCCGTTTGTCACTATCATTTCGATGCGGGCAGCAAAATCAAGGGTCACTTCACACCGTTCCAGGTCGCCAATTGTCATGGTCAGCAGCTCCTCCCTGCTGTAACCGCTGATCCGGCAATAGGACTCGTTTACCTCAAGCAGACGCCCCTTCGTGTCAAGCAGACAAAAGCCGTCTAAAGCCGACTGAATTATGGTAGCATAACTCTCTTCCCGATTCTGCAGTTGTGCCAGTGTCCTGGCCAGTTCATTCTGGAGTTCCTGCGCCTGTACAAATTGCGTCTCCAGCTCACAATTACTCTCTTCCAGGCGTTGTTGATTTTCAAGCAGATCTCTCGTCCTTTCAGCCACCTGTTCTTCCAGTGTTTCATTAATCTGCCGGATTTCATTGAGCTGTTCGCGAATCTGCTTTTCACTGCCCTTCAGGCTCCCGGAAGTTTTTTTCAGACGTGCGACAACAATCAGCAGGGCAATGCCCAAACCCACTATGATAGGGAAGGTGGACGAATATTTTATAAATGTGGCAACTTCCTGCTCGTTATGGGCAGCATCCTTTGATGCCAGGGTGGAAAGGCGGTCAATGCAGGTGCGATGCAGAGTATACAGCTCACCCAACCTGACCAGCGAAGCGGATACTGAGTTGGTATCCCCTTTTTCCAGAGCCGGAAAAAACACCTCACCGGCAATATTGTAAAACTCCATCGCCGGCCGGTAGGATTCCTCCAGGAGAAGTAATTTCACTTCACCTGCGGCCAACTCCTTTTGCCAGTGGGCGTGCCGTTCTTCATATTCACCTTTAAGTTTGATGAGTTTAGCCCGTAATTGCGGCAGCTCCGATTTTTTCCCTTGAACGTTTGCGGTAAAAGCCTGATTTACGACCAGATAGGACTCAATTATATACTCAGGAGGGGGGAGAATGTCGGCGATCAGTTCCCTGTTGCGAATGATTTCTCCATACATCTGGCTGTTGTCCCTGATCCGTGATACTACCGAAAGGGACATTGAGGCAAAAACTACCACACCGAACGTGGAGATAATCACTCCGAAGGTGAGGAGCGTTTTGATGTTAACGGCGAACTTTGAAATTGGCGTCACCTTGAATACAGCAGCCTTTCATCAGCGATGAGGCAGTATGCCAACGCGGTTAATCATAGGCTTTCAGGTGTTATTGTCAAGTTTATTTAACTTTTATATAGGGTTTCCCCTCTCTTTTGTAAATTCCATTTCAACCAAAACGAAGTCGATAATCCCCCGTATGTCTAAAAACTTTTAAATTATTTCATATTGTAGTCTTCGCACAAGATACATCCGGTAAAAATCATGTTAGTAATTTCGTTTAGTTGTTCACATCTCTGGGTTTTTATTAACAGCATTTTATCATGACGCAGGTGACGCCCTGGAAAGAGTCCATTCAATTGGCACCATCCTGACCTTGCCAGCCGTTGAGTACCCGACCTAGTAACCCACTTAGTTTTATGAAGTTATACGGTTTCTGTATAAAATGTGCGTCATCACCCAACCGTACGTGCTCGGTCGTAAACCCTGAAGCATAGATACATTGCAACTGCGGTCTCAATTCCTGTATGTGCTCCATCATAATTTTGCCATTCATTCCCGGCATAAGAAAATCCGTCAAAACCAGGTCAATCTGTATCGACAGGTTTCCTGCCAGATCTATTGCTCCTCGCGGAGTAGTAGCTTCATGGACGGTGTAGCCAATGTGCCTCAGGAACTGAGAGGTAACACTTCTAACCGCATCTTCATCCTCAACAAACAATATGGTACAATTCCCGGCACATAAGGTTTCTGCTGTTTTGGTTATCTCACTTTTTGATGCAGTAAATCGAGGGATGTAGACCCTGAATTCAGTCCCGCATCCAATAGTACTGGAAACTTCTATGAAGCCGCCGCTCTGACAGACTATGCCGTAAATGGTGGCAAGACCAAGACCTGTCCCTTTACCAACCTCTTTTGTCGTAAAAAAGGGCTCAAAAATACGCTGCAACGTATTCTTATCCATTCCGGTTCCCGTGTCACAGAACGTAATCATGACGTAATCGCCCGGAATCGTATCAACAGTGGAACTGCTGCTTATTTCATATGTGGTATTGTGGGCTTCAACGACAAACGCACCACCATCCGGCATAGCGTCCCGAGCATTGATTGCCAGATTCATAACAATTTGATCAAGTTGTACCGGATCAATCCGAATGTTCCAGAGTTCATCATTGGGCTCAAATGAGATTGAGATATGTTCGCCAATAAGACGGGAAAGAGATGTCAGGGTCTCTGCGATGACCTTGTTTGCGTCCAGCACCTGTGGAGTAACAACCTGTTGTCGTGAGAATGCCAGAAGGCGAGAGGTAATTTCTCTGGATTGTTCTGCGGCACGGCTTATCTGTTCTATACAATGCAGGGTTTTGTTACTGGTATGAACATCCATTTTAACAAGATCCGCATTGCCCATAATAACCATAAGTTTGTTATTAAAGTCATGGGCGACACCGCCAGCAAGTTGGCCAATTGCTTCCATTTTCTGCGCCTGATTGAGCCGACATTCGAGCTGTACTTTTTCTGCCTCTTCTTTTTTGCGGTCTGTGATATCGAAGAGGGCACCTGTCCAAAGTACATCTCCATTTTCGAGGGGTCGGGGCAAGGATTGGAAGCGGACCCACCTGATCACCCCGTCAATAAGGAGGCGACCTTCCCAGATGAACTCATCAAGGCGTGCTACCGCCTCCTCGTTCCTCTTGGAAAACCCATCTCTGTCATCGGGATAGATCAAATCAATAATCATGCCCGGCTTATTATCAAACGCCTCCCGTGTAACGTTCAGAATTTTGTAAAAAGGTTCGGATGCCAATTCGACGACATGGGGGGAGTTATCGGGACTTCGCCACGCGTCATTTTCCCAGGTATCCTTTGCAAAGACACGGATTCTGTAAATTCCGGAAGGCTGGGTGTTGATGATATCCATGGAGAGGTTACGCTCATCCTGGAGAGCTTGTTCCACCTTCTTACGGTCAGTTATGTCCTGTATAGTCCCAATCATAGTCAGCGCGTTGTTCTCATCATCGAATGAGACTTTACCTAAGCCATATACCCATCTTGTATCTCCATCATTCTGACGAATTACCCTGTATTCTTTTGAAAATTGATTTCTATTGAATTTGACTTCTTCCCTAAGATACGTATCCATCATCTCTCTATCATCAGGATGAATAATATCCAACCACCCCTCAATGCTACGGGTGTATGCTTTGCCAATGCCAAAAATGGTTTCAAGGACTTCCGATGACTCCCACACGCCTCTGATAAAATCACAATGATACGAGCCTATTGATGCCGCACGTTGCGACTCTTTGAAAAAAAAATCGCTTTGTTTTAATGCCGATTCCGCCCGTTTTTTATCGGTAATATCTTGGATAAAGCCGGAAACTTTGCGTTTTTCTTTATCCGCTCTGCCGATAGCGTGAATTGTTTTGGTATTGCTTTTCGCTGTGATAATTTCCAACTCGATATCAAATGATTCACCCTGTTCGATGGCACTCTGTATCGCATGTTCAATTAAGGAGCGGGATTCCGGAGTAGAGAAATTGATCCCATCGGCAACCGTTGGCTTACATGATGAATCGACTTCATGTATACGATAGACCTCCTCTGTCCAGGTCTGTTCCAGTGTTTCAGTATTAAACTCCCAGCCGCCAATCTTGCCAATTCTTTCGGTTTCTTCATGCAATCTGCGAATATTTAACAGAGCCGCCTCAGCTTGTTTAAGGTTGGCTTCACTTTCAAGTAATGATTTGACTTGATGCTTCAGAGCCAGTTCTGACGCGGCAAGGTCTCTGTAAGAGCGATTGATGATAAAATACAGCAGCAGTGAGGTAAAGATAACGTAAAAGCTACCCTTAAATATAGCAATTTTAACAATAATAGCAGAGTCTTGTATAAGTAAATGAAGTATCGTATCGGAGGTATAAATCCAGAGACAGCCAACAAGTGCATATATCCCTACTATGCGCAGTACTGCTAAGCGGTTTGCGAGAAAGTCATTCATTGAGAGACCTCACGTGCATCACTTAACTGGGGTACTTGAGTTACCGGTGGTTCGATATCGTACCCTCAGAAATGATGCTGAATTGGTTCAGTGCTGACTGAGGCCTCCGACTGACAGAGACAACTATTTTACAATATTTTACTGCCATGTATATCAGCCTGGACGGGGCTTCGTCACGTAAAAAGTGTCTACAATCCTTTATTACCTTCCGCAGTGACGTGGCAACAAAATCCCCCCACAAGCTCCATCCCCATGATACTACCTCCTTATTCCGCTACCTCACATCAAAACTTAATGCAGAAATCGACGAAGAAGCACACAAATGCTTCCCCGTCCGACCTCGATTTGAAGACTCAGCTGCTTGGCTGAAACTCCGTCGATCCCTAAAAAAATGTTTCAAAACTTTTACATGAATGAAATATGTCCGCAGTAAATGTAGTTTATCCTGCAATCAGACGTAATCAGGATAGATTTACAGCGGGGGTCAGATATGAAAATTGATTTTTCTGGTTTTACGGCCATGTTAACGGGGAACTGGACTGAATCTGAGGATATTAACAGATTCAGGTATTTGTCAGAACTTTCGAGCCGATGCAAGGGTATCGTTGGTGAAATTCGTATTGACTGCAGTGGGATAGAAAAAATAGACAGTTCGGGGCTTCATATTCTCTATTCGTGGCTTCAGTGCATCTACTTCAGGGGCAATCAGCCCAGGATTGTCAACGTATCCGCCGCGCTCCGCAACTCACGCGTCCAGTTAGGTGTTGCACCCGCCTTTGAGTACTGAGGACCTACCTGCCTGCCCGCACAGTGATGTTGTCGCCGATTATCAGAAACCGCAAAGTATTGGTACTAATTCTGTTGTGAGAATAACCGGAGTTAAGCACCCTTTTCGCAGCTCGTTGTTGAACGAGGAACCCTTTCCATGGACCACAGCAAGCCAGTAATTTTATGTGTCGATGACGATCCGGTGAATACCGCTCTTCTGGAAGTGATACTGAGCCCCCATGGCGATGATGTGCTGGTAGCACATAGCGGGTTTGATGCTCTGCGTCTTATTCTGTATTGCAATCAAGATGACATTAAAACATTGGTGTACATATGCCATACACCCCAAGGTGGCGAACAGCAAAAGGCGGGCGTATGGCCATACGCCCCTACGAGTGGTGTCATCTTGATTGCAACAGGTAATTATACGGCAGAAGCATGTAGATCTTTGTTTGATTGAGCAAAGTGTCATTGTGGAATGATACAGTCTGACGTTAGGGAGGCATGAATACATGGATACAACTACCCATCCTCATACGGCTCAGACAGGACGTAATGGATTGACAACGTCAATAGAAAGTATCCTTGAAAATATCAATTCGCAATGCATGTTTATAAAAATAAATCATGTTGCCAAAAAGGTAGAGGATGCCTTTGAAGATGATCCTGATCTAGTAGGCATTATTGTTGTTGACGAAAATGAGGAGTGCTTGATGGGTATGATCTCCCGCAGGCGTTTTATGGAAATATACAGCAAACCATTTCGTAAAGAGTTACACAATAAAAAGCCGCTTAAGCTACTGGTTAAATACGAATTCGATTCTCCACTCAGTTTTGATGCAAC
>CAIRBT010000008.1 GCA_903876875.1 uncultured Geobacteraceae bacterium
GGTATCGGCATGAACGAGGCAACTAAAAAAAAGGTTTTCGACCCGTTTTTTACCACCAAGGAAATCGGTAAGGGAACCGGTCTTGGTTTGGCAATGGTGTTTGGTATCATCAAACAGCATGGTGGTTCTATCGAGGTACGGAGTAAGCCGGGGCACGGAACGGAGTTTGACCTCTACCTGCCGCTGGTAACGGCTCAAGTGGCGGTGCCATCGTTTTCCCCTCCCGGTAAAACACGGTATTGATAATTTTTTAACGATAATGTATACACGTAATGTATGTTTTCGCCTATGATCTGACTCGTGTCCTGGTGGCCAACTCCTGTAAGCAGAATCTGGTTGGACAGAACGTCCGTGATGTACCTGATACGGTCAGAAAGAAATACCGTCGGGAGATGGTGGAGGTAAAGGGTTCCGGTTGGGTTGACTATCAGTCTCAAAAGCCGAAGAACGAGACATATAATGAATTTTAAATCGTTAAAAGATTATCCAAACCTCCTGTTAACTATTTTTTCTCTCGTCATCTTCCTGATTGGCATCTGGACGTTGTCTCTCTATGGTATTCATATCCTGCGCGGAGACATGCAGCAGATGACGTTGAGTCAACAGGCTGAAACCATTGCGGCGGTATCGGCAGATCTTGATTCTGACATTGACCTTCGGTTGAAATCGCTGGAAAAAGTTGCTGCTGAAATCACTCCGGCCATGGTGAGTAACCCTGCTCTGCTGCAATCGCACCTTGAAAAACATTCGGTTCTGCAAAGTCTCTTTAATACCGGAACCTTTGTCACTCCGGTCAATGGGGTGGCGATTGCCGGTGTGCCGGTGTCAGTGGGACGGGTTGGTACCAGCTACAGCGATCGGGATTATCTCGTCACTGCACTGAAAATAGGCAAAACGAACGTGGGGATTCCGGTGATTGGCAAACACCAGAAGAGTCCTGTCTTTTCAATGGCGGCTCCCATTCGGACTCAAGATGGTGTCGTAATTGGTGCTATCGTTGGGGTAACGAATCTGGGAAAAGCCAATTTCCTCGATCGGATTACCAGGATTCCCCACGGGGTGGGTGGTAGTTATCAGATTGTTGACCCCACACAGCGGGTTATCATTACCGCTACCGACAAAAAACGTATCATGGAAACACTGCTTCCCCCTGGTGCAAACCCCTTTATAGATCGCCTGATGCAAGGGGGGGAGGGGTCGGGTGTTACCGTTACCGCACGGGGCGTTCGGGTACTGGCCTCAAGTAAAATAATTCCGTCAACCGGTTGGTCGTTGATGGCCGAATTGCCGACCTCGGAAGCCTTTGCACCGATTAACTCAGCACAGCGGCGTCTGGTGGGGCTTGCCCTGATGCTGACCTGTGCCGCCTGCGGTCTGGCCTGGTGGAATATGTCCAGTCGTCAGATCAATAAGGTTTTGGAACAACGGGTTGTGGAGCGTACCCGTGAATTGCAAAATTCCCGGGATGAGTGGGTGCGGACTTTCAACGCGATCCCCGACAGGATCATGCTGTGCGATGTCAATGGTCGGATTGTGCGTGCCAATTTTGAATTCGATCTGCTGCATGTGTCTCAAACCGGTGCGGTGCCTCCCCCTTTCTGCTCGACTATCTCCAGTGTGGGGATTCCGGCAGAGTCAACCGCTGACTTTCCCGCAAGCCAATCCGATCAGGGTGAAAAAAGGCGTGAAGAACAGCTGTTTGATCCCTCCCTGAATCGTTATTTTCAAATTTCCGAAGTTCCCCTCTTTCAACATGGCACCTTGAGTGGTACCCTCCATATTGCCCGTGATATCACAGAAATCAAAAAGTCAGAAGCGTTTGAACGATATCGCAGCCAGACACTTGAGAAACTCTCGCAAAACCTCCCCCTTGCCACTGTGCTTGATGCGATTGTCCGGGGCATGGATGAACTGAATCCGGCCACCATGTGCAGTATTTTATTGCTGGATAGCAGCGGAGAATATTTTAGCTCCGTTGTGGCACCCCGTTTACCCGCTTTCTATAATGAGGCTATTCTTGGAGTAAAAATAGGGCAGGGGGTCGGCTCGTGCGGTACGGCGGCATTTACCGGCAGAAGGATTATTGTTGATGACATAGAATCCCATCCCTTTTGGGCCTCGTACAAAGTGCTTGCGGCCAGAGCAGGCTTACGCGCCTGTTGGTCACAGCCGATTTTTACTAATACGGGCACTGTGCTGGGAACCTTTGCCATCTATCACCCCGAGGTGTGCGTCCCCCATACGCCTGAAATCAACTGTATTGAACAGGCTGCCAACCTGGCAAGTATCGCCATTGGAAAACATCGTGATACCCAGGCACTTCGCTCCAGTGAACAGCGTTTTCGCTCGTTTGTTGAAAATGCCAACGATGTCCTGTTCGTTTTGACGGAAGAGGGTAACTTTATCTATGTATCACCCCAGTGGCGGTTGAAGTTTGGGTATGAACTGAGTGAAACTATTAATCGCCCGTTTCACAACTTTGTCCACCCCGATGACATTCCAATCTGTTCTTCTTTCATTAATAATGTTTTTATTGCAGTGGAAAAACAGGATGAAGTCGAGTTTCGGGTGCGCTGCAAGGACGGGAGGTACGTGTGGTACAATGCCAATGCTTCTCTGGAAGCAGATCACCTGCGCGGCACACGGTCCTTGGTGGGGATGGGGAGGGATGTTTCTGAACGGAAACATGTGGAAGAAGAATTGCGGACGTCAAAGGCGGTAGCTGAGTTGGCTAACGAAGCCAAAAGCCAGTTTTTATCCAATATGAGTCACGAAATTCGTACGCCGTTAAATGCAATTATCGGCTTTTCAACCCTGATCATGAATGCCGATCTTCCCCAGCGGGAACATGGTTATGCCGGTAAAATCCATGCTGCCGGTGATTTGTTACGGACAGTGATTAATGATATTCTTGATTTTTCCAAGGTGGATGCCCAACAGCTGCGGCTGGAACGGGTGATCTTCAGATCGGCGATTGTGATTGAAAATGCCATGAGCATTGTTCAGCAAAATGCCTCAGATAAAGGGCTCACCCTGCAACTTGATGTCAGTTCGGAGATCTCACCTTACCTGATTGGCGATCCACACCGGTTGTGCCAGGTGCTGGTTAACCTTTTGGGCAATGCGGTGAAATTCACTGAGAGTGGTGAGGTGGCACTGCGGCTGGTACTGCTGAAGCAGGAAGCAGATCGGCAGCAACTGGGCTTTGCCGTCTCTGACACCGGCATTGGGCTGTCATCTGAACAGGTTGGTAAGCTTTTTCAGCCTTTTACCCAGGCAGATGAAAGTACGACCCGTCGCTTTGGCGGCACGGGACTGGGGCTGTCCATTTCAAAACAGCTGGTGACATTGATGGAGGGGGAAATCTGGTGTGAAAGTGAGCCGGGGAGCGGGAGTACCTTCAGTTTTACCTCCTGGTTTGGCATTGGGGCACTTGAAGATGGCATTAATCCGGCCCTTGTCAATCAACACGTTCCGTCGACGTACGATTTGAGTGATTTCAGTATTCTGCTCGTGGAAGACAATGAAGTTAATCAGCAAGTGGCCACTGAACTACTCAGTCATACCGGTGTTACGCTTGAAGTGGTGTCAAACGGTGCCGAGGCGGTGGCACTGCTTACCGGTGGTAGTCGTATGTTTGATCTGGTGTTAATGGATATCCAGATGCCGCAGATGGATGGCTATGAGGCGACCCGGTTGATCAGAGCCGATGCTCGTTTTGCCACACTCCCTATTATCGCTATGACCGCCCATGCCTTGCAAAAAGAACAGCAGAAAATTTTTCAGGCCGGCATGGATGCCCACATTACCAAGCCAATTGATGCCAGAACCATGCTGCGGGTTATCGGTTCCTTTCTCGGGTACGCCGCTGAAGAAAAATCCCAACCTGTTCAACAGGCAGAGGTGGCGGTCGCTGCATCAGAGGCGATTCCCGTCATTGCGGGTATCAATGTGGCCGAGGCGCTGGAACGTCTTGACGGAAATCTGAAGCTCTATAAGAGACTTGTCTGCTCGTTTGTCGAGAACAGGGTGGGCATTGTCACCGTCATTATGGACGGTTTAATGAACGGAGATGGGGAGTCGGCAATGCGTACGGCACACACGCTGAAGAGCAGTGCCGGAACCATTGGGGCCGAGGAGCTGCAGAATCTGGCGCAGGTGCTGGAAACTGCCATAGATCGACGGGAGCCGATAACGGAAATCTCCGCTGCGTTGGAATCTGTGGCCAGCGAACTTGAGCGTGTTATGGCAGAGTTGGATCGGGTGTCCAGTGACTGGGTATGATGTCTTTGTTGTTTGTTACTATCGTATAAAATAATAGCTGTTCCAGCAAGTGTCTGTTTGGAAAACTTGACGTACGGCGTCACTATTCAGTAAGATGCCCGACATGCATCACGTATGGATGGTGACTCCACTCATCCCTATGCCACCCTAAGGAGGCCACTATTTTGTCGAATAATGTTATTCCCCGTACCCCATCTGCCTATGATTATCAACTCCTAATTAAAAATATTCTGTATTGCCCGGTGGTGGATGCACCGGATCAGGAAATAGTCTATCGCACCAGTTTTCGCTATACCTATCGGGAGTTGCGGCAGCGTATTTGCCGCCTGGCCAATGCCCTGACCGACCTTGGTGTCAAGGCCGGTGACACGGTGGCGGTGATGGATTGGGATTCCCACCGCTATCTGGAATGTTTCTTTGCCGTTCCCATGCTTGGTGCCGTGCTCCACACCATAAATGTGCGCCTTTCGCCGGAGCAGATTCTCTATACCATCGACCATGCCGAGGATGATTTTCTGCTGGTCAACGGTGAATTTCTCCCTATTCTAGAGCAGATACGGGGACGTATGGATACGGTCAAAGGCTTTGTGCTGTTACAGGACGAGCCGATTACCTCGCCAACAACCATACAGTTCTGTGGGGAATATGAAGAGTTACTGGCACAATCGTCTTCTACCTTCGATTTTGCCGATTTTGATGAAAACTGTCGTGCCACAACATTTTACACCACCGGTACCACCGGTATGCCGAAAGGGGTCTACTTCAGTCATCGCCAGCTGGTGCTCCATACCCTTGGCACCATGAGTGCCCTCGGTACTTCAGCGGGGCAGGGACGCTTCCACAGCCAGGATGTCTACATGCCGATTACCCCCATGTTTCATGTCCATGCCTGGGGGATGCCGTATATCGCCACCATGCTGGGGGTCAAACAGGTCTATCCGGGTCGCTATGTGCCGGATTTACTGCTTGAGCTGGTTGAAAAAGAGCGGGTCACCTTCTCCCATTGTGTCCCCACCATTCTGCATATGCTGCTGAGACACCCCCATGCCCAACGGATTGATCTGTCACAGTGGAAACTGATTATCGGCGGGGCGGCCATGTCCCGCACCCTCTGTTTGGAGGCCATGGGGCGGGGTATTGATGTGTTCACCGGTTATGGTATGTCGGAAACCTGCCCCATTTTGACATTTGCCCATGTGACCCCCGAAATGCTGGAGCTGTCCCCGGAAGAGCAAGCTTCGGTTCGCTGTAAAACCGGCCGCTCCATTCCACTTGTTGATTTACGGGTCGTTGATGGCTCGTTGAGTGAACAGCCTCGCGACAACGTCAGTATTGGTGAAATTGTGGTGCGGGCTCCCTGGTTGTCCCAGGGGTATTTGAAGGATCATAAGGCCTCGGAGAGGCTCTGGGAAGGGGGATGGCTCCATACCGGCGATGTGGCCGTTCGCGATGAACGGGGGTACGTGCGTATTACTGACCGCACCAAGGATGTCATCAAGGTGGCCGGGGAGTGGGTCTCTTCACTGGAGCTGGAAGATATTATCGCCCATCATCCAGGAGTATCAGAGGTCGCGGTTATCGGTCTGCCCGATGAAAAGTGGGGGGAACGCCCCTTGGCACTGGTTGTCGTGCGTCCCGACCACCCTCTGACGGAAAAGGATATCAGTCATCACATCCGGCACTACACGGACAGCGGTCTGGTCAATAAACAGGTGGTACTATTGAAAGTACGCTTTGTGGAATTGATCGACAAAACCAGTGTGGGGAAGATTAATAAAGTTATGCTGCGGGAAAAGTATCTGTGAGATAACTATAAAATATGCCGGTTATCTGTATGTTTAATCACTATTGTACTTTTTTCCTTATGGGTACATTGTTAGGAAATATTTTTGCTGGCATCCCTTTTAGTTGATGCAGGGGAAAAGGCACCCGCAAGGGATGCCCCTCCATCTGTTGCGGGTAATCAGTACTGTATGTCAATCGGTAGGGTTCGTGATTATCGGTACAATTTTTTTACGTTTACCAACGATAAATGGTGAAAATAGTGGCGGGAGAGGTGAGTTCATGTTAAGTATTGTGTTTGGTCTAATTGCCATAAGTCTGGGTTTTTGGTGTACGGTGAAGTACTGGTGGTACATGGTCGATGTGTTGATCGCCCTGTTGCCGATGGTGCTCTTTCTTGGCGGGATCGTTGCCCTGCTGGCCGGCATCAAGAATACCGGGTTGCGCAGCGCGGCTAAAAACTGGAGAACCGCTTCCCCGGGACCGGAGTCAGCACCACGAAAAAAAGATGAATAGGAGCTGTTGATGTATTCAGAGAAAAATACTGAAACTGCTACAAATAATGTTCAGTATCCGGGGCAGGTTTGCCCCCGCAATTATATGCCTTGGATATGGGCACTGGTTATCACGTCACTGTTGACTATTGCGTGGGCTGTCTACGAAGGCTCCAAGAAGGATGGCTATGTCACCAAATTCCTCTCGAAACGGGGCAAGGCTGCTCGCATGAAGCTTCAGGCCGGTGAACCGGTCGCCGCTGGTGTGACGGTGCCGCAGTTCCAACCTCTGCTCCAACAGCCAGCGGCTTCGGGGGCGGTTGGCAACGTACAGAACTCCTACCACGGGCTTATTGATGCTGTCAGACCGGCGGTGGTCAGTATCGGTGCGGCGGTGCGAGACGCAGCCACCGGCGCAAACCAGGGGGGCACAGGTCCCGCTGAGCTTACTTTCAACAGGATCGGTTCGGGGGTCATTATTGATGCGCGGGGTTATCTGTTAACCAGTAATCATGTCATTATCGGCGCTGAAGCACTGAAAGCAACCGTCTATGGTCCGGGCGGTACGAAGGATTACCCGGTTAAATTAGTGAAAGCTGACCTGCGCAGCGACCTGGCTCTCTTGCTGATTCAGGGGGGGGGCTCCTTTCCAACGGCACCCCTTGGTAACTCAGATGTCGCCAGAACCGGCGATATGGTACTGACCATCGGCAGCCCCTTTGGCCTGGAACAGTCCGTTACCTCAGGTGTGATCAGCAGTCGTAACCGTACCCTGCAAATGGCGGGGGATGTTTATGAAAACCTTATCCAGACCGACTCTGCACTGAACAGTGGTAGTAGTGGCGGCCCCATGCTCAACGTAAACGGGGAAGTAATCGGTATTAATACCGCTATTTTCGCACCGACCGGTGTGTTTAACGGCATTGGTTTTGCCATTCCAATTAACCGGGCTGCCGATCTGGTTGGTGGCGTCGTTGATTTTAATAACACCGCACCGGGCGCACTGTCCGGTCAGTTGGTAGCCATGACCACACAGGGGCGTCAGGTCGGTAACAATTACCGCCTCCCCAATGGCCGAATGGTGATGGCTCCCCACGGCCCCTTAGGTGCCTGTATCGACTGCCATCCCCAACTGTTTGAACAGCGCCAGCAGGCAGCGGAACCGGCGCAGCAGGTTGCTCTGGCAAGCCAAGGGCGACTGGTAGGCAACAGTTATGTGCTCCCCAACGGTCTGACCGTGACCCCGCCCCATACCCTGCGTGGTCTTTGTACCAATTGCCACGCCATCGCTTTTCTTGAGATGCGAGCCCAAACCGCCCTGCCAGCCGCCTTTTTGTATCGGAAACAGGGGGGAGAAGGACGTGGTCGGGGCTTTTCTTTCTTTGGCTCTAGCCCGAAGGTGTTCAACGAACCGGTTCTGGGGGTTGGTCTTCTGGATGTTGACGACGTTATCTGTCGTCAGAACCGGATGATTCACCCGGAAGGTGTCTATGTTACCAATGTGACTATGGGGGGGCTTGCAGCGACGGGGGGTATTCAGCCGGGCGATATTCTGATCCGGATCGGAGGCAAAAAGATTCCGAATATAGCCGGATTGGGACCATTACTCACGGCACAAAGTGCCGGACAGGCGTTTGAGCTTGTCTATCTGCGCAACGGTTCCCGGCTGACGGTTGTCATCAATAGGGGGAAATGGCATTAATGAAAGAGCGGATAGATCGGCTCTCTCCGGAGGAAATGGGAAATAGTACCCAAAAGCCGCTCCTTGTGACTGAAAACCGGTTGAAACGAATGCTCTTCGGTAGGAACTATTGGTATTCTTTGAGCCGTTTCACCCGGATAGCGGTTATCTCTTTCGTGATACTGATCATCTATAGCCTATACCACTATTTTAATCTATTTGTGACGGAATCTTTCTACGTGAAGCTTGAGGCTGCACAGATGGAGGCCGAAATTCAACGTAAAAACGAACTGATACCGGGTCTGGTAAAAGTCGTGGAAGATCATATGGCGTTTGAGGGGCGGGTTTTTATTCATGCCACCGACGTGAGAGAAGCACTTGAGCCGTTACGAGAGTTAAGCGGTGACGGTAGAAATAAGCCGTTGGACAAACAGTCCGTTGCAAAATTCAAGTCTTCAATATCAAAATTTCAGGCAGTTGCAGAAAAATACCCCGTACTTACCTCTTCTGAGGCCTATGTTAAGCTGATGCTGGAATTGGCAAATACGGAAACTCGCCTGGCACGGGCGAGAATTAATTACAACTTGGTTGTCACTCGCTATAATACGACGCTTGCCCTGTTACCGGCGTGTCTATTTGGCCCCTTGCTCGGATTTAGTCCGACTCAGCCATTTGTCGCAGATAAGCCGGTTAAGAATCGTAAAACAGTCGCGCAGTGATGGTAATGGTGGGGGTAAGCGGCGGTATGGTATTATGGGGGTACCATTGGTGAACTGGCGTGTCCTGATTATAATCTTACTGGTATGTGGAATGCAGATTCCCCGTCCTGCAATTGCCGCAGGTGCTCAGGAATCTGTCTGTATACAGTGCCATTCAGCTCTGCCGGCCAAGCTTAGTATGTCGGTCAAGTTCTGGAAGACCAGTGTTCACGGAGAAAACGGCATCAGCTGTACCATCTGTCACGGAGGCGATCCCCAGGATGCTCTCCGCTCCATGTCTCCGGAGCGGGGCTTTCGCGGCATACCAGCACCCACTTCGGTGGCGTCACTCTGTGGCGGGTGCCATATGGGAGTGAACAAATTCTATATGAACAGTGCCCATGGAAAAGCTCTCGGAGCCGGTGGTCCCACCTGCGTCACCTGCCATGGTAGTCATGGTATCAAGCGGGCTTCCCTTGAGCTGATTAGTAAAAAATACTGTTCCACCTGCCATACCTTTGAGAAGGCTCGCATGATTAGAAGTGCCATGTTAAAGCGCGATACCATGCTCATGGCCATTGAAAAGAAAATTCAGGTTCTCAAACAGCAGGGGGTTGATACGGATAAGCTGGAAAAGCGCCTCTTTGCCCTGCGCAACCGTTTTCATGCCATGTTTCACAGTCTTGACATCAAGATGATCATACTGGAGTCCGATCATATCCAGGCCGAGTTGGAAAATGCCCGTGGGGCAGGGGGGATGGGCACCGGGCCCATGACCGGCACCGTGGCGATCGGCGGGGCATTGCTTGCTGCGCTGCTGTTTTATCTCATTAAAAAGAATATCTCCTAATGTCATCTGCTTCGTAAATTCCCCCTCACCCCCCTCTTGTAAAAGGGGGGATTTTTATTTGAACTAACGTAGCACCTGGAGTTCCACACATGACAACCAGCCGGATCGCCACCAAACGTGCCCTTTTTCAATGGATAGCCACCCTTACCCTCTTGCTGTTACCACAGATCAAGATTGGCGGGCAATCACTGCTACGGCTGGATGCCCCCTCTCGGACGCTGCTGTTTTTTGGAGCCAGCATCCGGATAGAAGAGTTCTATCTATTTCTGATCGTCGTGCTCATTATGGTGTTCAGCTTTCTCTTTGTTACCATGCTGTTTGGCCGGGTCTGGTGCGGTTGGTTCTGCCCCCAGACCACCATTACGGATCTGGCTGAGTTTTTTGACAAGAAAGCTGCCAAGCTGCTACCGAACAAATATGCTGCCGGAGTCATCAAACAGGTTGCCGCTCTGCTGATCTCCTTCGTTGTTGCCTCTAACCTCATCTGGTACTTTATTCCCCCGGGGGAATATTTCACCAGGCTCAGTCACGGAACACTGGGGCCGGTTGCCGGTATCTCTTTGGCCGCCATCTTTGCCCTTGTGTATTTCGATCTTCTGTTTGTCCGACGTCTCTTTTGTAAAATGGTCTGTCCCTACGGGCGAATCCAGCTGTTGACCATGGATCGTAATACCCTGACCCTTGAATTCAACCCCCTGCTCAAGGAGAGTTGCATCAGGTGTGGTGCCTGCACCAGAACCTGTCCCATGGGTATCGATATCAGAACCGGTCTGCAGATTGAATGTATCAACTGCGGCAGATGCCTCGATGCCTGTCGTGGGGTCATGTCCCGCATGAAAAAGGAAGGACTCATTCATTATACCTTCGGGGTACGCTCGGAAGGGGGGGGGAAACCGCTCAATCGTAAATCGGTGATGCTGGGGATGGTGCTTGTTATCCTGTCTGCTCTGCTGATTTATGGGGTGACCACCCGGAAAGAGGCTACCTTGAAAATTCAGCGGGCGTCAAATGGTGAGGTGCGACAGCTGCCCGATGGAGCGATTATTAACTTTTACACCGCTTTCATTGAGAATCGTTCAACTATTCAGGGTGTCTATTCGCTTCGAGTGGCACCGGTTGCCGGTTTTACCACAGAATTAATCGGTCCGGCCCGGCAGATTACCATTGATGCCAACGGTAATCGTAAGGTGGATTTTGTGCTAAAGGTCTCTCCGGCACCCGCTTCCCGCAGGGATTTGGAGTTACAGCTGGTGAGGGGGGAAACGGTGATATCGGTCACGGCGGTGCCGCTACTGGTTAAGTAGGTTCCGTCCGGAAAGGGTGCTTTTTACCCTAAGTTGGACAGACTCCTAGACCGTCTCCGTTACCTCTGCAAACCAGTCGCTGCCGGCACTGATTGCACTGCGTGCCCGCTCGGCACTTTCATGGCTGTTGAACATACCGAATACCGTGGGGCCGCTGCCGGACATCATGGCTCCGACGGCACCAAGAGCCAGTAAGCGTGCTTTAATTTCAGCAATGACCGGAAAGGCCGGGATGGTTACCGCTTCCAGGTCATTGGCCAGATAGGTGGCGATGTGTTCGGGTGAGCTAAAATGCTTCGGCAGGGCATTCAGCTCTTTTCTGCCGACTACCTGTAATGATCGATACACCCAGGGGGTAGCAACATGTACCCGTGGATTGACCAGCAGTATCCAGCAGTGGGGCATTGCGGGGAGCGGGGTGAGGATTTCACCGATACCTTCGGCCAGTGCCGGACGCTTGAAGATAAAAAACGGCACATCGGCACCGAGGGTGCGTCCCAACTCCAACAGTTCCTGCTCCGTCTGCCCCAGATGTAACAGCTCGTTCAACCCCATGAGAACCGTTGCCGCATCGCTGCTCCCCCCCCCCAGACCGGCGGCAATTGGAATCCTCTTCACAATATCAATCTTGATCCCCTCGTGGTATTCCGTTGCGTCACATAACGCCCGAGCCGCTTTCCAGGCGATGTTTTTCGGGCCGTCCGGGGCTCCCCGTGAACTACTGGTGACCTGAATACCGGGTGTTGAGGTGGTGGTGAGGGTAATATCATCGTAGAGTGACACCCGTTGCATAATCATACGAAGATCATGGTAGCCATCAGCACGTTTTGCGATGACATCCAGCAGAAAGTTGATTTTTGCCGGTGCAGAAAGGGTGACAGTGGCCAATTGTTACCTCCGGTACCCCTGAACGGGGATTGAAATACTCTGATGTTATAAAGAAAAAACATCGTCTTTGTCGAGAGGAAGTTTCACTTTTGGTGAAATGAATTTGACAGTTTTACCGGGTGTATGCTACCTGTGAGTAACCCTCAAGAATGAATGAAAGGTTTATTTTATGTTTAAAAACATCCGTGAAGATATTAATTCGGTCTTTGAACGTGATCCGGCCGCCAGAAATGTGTTTGAAATAATCTTTTGCTATCCCGGTCTCCACGCCCTTTGGTTCTATCGGGTCGCCCACCTGTTCTGGGTTAACGAGTTGTTTTTTCTTGGACGCTTTACCTCCCACCTGGGTCGCTTTTTTACCGGTGTGGAGATCCATCCGGGGGCTAAAATCGGCAGAAAATTCTTCATCGACCATGGCATGGGGGTGGTTATCGGTGAAACGGCGGAAATCGGCGATAACGTTACCCTCTACCATGGTGTTACCCTGGGGGGTGTCACCTGGGATAAGGTGAAGCGCCACCCCACACTGCTTGATAATGTGGTAATCGGTTCCGGTGCCAAAGTGCTGGGGCCGTTTACCGTTGGCAGGGGTGCCAAGATCGGTTCCAACTCTGTGGTGGTCAAGGCTGTTCCTGATAATGCCACCGTGGTCGGCATTCCGGGGCGCATGGTCATGGCGGAAGAAAAAAAGGATACCGGTCGTGCCGATCTCCAGCATGGTCAGTTGCCCGACCCGGAAGCCAAGGCCATTGCCTGTCTCTTTGACCAGATTCGTGAACTGGAGCGGAAGTATGACGCCCTGGCGGCCGAACATGCCGAACTGAAAGAAAGGGTTAACCGCCAATGATAAAACGGCAGACCACCATAAATCGCATTTTCAAGGTGTCGGGAATCGGTCTTCATAGTGGCCATGAGGTTACGCTGGAATTCCTCCCCCGCCGTGAGTTTGGTATCGTGTTTGTCCATAAGGGGGTTCAAATTCCTGCCCGCTATGACATGGTTGCCGATACGAAGCTGTCCACCCAGATCGGTACCGGTGGGGTGGCGGTTTCAACCATTGAACATCTGATGGCAGCGTTTTATTTTTCCGGGATAACCAACTGTCTGGTCTATATCGATGGCCCGGAGGTTCCCATTCTGGATGGCTCGGCGTGGGAGTTCTATCAGGGGATGTGGAAGGCCGGTGTCTATGAATTTCCCGAAAGTGGCGTGTATTTGAAGGTTCAGCGCCCCGTTGAGGTTCATCATAATGATTCCTGGGTTAAGATTAAACCGCTGAATACCCTGGAAATAACTATGTCTATCGAGTTTCGTGCGCCGGTTGGCAAACAGAAAAAACGGGTGACCGACGTTGAAAATGCCTTTGCCATCATCAACTCCCGCACCTTTGTGCTTCAGGAAGAAATTGAGGCGATCCGCAAGATCGGTCTGGCTCGGGGGGGCTCCCTTGATAATGCGGTGGTCATTGGCAGCGACGAAATCATGAATCCCCGGGGGCTGCGTTACAAGAACGAGCTGGTCAACCATAAGATTCTTGACCTGATCGGCGATTTTTACACCAGTGGTTATCGGATCCTTGGTAAGGTTGAGGCTAACAAAACGGGTCACTATCTTAATAATATGTTATTGAAAGAGCTGTTTTCCGATCCCCGCAACTACTCACTTTATTGACCGAGAATGACTTCGCCGGTATCGGTAAAAAGCTTTACCGGCAATTCAAAGGCCCGCACAAAAATATTCAGTAAGCCCTTTCCGAGGTTTTTAGCCGGAATTGCCGTTACCTGCGGATCTGACCATTTCCCCCTTGCTTCAAAATAGGCCGTCACCAGATTCTTATCCTTGCCGGTCAGGAGCCAGCCGACGATGGGAATCCGGTGGATGATCTTGTCCACCGTTTGGAGTGGCTGGGTGCCGATGGTCAGATTCAGCTCTTCCTTGATGATATCAACCGTGCCGACGATGGACATATTAATGGCGTTACTGTTAATGAAGACATCCTGGGTTGTGATGATGCCGTCCTTTACCGCCAAACTCCCTTTGATACTGTTGTAGGGCATGCCCCCGGACGCCATGTCAGGAAGTTTGAATTTCAGAAGTTGTGAGATATTTAAGATAGAAAAAACCTTTGACAGTGTACTGAACTTTCTGATTTTTCCGCCGGTGGCATGGATCCGGATGTTGCCCAGGGCATTTTTCTTGAGTTCCAGGGGGGTGGCACCCCGGGTGGTAAGGTTGCCGTGCAGTGCCAGGGTGCCGGTAACTCCCTCCGGGATATTGAGAGCGGTGGAGAGTTTGTCGGCATCTGCCTGAACCAGGTCGATGGTCAGGTCGTAGCGATCTCCCTGCTCTCCACCTGCCGCTATTCTCCCCTTGGCGGTCAGTTTTCCCCCATAGATCCCGGTGGTGAGGTTTTGCAGATAGATGGTGCCGTTGTCCTGCTGTGCGATGACATTTAGTTTGTTGAGTGCCAGTTTACCTAGGGTGGCGTTTTCTGCGTTAAGCGTGAGCTTGATATCGGTGTTTTGCCCATGGACAGCGTCATGCTTGGGGGGAGATGAAAATATTTTCAGATCGTCAAGGTCCAGTTTTGTCGAAGTGATGACAACGGTGGCCTGGGGATTTCGTCCCGTAAGATAGGTGCCGTTCAGGGCAAAGTTTGAATTATTGAGCGTTCCTGAGGCGTTTTTAACCGTGATGGTGTCGGACGTAAGGTTGAAGCGGGCGTTAAGCCGGTTAACGCCGTTACTACTCTTTGCATCGGCCAGATTGATATCACGAAGGTACAGAAGTGGTGACGTGACTGTAAAGTCTCCGTCCGGGTTCTTCAGACTCTTGATAGCGGCCTTCAAGCCCAGAGTTGAACTGCCGTAGCGGGCACCCATCATGGTTGTTTCCATGCTGTTACCCAGAAAATTGAGGGTACCACTGATGCCGGTCACCGGTTTTAAGCGTTCATCGGCCAGTATGCTGAAATGGGAGATGTTGATGGCACCATGGTAATCCAAAGCACTCATGTCAGATGGATCTCCTCCCGCTTTAATGTGAGCCTGTACCGTACCTGCCAGTTTATATTTTCGCCAGAGGGGAACAATCGGCAGGGCATCGCTTAGGGTAAAGGAGTTTGTGGTCAGATCGAAGCCCACGTAGGGGGCTTCATCATACCCGATGAGGCCGCTGCCGGTGACGACTAACGGCAGCAATTCATAATGAACGGCGGTAACTTTGGTGGACGTACCGGTGATAATGGTGCTGAAGGTGAGGTTGTTGGCCATGGTGGACGGCTTGTTGACATATCCCGGCAGGTTGTAGGCGGCCGATTGCAGATCCCAGTCTCCATCCATGTGGTAGGAGGAGTAATGTCCCCGACCGGTGAGGTGCAACTGGGACAGATTGCTGTATTCAAGTTTAGAAAGTCCGGCTATGCCGGCAATCCAGGCAATTTCGGGACTGCGGGGGGAAATGTTCATTTTAACCGGATAGTCGGCCGTTTTTTTAGTATTATATTCCGTGATGGAGCCATCAAGGGTAAAGGGTGAGGTGCCGAAGTTACCCCCCATGCCGATCAGATTAAAGCTATTGCCTTTCAGTTCCACGGTGCCTTTTAACTTGTTAAATTGGGGTGCCCGGGGACCGTAGCTCAAGATGGCATCGGAGACCTGTCCCCGTATCAGCAGGGTATTACCGTTCTGCCCAATCTCCATGTGGGCGATCTGGCTGATGCGTCCCTCCAGCACGCCGGTATCCAGCTTAAAAATACCGGCTTTAATCTTGTTTTCTATGTAATCGGAGGTGCCGCTTTCGATGATTCCGTAGGGGACGTACTGCCTGACATCCTCGTAACGGAATGTGGAGGGGGTGCTTGCTTTGGTAACAATGAGGGGATCCTTGGTGAGATAGTCGGAAATCTTGAAATCCCCTTTGATTCTGAATCCTTCCATGCCAAGATCGACGCTTGACACAGAAATCATCTGCTTGGTCAGTTTCAGTGCGTAGTCAAGGTGCAGTGCTTTTGGTTTGAGTGTTGCGTGGAAGATTGAGGGCCATTGCACCGTGGCATCGTTAATCAACAGCTTTCCCTTGGCAGAAAAATCCTGGGGCTTACCCTGAAAGCTGGTGGCGATGTCCAACCTGCCGCCGGTGGTGGGGAAGGGGATGAATTTGCCAAAATAGGGCCAAAATTTTCCTATCTCCGCCTGTTTGAGGGTTAGGTTGCCATCAATGACCGTCTCCCGTAATGAGGTGCCCTGGGGGGGGAGCTGGAGCGCTCCAGCCAGTTCCAGATGGGTCGGCGCGCCATGTGCCGCAGCGATGTCGGCCGACAGTTTGAGTTGCCCCTTACGCCCCGGCGTGATGTGTTGTGTCGTGAGGGTGATGTTGTGAATCTGTGCAGAAAACGGTTCTTTCTGGATATACTGATCGCGCCACTGTACGGTACCCTTGGTGATACGGAATTTATTGATATGCACCGACATGCCATTTTCATCCTGCTTCAGCAGATCGTCAAAATTAAAAGTGCCATCACTCCGACGGCTCAGTGAAATGGTGGCCTGGTCAAGACTCAGATTCCTGATTTCGACTCTCTTTTCCAGCAGGGGAATCAGAGCCAGTTTGACGGTCAGTTGGCGTGCGGAGATGAAATCGGTCGTTCCGTCCCGTTCTTTGATGGTAAACGCTTTGAATTCCAGTGATGGGCCAAAATGCCAGGCAAAGGAGCCGGTGTCGAAAGAAACCTGACGATTGAGGCTCTTCTGAAGAGCAGACAGTATTTCGGTGCGGTAGCCGTTAACATCAAGAAGATAGGGGAGGAAAAGTGCCGTTGCCGTCAGCAGCGTCGCCACCGTTGCCAGAACAACGCCAAAAAATTTAAAAGATCTTGATGAAATTTTCACGATGGAGATCCCGTCGGCGTTATTCTGACACGCCGTATTCGTTTGCGGTCAACGCTTTCCACCGTAAAGCGGCTGCCGTCAAACTCAATGCACTCACCCGGTTGGAGGAGTGTTCCGGCCTGTGCCAGGAGAAAACCGGCGATGGTCGAATAGGGAGCCTCTTCCGGAATGGTCAGGTTCAGCCGGTGATTGACTTCCCGTACGGTCAGCATGCCATCGACCAGAAACTCATGGTGATCTTCCACGTATTGATCCGGTGATACTTCATCAAATTCGTCATCAATTTCTCCCACAATCTCTTCGAGAAGATCTTCAAGGGTAATGATTCCTTCAAACCCCCCATATTCATCAACAACAAATATCATATGGGTGCGGGAAGACTGCATCTGTTTCAGGGCGGTGCTGAGCGGGGCACTGACCGGGATAAAGCGGGGAGGGTGGATGATGGTTGACAGGTCAAAGTCCGGAGCAGTCACATCGGACAGATAGGGTTCAAGATCGCGCCTGACGGCGATACCGATGATATTATCCAGTTGCTCCTGATAGACGGGGATTCGGGAATAGCCGTATGAATTGAAAAAAAATAAAGTTTCTTCCCGTGAAGCGGAAACCGGAATGGCCATGACCGAATTGCGCGGTATCATGACATCCTGCACTTCAGAGTCAGAAAATTCAAAAATCCGGTGGAGCAGTTGCCGCTCTTCCGCTTCGATGGTGCCGCTGGTGTGTGAAAGGTTGATAATCTGTCGCAGTTCGTCAACGGTGTAGACGCTGGTATGATCCGATGAAACCTGAAGTCCCATCAGTCGGACGGTGCTGCTACCGGCAAAATCAAGGAGTCGGATAGGCCAGCCAAAGAGGGTGTGAAACAGTCGAAGCGGCCACGCCACCGCCAGTGCCACCCGTTCGGCCCGGTCAAGTGCCAGTGTTTTGGGAGCCAATTCACCCAGCACAATATGGAGAATGGTTATGATGGTAAAGGCGACTACAAATGAAATGGTGGTACGCACGGCATCGGTTACCAGACCATGGAGTGGTATGTCAAATATATGTGACAGTACCGGTTCCCCAATCCAGCCCAGACCGAGCGATGCCATGGTTATGCCGAGCTGGGTTGCGGATATGTACGAATTGAGGTTGTCAAGCAAGCCCATCAGTACCAGAGCCCGGGTGTCACCGCTTTCTGCAAGTGAAACGATGCGGGAACGTCTGACGGAAACGAGGGAAAACTCTGCCGCCACAAAAAAACCGTTTGTGGCAACCAGCAACAGGATGAGTATCAGGGAGGGAACGGTAGCAATCATAGCTGTATATTCTATCTGGTTGCAACGGATGTCAACTGCAACATTGCAATTATGGATATTATTTGACCATTATTATAATTCATGGTATTCTTATTGACCACATTCTTATTTGAAACGGAACCCTACCCCGATGCAGATACGGCTCATATGTTTACTTTTCCCCCTTGTTCTCTCTGCGTGTGCCCTGTTTTCACCACCGACGGGCAAAATAGCGGCGGGTGTTACCACCTTCAGTGATAACCATGCCCATTCATTATACCTGTTTTCGCGGGCACGCTTAGCGGTGCATGATGCGGATTACCCTGCTGCTCTGGAGTTGTTACGTGATGCCATTCAGCTTGAGCCTGAGTCCGCCCGCCTTCATACGGAAGTAGCTGAAATATACCTTAAAACAGGTCAAATTGCCGAGGCACTTGAATCAATTGATAAAGCCATAGCAATTGATCCCGAATATCGCGCTCCCTATCTGCTCGGTGGTGTCTTACTGGCCTCTACTGGCAAAGATCTGAAGGCGGCAGAGTATCTGCGCAAGGCGGTCAAGCTTGCTCCGGAAAAGGAAGATGCCTACCTGCACCTTTCCCTGTCACTGATCCGGTTGTTCGAGTATGAAGAGACGGTAACTACTCTCAAGGCTCTGGTGGCCATTAATCCCGAGTCTGTGCTTGCCTATTATTATCTGGGGCGTGCCTACAGTCAGATGAAACTCTATCGTGAGGCTCTCACCTATTTTGACAAAGTTCTTGAGCTGAGACCGGAATTTGATCAGGCCGGTATTGACAAGGCGGCCACCTATGAGGCCTTGGGAGATTATCCCCATGCCATTGACATATACCGTTCCCTGGTTGAGCTCGATGAACATAGAACGGCTGTCTTACAGCGTCTGATTCAGCTATTGCTGCAGCAGCGCCGTTTCAGCGAAGGGCTTAAATACCTGAACATGGCTCACAAACTTGGCTTGGGTGGCCAGGAAACCTTACGGAAGATAGGTCTGGTTAATCTGGAACTTGAGCAGTATGACGAGGCGATTGCCGCCTTTGGTGAATTACTGGACAAGGATCCTGCCGCCACCAACATTCGACTGTACCGGGGCATTGCCTATGAAGACAAGGGGCAACTGGACAAGGCCTATGAAGAATATTCCCGGATTCCCTCCGGCTCGGAGCAGTATATCGATGCGGTCGGGCACATCTCCCTGATTTTGAAAGAACAGGGGAAAGGGGATGAAGCCATTGCTACGCTGAAGGATGCCATCGGTGCCAATCCGGGAACCCTTGAATTGTACCTCAATCTCTCCTCTCTCTATGAGACTCTTAATCGTCCCCAAGCGGCACTGGAATTTCTCCTCGCCAATGAAGAACGTTTCCCGAAGGAAGCCCGGCTCCATTTTCATCTTGGTGTACTGCATGACAAACTGGGAAAACGTACCGAATCTATTAAACGGATGAAAGAGGTTTTGAAGCTTGATCCCCGTGATGCCCAGGCACTTAATTATCTCGGTTATTCCTATGTTGAAATGGGAATCCACCTTGAAGAGGCTCTTGAGCTTATCAAACGGGCGGTTGCGATCAGACCGAAGGATGCCTTTATTCTTGACAGTCTGGGATGGGCGTACTTCAAGCTCAAACGGTATGATGATGCCACAGAGACACTTGAAGAGGCGGTCTCACTGGTGAATGACGATTCGACCATTATTGAACATCTCGGTGATATCTATGCGGCGCAACACCACCATAAGAAATCGCTCAAGCAGTATCAGAAGGCTTTTGAACTGGCTCCGGAACGGAAAGAACTTGCTGAAAAGATACATAAAGCCAAAGGGGAGCTGGCAGAGAAATGAGCACGTCGCCCCTGGTGCGATGTCTCTTGGTGCTGTTCCTTGGCGTCCTGATCGGCTGTACTGATCACGAGCATGCTCCCGCCGTGCCGGTCTCCTCCGCTCCGGTAGCTCCGGTCACCGGCGATACCCTGGTTGAGGGCACCATCGGCGAAGCTTCTACCCTCATACCGCTGTTGGCCTCCGACTCTTCCTCCCATGCCGTTGCCGGGCAGATCTATAACGGTCTGGTCAAATATGACAAAAATCTTAATCTGGTGGGGGATCTGGCCGAATCCTTTCAGGTGTCTGCCGATGGCTTGACCATTACCTTTCACCTCCGCACGGGGGTGAAATGGCACGATGGTGCCCCCTTTTCCTCCCATGATGTGCTCTATACCTATCGGGTTACCATAGATCCGAAAACGCCTACCGCCTATGCGGAAGATTTCAAACAGGTCAAGCAGATTACCGCACCAGACTCCTCTACCGTACAGGTGACCTACGGGGCTCCCTTTGCACCGGCTCTGGCCTCCTGGGGGATGCAGATCCTCCCGGCCCACCTGCTTGAAGGTAAGGACATTACCACCAGTACCCTGGCACGTAAGCCGGTTGGCACCGGACCCTATCGGTTCAAGGAGTGGGTTGCGGGGCAGAAAATTGTGCTGGTGGCCAATCAGGACTACTTTGAAGGGCGGCCCTTCATTGATCGCTACCTCTATCGGATCATCCCCGACAGTTCCACCATGTATATGGAATTAAAAGCCGCTGCTATCGACCTGATGGGGTTGACGCCAGTTCAATATGCCCGACAAACCACAACGGCCAGCTTCACCAACCGCTTCAATAAGTTTCGTTACCCCTCCTCAACCTATCTCTACATGGGCTATAACCTCCGCCATCCCCTCTTCGGTGACAAGCGGATCAGGCAGGCAATGACTGCCGCCATCAACAAGGATGAACTGATTCAAGGTGTGCTGTTCGGTATGGGGCAAAAATCTCATGGCCCCATAGTGCCGGGACGGTGGGCCTATAACCCGGCTGTCAGGGATATCGCCTATGACCCCGGTCACGCCAGAGAACTGCTTGCCCAGGCGGGGTGGCACGAGAAAAACAGTGAGGGGATCCTGGTGAAGGGGGGGAAGCCGTTCTCCATTACTATTTTGACTAATCAGGGGAACCAGCAGCGACTGATGACCGCCCAGATCATCCAGCAACGCCTCCGTTTCGTCGGTATTGATGTGAAAATCAGGATTGTGGAGTGGGCAGCTTTTTTGAAAGAGTTTGTTAATAAGGGCAACTTTGAGGTGGTTCTGCTCGCCTGGCAGATTTCACAGGATCCGGACATGTACGATATCTGGCATTCCAGCAAGACCAAGCCGGGGGAGCTTAATTTCATCGGCTATGCCAATCCCGAAGTGGATCGGCTGCTGGTTGCGGGGCGCAGCACCTTTGATCCGGAGCAACGCATGCGAGCCTATTTCCGTATTCAGGAAATACTGGCCGACGAACAACCCTACACCTTTCTCTATGTCCCCGATGCCCTGCCGGTTGTCAGCTCCCGTATCCGAGGGGTGGAGGCGGCACCCGCCGGTCTTGGGCACAACCAGATCCGCTGGTTCGTACCAAAAAATGAACAGCTGTATGTGCCGTAATTACTATTGATGTCTTTTTTTCATCGTAGAGTAAAACGTGGGTTATTTCCCTTCTTTCCTTTGGGAGAAGGTGCCCGCCAGGGCGGATGAGGGGAAAACGGCGTCATGCCCAGAAAACAAACTGGTACGTATGGAATTGTCGCGAAAATTCGGTTGGGCGAGCGCAGACGGATATACAGCAGATTCCTCCTAAGTCCGACAGGCTCCGAGACGCTCCATCACCTCCCGTAACGGTATCTTCCGCTCCCGTGCGATACGTCGGCAATCATCAAACTCTGGTGATCTGCGCAGGAAGCGTCCCTGTTCTTTAACCTCTTTGAAGCGTACCGCCCCGAACTCCGTCTCCTCTACCACACTCTTCCGTTCCAGCTTTATACGGCCAGCGGGGTAATAGCGAACGCCAATGGCAGAAGTCTCTGTGAGTACTACTCCGGTGAGCGATTCAAGTTCCTGTTTCAGGCAGATAAAAGAGAGCTGGGTGGCGGGTCGGTTTTTTTTCATCTGGATCGGGGTGAAAAATACGTCCCGTGCCCCTTCCTCAAAGAGCCGCTCCATGACATAGCCCAGCTGTTCCGGGGTAGTATCATCAATATTTGTCTCCACCACCATAACTTCATCTGCTGTTTCTTCAGCTACCTCCTCATTACCGAGAAATGCCCGCAGAATATTCGGACAGTCGGAGAAATCTGCGCTCCCCGCACCGCTGCCGATCTTTCTGAGGGTTATGGGTGGTCGGTGGCCGGTTGTTGACGCGAGGGCGGCCACGATAGCTGCACCGGTCGGGGTTACCCGTTCACCGGAGCCGCAGAGTGTATGCACCGCCAATCCCTTGAGCAGTTCTGCCGTGGCGGGGGCGGGAACCGGCAGACGTCCATGGGCGGTCATGACAAAGCCGCTCCCCAGGGGGAGGGGGGCTGCGTAGATCTTATCAACAGCAAGATAGTCGAGGCAGAGGGCGGTGGCAACGATATCAACTATGGAGTCAATGGCACCGACTTCGTGGAAATGAACCTCTTCAACCGGTACACCATGTACTTTTGCTTCCGCTTCCGCCAGTCGGCGGAACACCCGGCGGGAGCACTCCTTGACTGCCGGGGAGAGGGTGCTACGCTCAATCATGGCATCTATGCCGCCATAATGGCGATGGGTATGGTGATCGTGGACGGAGACCGTAAATGATTGTGCCGGGATATGGTGCCGCTCCGTCCGGGTAGCAGCTAATTCATAGGAGCCGTCCGGAAGTGCCAGTTTGCGTAGTTCCTGACTCAGATGCTCAAGGGGAACCCCCAGATCAAGCAGTGCTGCCACGGTCATATCGCCGGAGATACCGGCACCACAGTCAAAATAGAGTATATTCATTGTTCCTCATGAAAAAATGTGATAAATAGTAGCGTGTACTGCACGAAGAACTTCTTCAATGTATATGTCTCACAGTTTTAAGCAGAATAATTTCTTCTGTCAAGGTTCTTGTAATAACACAGATTAATTCTTGACAATTAGGCCAAAAAGAATATAGCTTTATGAGATGTCTATAAGTTATGATTTACTCACTTCTGTTGCAAAGGAATGATCCATGACGACAGCTTTGACGCCACCACTTGTTGAACGCCTTCGTTCCGCCACCTGGCACCGCCATGAGATTTTTGAACGACTCCCCTTTGTTACTGCCATGACAGATGGCACCCTGCCTCTGGAAAGTTATGTAGGGCAACTGCGAGGATTCGCTTCTCTGTTCACAACCCTTGAATCTGTCGTTGTAGAATCCGATGTACCATGGGACAGTAAACTCCTTTCGTATCTCAAGACGCGTTTTGACCTGCTGTGTGGTGATCTGTCATTTTTTGCTCCCCGGATGGTTTCCGATATCGTGCCTGCAATCAAAGAAGCATTGGAGTTTTCGCGGCATATCCGCCGTGAAGCGGCACTTGATCCCGAAAAGCTTCTTGGATATCTGTATGTTATGGAAGGTACCACCCGGGGTAATCAGGTTCATCTGCCCGACATCATTCGCTGTTTCAAGCTGTCCGAGGGGGAGGGAACCACTTTCTATCGTGGCTATGGCGAAGAGACCCCCGCACACTGGGTAGAGGCGAGTGCCCTGATGAATGCAGCCGATATTTCTGATTATTCTGTCGTTGAACAGGGTGCCATTGAGATGTATGAGGCGTTGGAGCGTTTCCATGAAGCACTTTTGCCCTTTACTCCGGACAGTCTCGGTTTTACGGCCTCATCCCTGAATCCTGAGGCGGGAGAACATCCGGTATCACAGAACAGTGCTGTGATGGCTGCCGCACTTCGGGCGGGGCAACAGTGCCGGGAAGAGTTTTCCTATTATGAGAAACGGTATGGTGAGCGGGGTCGCCGCTTCACTGCCAGTGATGTGGCCTGGCTTGCCGCGCTGGCAGACTATTCTGCAGACGTTGCGCTGTCCCAGGTGCAGTGGCTTGGCCGTGTTCTTTCCAGTCGTGGTATGCCCTTACTGTTACTTGAGCGTCAGGTGCAACTGCTTGTTGAAAATATGTCAAAAATAAAACCGCCGATTCACACTGCTTCCTTACAAAGTGTTGTTGATGTGCTGCGCACTGAGCGCTGTCGTACCATATCACAGGATCGTTTTGACGAAGTGTGCCGAAAGCTGGATGTTACGATCTTCTATGGTAAAATTGTCGAATTTTCTGATCTCCCCGCACTGCTGGTTGCCAGTCAGGTTGATCTGATGTCCGGCATACCCGAGTGTCGTGCCCTCATTATGGAATGGCTTGCCGAAACCGAGCTTTTATCTTCAAAGGAGCTCTGTCAGGTACATGCGATCCTGGATAGTCTGTTTTACCCATCCTCAGATACCATAACGGGGGAAAATGTATGAGTACTGCTACTCTCGCCTGCTACCATGAAGAATTTTACCTGCTAGATGTTGCCCGGGATTATCTGGCTCAGCTTCTTGACGGCAAACGATCCAATGCCTACCAGGTGATTCGGGATGCGTTGCGCAATGGCTTATCAATTCGCGACCTCTATATCACCATATTTCAGCCGGTTCAGTATGAAGTGGGACGGTTATGGCTCCTGAACAAGGTAAGCGTGGCGGAAGAACATTTCTGTACCGCCGCGACCCAGTCATTAATGCTTGAACTGTATCCGGAAATAATCTCGTCCAGTCGTTCGGGAGCGAAGCTGGTGTCCGCCTGTGTGGGGCCCGAGCTCCACGAAATCGGAGTGCGTATGGTCACCGATTTCTTTGAAATGGATGGCTGGGATACCTGGTACCTGGGGGCAGCGGTTTCCAATGATATCCTCATAGCAGCCATTAATGAGAGAAGTCCTGACATCGTAGCCCTCTCGGCTACCATGTCATACCATATTCCAAAGGTGACTGAATTGGTTGCTGTCATCAAGGAAAACTTTGGCGGCGATGCTCCCCGGGTAATGGTGGGGGGGGTGCCTTTCAATACGGTTCCTGACCTGTGGCGCACCGTTGGTGCTGATCTGTGGGCCGTTAATGCCGATCAGGCCGTTCAGGTGGCTCGTGAAGCACTGAATATATAATATATAAAGGTACTGAATCTCCGTTATGTATAATGAATTGAATGGAAAAGGGTTTGTCACTCTCTGCACTGTTTCCGGTGTTATTGAAACTGTCACACAGAACGAATATGCGCCTGCCTTGCCATTGAGTGCCGGTACCGCACTTGAACTCTTTTTTGATGCGGACAGCAGAACCAAGGTTGGACTATTTCTCGATGAAGTCCGTTCAAAGGGGTCGGCGTTCGACTGGGAACTGGTCGCCTGTCTTGAGGAAGCGGTTGTTACCACGCTCCATTGTGCCGGTTTTCAGATGGATGATGGTTTGGTCGTTATTGGAGCCAGTTCCCGTGATTCCGCCAATCACGTCATGGAAGAAATGTTGCGTCTCAATAACGAGCAAAGTAACCGGATGCGTATTCTCATGAAGGATGCCCAGACGGCATCCCGCAATGCGGAACGTGATAATTCCATTTATAATGATTTAACTCAGTTGAGTAACCAGCTGTCCACCATGCAGAGGGAACAGCTGAAGAAAAACCGTGAACTTGAACAGTTGAATCAAATGCTTCAGGAAAGTCATACTCTGTTGCGGGCTCTTTCCAAGCAGGTGCCCGGGATGATTTACCAGTATCGCCTTTACCCCGATGGTCATTCCAGTTTCCCCTACGCCAGTGATGCCATTACTGAACTGTTTGAAGTGTCTCCCGAAGAAGTGAGTAAGGACGCTGCGCCACTCCTTGCAATGATGCATCCCCAAGATACCGAGGGGGTGACGCTTTCCATTGCCGGTTCGGCACGTACCCTTGAAGCATGGGAATATGAGTATCGGGTTGTGTTGCCGGTGCAGGGGATTCGCTGGCGTTACAGTTTCGCCCGGCCGGAAAAAATGGCCGATGGCAGTGTACTCTGGCATGGTTTCGTTAATGACGTTACCGACCAGAAAAATCTCGAATATCAGTTAAGTGACTCCATACAGAAGGCCAGTAGAGCTGAAGCCCGCCTGGAACTGATTCTCAAAAGCACCGATCAGGGTATCTACGGTATTGATGAACAGGGCTGTTTTACCTACATTAATAAGGCCGGTCTGAACATGCTTGGCTACAAAAACGATGAGATTGTCGGTGAGAATTCCCACAAACTTATTCATCACAGTCGACTGGACGGCTCTGCTTATGCGGGGGATTGTTGCCCCATCTATCTGGCAAACAAGAGCGGTAGTCGCTGCAGTCTCGATACCGAAGTGTTCTGGCGTAAGGATGGTAGCTCCTTATTTGTGGAGTATTCCACCTATCCCATTATCGAACAGGGGAGTGTACGTGGTTCGGTGGTTACTTTTTCCGATATAACCCGCCGCCGTCAGGCTGAGGAAGAGCTTGCCAACGCCCATAAGGAGACCCAGTCTTCCCATGACACTCTGGAAGCCATCGTGGAAAGCATGTCTGACTGGCTCTGGGAAGTGGATGCCAAGGGACGCTATAAATACTGTTCACCCCAGATAGAAAAACATCTTGGCTATACCCCCGCTGAAGTTATTGGTACCTCTCCCTACGATTACCTGGTTGCGGAACATTCAGAACAGGTGGTTAAGCAGTTCACCGAAATTATTGATAATAAATTACGTATTATTAACGTGGAAAGCTGGAATATCAGTAAGGGGGGGCAGTCCGTACTCCTCTCAACCAACGGGGTACCGATCTTCGATGGCGACGGCGTTCTGACCGGTTACCGGGGGGTGAGTACCAATATTACCCGGCTTAAGGAGTATGAGCATGAGCTCCTTAAGCTGTCCCGTGCGGTAGAGCAGAGCCCGGTGTCACTGTTTATCACCAATCTTCAGGGGGAGATTGAGTTTGTTAATCCGAGGTTTTGTGAGCAAACCGGCTATTCGGCAGCAGAGGTTATCGGGAAAACGCCCTTTCTCCTGCAATCGGAAGAGACCGATCCGGCACTTTACCGCGAGTTATGGGATACGGTCACCGCTGGCAAAACCTGGCATGGTGAACTGGTCAGTAAACGTAAGGACGGCACTCTGTTCTGGGAACATTCCTCTACCTCACCGCTCCGCAATGATGAGGGGAAAGTCATTCACTATCTGACCTCCGGTGAGGATATTACTGATAAGAAAAAGCTTATTGATGAACTGCATGATGCCAAGGAGCGCGCTGAATCGGCCACACGTGCCAAGAGTACCTTCCTGTCATCAATGAGCCATGAGATACGTACGCCGATGAACGGCGTTATCGGTATGACCAGTCTCTTGACGGAAACTGAATTAAATTCCGAACAACGTGACTTTACTGAAGCGATACGCAAGAGTGGGGAAAACCTGCTGGAACTGATTAATGATATCCTTGATTTCTCCAAGATCGAAGCGGGTAAGCTGGATCTGGAAATACTTGATTTTGATCTCTGCACCATGATGGAAGACACGGCCGAACTGCTGTCGATGCGTTCTGCTGAAAAGGGGCTCGAGCTGGTCTGCTCCATAGATCCGGCAATTCCGGCCGGTTTACGGGGGGATGCCGGCAGGGTCAGGCAGATTATTACCAACCTTGCTGGTAATGCCATTAAGTTTACACTTGAGGGTGAAATCGTTTTGAGAGCAACCTGTCAAGAGGTTCAGGACGCTTCCGTGACGGTTCTCTTTGAAGTGAGCGATACCGGCATCGGCATTCCGTCGGATCGCCTTGAGGCGGTGTTCGCTCCCTTTACCCAGGCGGAAGGGTCTACTACCCGTAAATTTGGCGGTACCGGCTTGGGTCTTGCTATTTGTAAGCAGCTTGCCGAAATAATGGGGGGAACTATTGGTGTTACCAGTGACTACGGTTCCGGCTCCACCTTTTACTTCACCGTATGCTTTGCCCGGGGTGACCAGAAGTCCACCCCGGTGGAACGACCCGTTGACCTGGCCGGCTGTCGGGTGCTGGTTGTCGATGACAACAGTATCTGCCGTAGCCAATTGACGACCCGTCTTGAACAGTGGGGCTGTCAGATAGGGGGTGCTGCCGATGGTGAACAGGGGTTGGTGCTCCTCACGGAAGCGGTTGCCGCCGGTTATCCCTTTCAGGTGGCTCTGATCGATCAGAGAATGGCTGGCATGGATGGTCTTGAGGTGGGGCGCCGTATCAAAAACAACCCTGCTCTGGACGCCACCCGTCTGGTGCTCATTACCGATTTCGGACAAAGTCGCAACAAGGCGATACTGGATGAAATTGCCTGTGTCGGCTATCTGACCAAACCGGTGCGTCGCTCGCGCCTCTCCGATGTCATATCCCTCGCCTTAGGTAAGCTTGTCGTGGCGGAGGAGGTCGTACCCGTGACCGCGGCTCAGACCGTCTCCGCGAATCTATCAATTCGTTTGCTGCTTGCAGAAGATAATATTATCAACCAGAAAGTCGCCCAGAAAACCCTTCAGAATCTGGGTTACACTGTTGATGTGGTGTCAAATGGACGGGAAGCGGTTCATGCACTGGAACATACTCATTATGATCTGGTGCTGATGGATTGTCAGATGCCGGAAATGGATGGCTTTGAGGCGACAGCCGCCATTCGTGCTCCAGACTCAAAGGTCCTGAACCGGCGGATACCGGTTATTGCCATGACCGCCAACGCCATGGCAGAGGACCGGGACAACTGTCTGCAGGCCGGTATGGACGACTATATGTCGAAGCCGGTTAAAAAGGATCTAATTGCAGGAATATTGACTAAATGGCTGGTATCGACTCTCTGATGTACTCTTATCTTGTAGCAGGAGACTCAATCCGGTGAAAAGCGCACTGCGTGATAAAGACTATCTGCAAAAACTTGTTATACTCTATGTGGAGGATAATGAAGAGCTGTTTAAAACTGCAGTGTACTTCCTCTCTGAGCTCTGTGGCACACTGCTGACGGCACGTGACGGTACGGAAGGTCTGGCGGTCTATCACGCCCGCCACCCGGATCTTATCATAACGGATATTCTGATGCCGGTTATGGATGGCTTGGTGATGGCAGCGGAGATCAGGAAACTGGATAAAACAGTTCCGATTATTGCCCTGACCGCCCTTGAAAATACTGATTATCTGATGCGTGCCATCAACATCGGTTTCAATAAGTATGTCACGAAGCCGGTTAACTACCCCCATCTTGCCGAAATTCTTGTCGAGTATGCCCATCGTTTTCGGGTTGAGCGCCAGTTTCAAGAGAGCGAACAACGTTTTCAGCAACTGTTTGACAATTCTGCCGATGGAAATTTGTTGATATGTGACGGCGTCTTTATTGACTGCAACCGAACTGCCGAACGGATGTTTCATGTAGGACGACACCAGATTTGCGGTAAAAGCTGTGCCGAATTTTCACCGGAGTTTCAGCCCGACGGTAGCGTGTCCCGTGAAGCTATGGCCGAGCATAGTGCGAGAGCGGTGCTCCAGGGTAGTACTTCTTTTGAATGGGTACATGAAAGATCCGATGGCAGTTGCATCTGGACAGATATTTCCTTAAGTGCCATTACCATGCAGGGAAAGCAGATTCTCTTTAGCAGTCTACGCGATATTACAAAGCGTAAACAACTTGAATTTAAGATTAAGTCTATTACCGACACGGTTTCTGATGCCATAATTATTTTGGGTGACCATGGTGAAATCGAGTTTGTCAACCCGGCAGCGGTTGACGTGTTTGGCTATGAAACCCAGGAAATGCTCGGTAAAAACCTTCACAATCTGTTGACTCCTCCCCGTTATCACGCTGAAAGCTCTGATGCTCTGGCTCTTTTTAAAATCAATGGGACCGGGCAGGCCATGGGAAAAACCCTGGAACTGGCCGCGCTTCGGAAAGATGGTCAGGAGATCATCATAGAGCTCACGCTGTCGGCCAATCAGCAAGAGGGGGAGTGGTACGCAATTGGTGTTATTCGTAACATCACCGAACGGCACCGATCCGTTGAAGAATTGAAACGAGCCCATGAAGAAATCCTCAAAACCAATAACATCCTCGATGGCATACTTGAAAATATGTCGGATTGGGCCTGGGAGGTGGATGCACAAGGGCGCTACACCTTCTGCTCTGACCATGTGATAGACCACCTTGGCTATACCCCACAGGAGCTGCTGGGGAAAAGCCCCTTTGATCTTATGTCACCGGAAGAGTCCGCACGGGTGTCTCTGTTGTTTTCTGATATCTGGCGTGCCAAATCGGGCTTTAATGATCTTGAAAACTGGAATATCAGCAAGGATGGTCAGCTGGTTCTCCTCTCATCCAATGGCGTGCCGATTCTCGCTGAAAATGGGGATCTCATCGGCTATCGTGGTGTTGATAAAAACATCACTACCATCCATTTCTACGAGATTAAACTGCGTAAACTATCCCGTGCTATTGATCAATGCACAGTAGCGGTGATTATTACCGATTGCGATGGAATCGTAGAATTTGTTAATCCCTACTTCACCGCAACCTGTGGCTACAGTGCCGAGGAAGCCATTGGCAGTTCCCTCCGCATACTGAAGTCCGGTTTGACCCCTCCTGAAACCTATGAAAAGCTCTGGTCAACGATAAAGTCAGGGCAGACATGGGAAGGAGAGCTCATCAACAAACATAAAGATGGTTCGTTGTTTAATGAACAAGCAATTATTTCCCCCATTCGTGATGAACAGGGGAATATCAGCCATTTTGTTGCTATTAAGGAGGATGTTACCGCGCGTCACCGGATGGCAGCCGATCTACTGCGGGCCAAGGAGCAGGCCGAAGAGGGGAGCAGGGCAAAAAGTGAATTCCTTGCCACCATCAGCCATGAAATGCGCACACCGATGAATGGTGTGATCGGTATGATCCAGATTCTTCTTGATACAGAACTGACCGAAGATCAACGGGAGTATGTGGACATTTCCCGCAAATGCAGCGATCATATGATGAGTATTATTGAAGATATCTTTGATTACTCTGATATTAAGAAGTTTAAACTTAATCAGAAGGTGGTCGGCTTTAACCTGCGCACTCTGGTTCTGGACACCATTCAGATGCAGTCTGGCGCAGCTCAGGAAAAGGGGCTCCAGCTCACATACGCTATTAATCCTGAGGTGCCGTTTCGTCTCAAGGGTGACCCCAAACTGTTGTGTCAGATCATCACAAACCTGCTCAGTAACGCCATTAAGTTCACGGCTTTCGGGCAGATTGAGGTGAGTGTCCGGGTACAGATTGACCAAATGGGGGTGGTTGTTCTCCGTTTTGAAGTGAAAGATACCGGCATCGGTATTGCGGATGTGGCTCTCCAGAGGGTTTTTGAACCGTTTACCCAGGGAGATAGTTCCTCTACCCGCAGGTATGAGGGGATGGGGATGGGGCTTGCCATCTGCCGTCATATTGCCTACCTCATGGGGGGTGATATCGGGGTGAGTAGTGAGGAAGGGGTCGGTTCCACATTCTGGTTTTCCGCCATGTTTGAACGGGATGTCGAAACGGAAGAGATAGATAACCCGGAGCAGAGTGTTACCACCGGTGAAATATCACTGGCCGTTCCTTCCGTACAGCCACCGGTGACAGCGGTTCCCGTTGTGACCCCGGTCTCTTCGGCAGTGCGTATTCTGCTTGTTGAAGATAATGTCATTAATCAAAAAGTTGCTTTGAACCTTTTAAGCAAGATAGGGTACAACACTGACGTTGTTGAAAACGGTCTGGCTGCGGTGAACGCCCTTCGATCAGTCAATTATGATCTTGTCCTCATGGATTGCCTTATGCCGGTCATGGGGGGGCTGGAGGCGACCGGTGTTATTCGGGATCCTGCCTCGGCAGTTATCAACCATCGGGTGCCGATTGTCGCCGTTACTGCCAATGTCCTTGACAATGATCGTGAATGCTGTCTCAATGCCGGTATGGATGACTATTTGTCAAAACCACTTAAAAAAGACATATTAAATAATACTCTTGAAAAATGGTTGAAACAGAATGTAGAATGATATCTGGTTATGGTGTGGCAGCCAATCAGCATTGTCTGCAGTGCAGTGTTACGCAGATGAACAGTCGATTATTTGGAGTTACGTGAAATGAAAATCCTCGCTATTGATGACTCAAAAATGATTTGCAGCATGTTGAAAAACGTTCTGTCGGGTGCCGGCCATGATGTCACGACGGCGGGGGACGGCAAACAGGCCATGGAACTGGCTCGTGCTACCATATTTGATCTCATCGTTACCGATGTCAATATGCCCGAAATTAACGGTATTGATCTGGCAATGATTCTGAGAGCCACCGATGACTACCGGAATACGCCGATTATTTTTCTGACGACCGAAACCAAGGAAGAGTTAAAGTCGCGGGGAACGGAAATGGAAGGAACAGCCTGGATTACGAAACCTTTTAGTCCGGTGACTTTGTTATCACTTTTTGACGCGGTTCAGAAGGGGAGCTAATTGTGCACCGTTTCCCCTCTCCCGACCTCCTCCCGCTGGGTGGAGGAGTAACATCACACTGACCTTCGATACTAAGGCCACCTTTGCCTTTACCCCGAACCTCCCTTACAGCTCTTTTTTGCCCCCATTGAGATAGGTATCACGTTCCGGTGACTGTTCCGGCAATGTTTTAAGCACCACGGAATCGGCGGAAATAATGAGTCGTTCCAGCAACTCTTTTTTGGTGAAATTGCAGTGGATGGCCAGTCGCTCCAGGGCACGGTAACTGCTGCTACTGATCCAGGTATTGAGACGATTGTCACCGTCCCCTTCTTTACGTCTGGCCCGATAGGCCGCCTGTCGCTCCGCCGCTGTCTTTGCCATGGCTGTCACTCCTTATCGGTTTTGAATAGAAACTATTTATTGCCCGACAGCGGCAAGCTAACGGTAAATGTCGTTCCGACGCCGACCTTGCTATCGACATGAATTTCACCCTGATGCTTTTTAATAATGTCGTAGCAGATAGAAAGACCAAGGCCGGTACCTTTGCCAACATCTTTGGTCGTAAAGAACGGGTCAAATATTTTTCCCAGCACATCTTCGGGGATACCCTTGCCGGTGTCAGTGATTGTCAATATGGCAAGATCGCCGCTCTGACGGGTATTGACGGTAATAACACCATGTTGTTCCATGGCGTGTGCCGCATTGACCAGAACGTTGGTAATAACCTGATTGATCTGCTGTGGATGGCAATATAAGCCGGGCAGTTCTCCCAGTTCAAGATTAAGTTCGGCAACATATTTCAGTTCATTAATGACGATGTTAATAGTGCTGCGAACCAGTTGGTTGAGATCCGCCTCCTGCATTTCGTTACTGCCGGGACGGGCAAAATCCTTCAGATCAAGTACGATACGCTTGATTCTTTCTGCTCCATCGGTTGACTCTGCAAGGAGTGACGGCAGGTCATCGAGAATATAATCCACATCCAGATCGGAGCGCAGTTCGCTCAGGAATGCCCGCTCCGTATCGGAAAGGGAGGTCAGGGTGTTGTCAACCGCCTGATTGTAGCGACTGATGGCATCTGCATAACCCTTCAGACAATTAAGATTTCCCATGATAAAGCCCATTGGATTATTAATTTCATGGGCAACACCGGCGGCAAGTTGGCCGATTGACGCCAGTTTATCCTGCTGAATCATACGCTTGTCTTTTTCTCGGTTTTTGGCAATTTCCTCTGCCACGCGCTGTTCCAACTGTTCATTCATTTGGCGCAGTTCCGCTTCATACCGTTTCAATTCACTGATGTCACGCATAATACCGACAGCGTGCCATTCACCATTAATGGAAACGGAGGCAAGGGAGAGTGCGACCTCTATTTCTCTGCCGTCCTTACAGAGGGCGTTAAGTTCAAGTACTTTTCCCACCACCGCGCCCTGTCCGGTCGAGCGAAAATGGGGCAGGGCAGCCTGGAAGTCGGAGTGATACTGTTCGGCGGCAATAAAAGAGTGCAGATTTTTACCGATCGCCTCTTCTCCGGTGAAGCCGAGCAGCTTGACAGCTGAGGGATTCCAGAAGGTAATTACCCCGTGGTGATTCATCATCAAAATGGCGTCATGGGCAGAATCGGTGATGCAGCGTAACCGCTCTTCACTGGCAGCAATCGCCTGTCGGGAATCAAAAAGTGCCTTTTCGGCTTTCTTTCGATCAGAAATATCGAGGCTTGTTCCGGCAATGCGTAGGGGAGTGCCGTCAGTATCCCGTTCCACAACCTTGCCCCGGGTAAGAAACCAGATGTATTCGCCGTCATTGGTTCGCATACGGTGTTCACTCTCAAACCGCACGCTTTTACCAGAGAGATGGTTCTGGAGTTCTTCCATGAAGAGTGTCCACTCATCGCCCGGCATAAGAGCCTGCCAGGTGGTTATATCAGGAAGCAGATCTGCCGTTGAATAGCCGATCATGGCGGCCCACTCGTTGCTGTAGCTGGCCATATTGTTGTTCAGGTGCCAATCCCACATCCCCAGACCTCCCCCCTCAAGGGCCAGGCTCAACCACTCCCGTTTATTGCGCAGCTCTGTTGCTGCCGCATGGAGCAGGCTGTTGCGTTCAGCGGTCAGTGAGATATACATCTCCTGCTTTTCAATAATAAAGGTGATGGTCACCGTCTTATGGAGTTTTGCGTAGGAAAGTAAATAGTGGGAGCCGGAAATGACACTGGGGGTAGAAAGCTGGATGTCAAGTCCACCGGCTGAAAGTGTCTGCTTAATATTACCGGCCAACACACTTGCCAGTTCTCCCATGGCATCGGTCATCCCCTCGTACTCTTCGATGCCATCGACCCCGGTCATGCGGGTTGTCAGTAGAGAAGCCAGTTGGGCGGGGCAGTGAATAAAAACCGAGCCGGTGTAGGTGCCAGCAAAGTTAACCGACGCCGACGTGAAATTGGTAAAGGTAGCCGGCGGCTCCAGACAAGAATCTGTCGATTCGGGGATGAAATCGGTCATCGCTTCAATGAGCCAGCGTGAAATCCGAGCCAGATAGGATGAAACGACTTCCTGAAAGGACAGGTTTTCGGCACTATTGTCTGCGGTAGATTCACAGAAAAAAGATTTGAGTGCGTGGACGAGGGGCTGCATTTCTCCAGCAGATTGTTCGGTAGTTGTATTCATACGTCCATTTAAAAGGGGGAAACGTCAGTATTTCTCGTCACCCACTTTTCCTCCTGAGAATTATCCACCGTTATCTTTAGATACTCATTGCAAGTTATTTGCATGAATATATCAAATTTTTTTAGTAAAGTATACGGGGAGAATTGTCAGATTAATTCTTACATAAAATAAATATGCTGTAGGAGTAGGGGAAGACTGGAGGAATTTGGGGGGACGACACTGCCAGTTACCATCTCCTTATACTAAAAGATGCCCTACGATCAACACGGCCAACCAGACCAGAAAAACGGCCTGCTGGGTATGGATAAGCCGCATCTGTTTCTTTGTGTCACTGGTAAAGCGTTTTGAACGCATGAGAATGCCGGCCAGTGTCAGCCAGACGGTTACCAGAAGGGAACAGTAAAGGAAAATGTTTCGATCATTGGTAACCGCAGCATGAATGGTCATTAACACAAAGGCAACTACATTAAGCCACATGTGCAGATCCAGATATTTCTTAAAGAAAATTGCCACGTCCCGTGGCCAGGGACGATGCTGGTTGGCGATCAATCGGGCTGGATAATAGACATTGGCCACAATAAATATAAACAATGACAGCATCCCGCATACTTCACCAATCCATCCGCTGTTCTGCATGTTGTTGTGACCTCTTGCCGTTTGAGTTTATAGGTGGTGAAGTTACTTTGCCGAGAAAAAAAGTTTAAGCTCAATTCTTCTGTTCGATGCGCGCAGGTCGGGGGTGCTGTTTGCTTGCAGAAGAATGTCTCTATTGTACTGACTGTCAAGCTTCCGTGACGGTGGTGCATACTCCCCGAAAGTGGTTGCTGACATGGGCAATACCGCCGGGTCTATGCCCACCTCATCTTTGAAAAACTGGTATACATCAACGGCCCGTCGGGAGCCAAGTACGATATTACCCATGTTTTTCGGATAATTATCAAGTTTTATTTCATAGGAATCCGTATGTCCCTCAATTTGCACCAGTTTAATCTTATACGATTTAAGCTTGATGACATCACCGACAATCTTGAGAACTTCTCTACCACTGCTTTTGATGCTGAACTGACTCTTGTCGAAAAGTATTTTTTCATAGAAGCTGATCTGCTGATAATCGGTTTCGCTGGAGATTTTAACAATCTTCTCTGCACCGTTTGAGATAATCAATGTGTTCTCTGACTCTTTTGATTCCCGATAATTGGAGCCAAACTTGATTTTTAATTGATTTTTAATTTCAGAGATAATGGCATTTTTACTCTCCTGCTTCTGCTTCAATTCGGAGGCACTGACCCCGAACTTAACCACCAGGAGTGCGGCCATAATAATGGTGATTGTTAACATCAAATCGGTAAACGACGGCCAGAAATTGAAATCCATGCCATCGTCGTTTAAAAAATCATTATCAAGCATATTTCACTACGCCTTCAACTGCTTATTTAATTCCTGAAGTGCCACAACCATCCCGGCGTAATTGGAATCTATTTTGAGTGCTGCTGTTTTGACCGGATCGCCAATGCGGCTGAACTGGGCCAGTATGGTACCGTTTATCTCATCAAGTTTCTCCGGCAGGGCCTCCAGGCCGTCGGCGAGCTCTGACTGTACCCCGGCAAGACCACCAATTAAATCCTGCTGGATGCCGATCAGGCTGTCAACGATGCGGATAGACATATTATCGACATCAACCGCCAAGGTTCCTTTAACATCCCCCAGATTCTTTTCAATTGCCGCCAGGTTTGTTGCCAGTGTGGCGGTAAGATTCTGCACCCCGCCGACCAGTTGGGTAAATTTAACGGAGGACTCCTCCAATATTCTTTCGGCAAGTGCCCGGTTAATGGCTGTTTCTGACGTTTTTGCCGCCGTTACCGTATTTACCAACACCGTCACCGCTTCGGTCTGTGTTCTACTGACTTCAAGATACTGCTCGTCAAAATCGACCAGAGCCATGAATATTTTGCCGATCTGATTGTTGATTTTGGTCGTCTGTTCGTTGTTTCGATCCACCAGTATCTGGAACTGTGCGCTCCAGTGTGCCATCTGCTTGGAATGGTTGTCATTAGCGACGGTCAATCCATCAAAGCCTGTTGCCAAACGCTCCTCCAAAATGATAAATTTTTCCAGAGAGGTGGTAAATTTATCGGAGAATTTGGTCAGCTTGTCGGCATAGCTGTTAAGCATCTTCACCGCAGCCTCCGACTCGTCCATCACCGGTTTGGCCTTTGAAAGTGCCTGATCGGCCCGTTTCATGCTTTCTTTGAAGGGGGCCAGCTCATGTTGAACATCACGGGCAAACTCGGCAACCGTGGCGGCGTTGGCAAACTGTTTTTCCAGACGGAGAGCATTGTCTTCAAGCTTATCAACAAGAATATCGGTGAAAGAGGGACAGAGTTGGGGAATCCACGAATTGTGGGTCGCATGTTCCAGGGTGGTTTTTAGAGGGGTATAATAGGTATGAACTAATCTGCTATAAAAGAGCATGCCGATAATGGTGCTGATAACACCCCAGATACTAGGTATGAATGCCGACGGCAGATCCTGACTTACCAGTTTTGTGACATTGATTGATTCTTCATTGAATTTACCTAGGCTGTCACTCATCCCCATCAGGGTACCAAGAAGGCCGATGACGATAAAGGAGGAGAGTATGTTTTTTAAGCGAATAGATTCATTGAAAAGTTTGAGCTCCGTATGCTTGATAAGAGCTTCTGCTTCCACGCGTGATTGAAACAGGCCACACATGAGAATGTTACGCAGATGCTCGTATATAGCGGTAAAACCTTCCGGTGTTGACTGCATTTTCAGGGCAGAAGTGACCAGGTCAGTTGTTGCACGTTGCTCAATGGTTTTAATAATGAGAATGTTAAATTGTTTTTCTACCGTTGTTCGTGATAGAGTCTTGCCCTTTCTCTCCTGTTTAATAATGACGGAAAGTTTTTCAATAACGTCGCTTCGTTCGATTGCGTTAATGAACTGAATTGCCACTTCGCTGTTTTTTTTCGATTTTAATCTTTTTAACAGGAAGTATGCGAAGGCACCCCAAATGGCACTGCAGAGCCCAAATGAGATAGGCTGAGCCACAATATTCGGAAATATATTCAGAGATTTAATGATCACCACATACTCGTTTGTAATTGAATTTGATGCCACCGCGAAGATCAGTCCGGCACTCAGAGACGGTGCAGGTTATGTTGATATCAGTAAGATCCGCGGAATAACTTGCATTTTGAGGGATTGAAAAATACACTCAGTTTAGTGTAGTGTCAACGCAATTCCATATTTATATGTGTATAATGAATCCTATGTAATGTAAGGAGAGCTTTATGAGTACAACCGAAGACGAGTTGAAGTCACACCTGACACGAAAAAAGATGTTTCTGATGTCTCAAGATACGCCGGAAACAGACGTACAACCCCTGGTGCCGCAGTCGCTCGAAGAGGTAACCGTTGATACAACGGTAGCTGAGCAGATAGCTGGGAGCGAAGTCGCGGCAGCACCGTTGCCAACAGCAGAAGTCCCCACGATACCTGCTGCTCCGTTTCAGGTAGAACAGTTGCAGGTTGCTGAAATTGACCATGCCGCGCCGGTCAGTGAGCTGCCTTTTGAAGCGGCACCGGCTGTTGTTGTGGTACCAACCGCAGCAGGTGCGATTTCTATACGCAAAAAACTGGAAATGCGTAAATCAGAGCAGGAATCTTCATCACTGTCGACCGAAGGGGGAGTGGCACAGTCTGAGCCAACTCTTGCTGACTGGAGAGCTTCGCTATTGGAACACGCAAAGTCCTGGTTTGAAGAAGAGCCGGAACAGTTCGTTGCTGACCAGCCCTCTTTTGTCAGTGAGCTGCCTCTGGTGGAGCCGGTGCAGGATATGAAACCGGGTCAGGACACACGGACGTTTAAGGCTGCCATGACCACCGTGCGAAATTATTCGGCCATGTCAGCGGCCTCGGGTTTAATTCCCGTGCCATTTCTAGATATGGCGGGGCTCATGGCGGTGCAGCTCATGATGCTGAAAAAACTGAGTAAAATTTATGCCATCCCGTTCAATTCCCAGCGTTCCCGCTCCGCCGTTGCCATACTGGCAAGCGGCATCAACTGCCGCTATATGGCGGCAAGCAGTTCAAAGCTGATTCCGTTTGTTGGTGCCTTTTCGCTGGCGGCAATGCCGGTGGTAAACGGAGCCCTCTCCTACGCTGTCGGTCGGGTCTTTATGAAGCACTTTGCCTCCGGTGGAACTTTTCTGGATTTCGATCCGGCCAAACTCCGCGGCTATTTTGAAGAGCAGTACCATGGCTGGAAGAGTGGATTGAAGCGGAGAGAAGCGTAGGTTTCAAACTCCGAGGGAGTAACGTCGTAAACATACGTCAACGGGGCGAACATGCGGCAACGGCGGGCGACCACATGGGGTCGCCCGCCGTTGACATGAAAAAATGGGATGTGGGTGGTGGGGGGGGAAGAATTATTGACCGAAAAAACGGTGAAATATGATCCGTTCAGATGGATTAGCAGCAGATTCCTCCTAAGTCCGACAGGCTCCTGGCTGATGCACCGATTGTTAAAAAGATCATCATTGTGTGCAGATGCAGTCAGATGAACGCAGATAAAATTTGCAATTAGGAACCGTTCGATTGCGCTGAGGGGATCTTGCAGAGTTCCGAGTTCATACGCCCATCATTGACATGGAAAATTCTGTCAAAACCGTCCACCATTCGCTGATCGTGGGTGACGACTACAATTGCCGAGTGGTTTTCATGGGCGAGTTTTTTGAGGAGAACCATGACATTTGTGCCGTTTTCCGTGTCAAGTGCCGCTGTCGGTTCGTCGGCCAGAATTACTTTTGGTTTGTTCGCCAACGCCCTGGCAATGGCCACCCGTTGGGCTTCCCCTCCTGAAAGTGCCGACGGGTAGCTGTTCAGTCGATGTGCGAGGTTGAGTGCCGTAAGTAGCTCTGTTGCCCGCGCTTTAGCCACGTTACGCGATAGTTTGTTGATCTCCAGCGCAATCATGACATTCTCTCGAGCGGTCAGAAAGGGGATAAGGTTGTGGGCCTGAAAGATGAAGCCAAGTTTTTCTCTCCGGAGGCGTTTCAAATCAATACCGGGCAGCCAACCTGCGTCGGCAACAACGGTACCATCAATAATTACCCTGCCATGTGTTGGCTCGTTGATCAAGCCGATGGCGGTCAGGAGAGTCGTTTTTCCCGAACCGGAAGGGCCGAGAATGGCCACCAACTCACCCGCTTTCACCTGGAGACTGGCATCGGCAAGAGCTGTGACGGCACTGCCCCCCTTGCCGTAGATTTTCGTGAGCTTTTCAACTTCAATGGCGTACAGAGAGTTATCCACCAAGTGCCTCCGCAGGTTCAACCCTGAGTGCCTTTCGTATGCCGACACAGCTTGACAGGGTACAGATTCCCATGACGATGACGAACAGAACTTGCAGGTCGACATCTTCCAGAACAATGCGGCGTGGAAAATTTTCATAGGTAAGCAGAATTAATCCATAGCCGATTAAATATGCGATAACGCCCATCAACAGGGACTGTTGGAGGATCATGCCCACAATGACCCGGTTTGGGGAGCCGATGAGCTTGAGTGTGGCAATGACCTTGATTTTGTCCAGTGTTGAGGTGTAGATAATCAGTGCGATGATGACCGCCGAAATGACGAGCAGAATGGCTCGAAACAGCCCCAACTGCATGCGCGCCTTCTCAATCATCCCCTTGGTAAGAATCCTCGTTTGTTCTGCTACGGAAAGCGGACGGTAATGGTTCCAGCGATTGATCCGGGCCTGAACATCGGCAAGGTCAGCCCCGGGGGCCAGACGGGCTACAATGGTATTCACCGTGTGGGTCGATTCGGTTATGGTACTGATATTCTGTTTCAGATACTTCGCCTGTCCGGGGGGAATTGACCGCAGGGCGTCCAGGTTGGCACCAAGCCGTTCCCGGTCATTTCTGATGGCACTATTGTCCTTCTTGAACTGAATATCCTGGGCATCGGAGAGGGTCACATAGGCGACCGGATCTCCACCGGATGAAACCACCTTGCCGGTAATTCCGACCACCGTATAGTCATGGAGGCCCAGGTGGAGTTTTTCGCCGATTGCCATCCCCATGGCTGCGGCAACCACCATTTCGTAATGTTTTTGACCTATACCACGACCGGTAATGATTTCGGGGGGGCCACCAAAGCCGTTCAGATCATAGCCAATGAGAAAAAAACGGTAGGGCTTTGCCCTCTTGTCAATCTGGATGGTCTGGAAAGAGAGGGGCGAAGCTTCGGAGACTCCGGGCACTGCTCTGATTCGATAGGTAATGTCTTCGGGAATACGTGAGCTTTCTGCAAATGGGCCGTTGGTGTTCTGCTGCACCACCCAGATATCGGCTTTGGTGCTGCTGAGTACTGCTAAGGCATCGGCAAACAGCCCCCGATAAATGCCCCCCATGCTGATCACCACGCCGAGTAGTAACCCCAGGCCAATTGAGGTAAGGATGAACCTCCCCCGGTGATAGCGTATATCACGAAGAGCCAGATTCATGGTGAAACGTGTACCTTCATAGTATCCCGCAACGGTTTTTTTGCCGTTGCGGGGGTCAGCACAACCTGTTCAGTACCGGTGAGCCCTGAAACTATTTCAGTGAGGTTACGTCGATCGACAATTCCAATGGTTACCGGTTTAAATGCCAGTTTTCCGCCAGTAACTACCCACACGCCGCGAAGAGCATTCTTTACCACAATTGCAGATGAAGGGATGGATGGTACCGCTTTTTTTTCACCGGTTATGATGTACACGTCGCCTTGTTCCCCAAGGCGGAAGTTTGCCAGCGGTTTACTGAAGGCCACATCTACTTCTAACTCCTCGGTAACCCGGTCACTCTGCCGTCCCAGACGGGCAACAGAGCCGGAAAACTGGGTACTCCCCGCTGAACGGAGGGTTATTACGGCTTTTTTCCCGACAACAATACCCGTGAGCTGTGATTCATCCACATTGGCTTTCAGCCAGATGGTGCGGGGATCTGCCAGAGTAAACAGGGGCATTCCTGGCGTAACCGTGGCACCTGCTTCCAGATCCCGACTGATTATGATACCGTCGTGCGGAGCATATATCAGTGTATCTTTCGATCTGCTTTTGGTAAAGCCGAGACCAGCCCGGCTGGCCTGCTGTTCCATTCGGACGGCGTTTACTGCCGCCTGGCTCCGGGTAACCTCTTCAGTGGCAACCTGGCAGGCGGTCTCGTACTGTTCAGCCTCCACTTTTGAGATAAGGTTTTTCTCTGCAAGTGTCCGGTAGCGTCGGGCATTTTTTTCAGCCAGCAACAGAGTAACCTTGGCCTTCTGGAGTGTGGCCTGCTCAACATTCAGGCTGGCTGCCGATTTATTCAGGCCGGCTTCTGATTGCCGTTCCTGCTGAATAAAATCATCATTTTCAAGTTTGGCAAGCAGCTGCCCTCGGGTCACCCGATCCCCCTGGTCCGCGTGCAGTTCAATGATTTTACCGGTGATTTTACTGGAAACTCCGACCACAACTTTTGCCTCTACGGTGCCGTTGCCGTAAACCTGGGAAGTAAGGTCGCGCTTTTCGACGGTAACAACCGTGACGGTGGGAGCTGCAAACAGCGTTAGGGAAAGCACAACTGCGATGGTCACCAGAGCCAACGTCCAGAGCAGGTATTTCCAGTTTCGTACAAAGGCATTACTCAAAACCATAGTTCACTCCTTACTTGCCAACCGCACGATTCAGTCGGGCCAGAGCAGTATAATAATCATAACGGGCTTGTATGCTGGCCGTCTGCGCTTCGAGAGCCTGGGAAAGGGCATCGGTTACTTCAATGATATTTCCCACACTTTCATTATAACGCTCTTCTGCCAAGGTTTTGCTTTCAGTGGCGGCCACCACCTCTTTCCCGGTGGATGTCATGCGTGCCGCTGCTTCATGGGCAGCTAACCAGGCCGCTTCAACTTCAGCACCGATCTGCAACCTAAGGGCGCTCTGCCTGGCTTCTATGGTGTTACGTGCTGCCATGGCCTCTTTCACCTGTTCAACCGACGAAAAACCGGAAAAGAGCGGTACGGTCAGGTTCAAGCCGACACTCCACACGTTGCCGGCGGGGGGGATAACTCGATCGGCATAACCGGCGGTTGCTGCCGCGGAAAGAATCGGCAGATAGCTTCCCTTGGCCGTTTTCAGGTTTGCCTCCGCCGCAGCTTTCAGGTCGGTCAGTTGCTGAAGTTCAGTGCGGTGAGCCAGTGCCGCCAGTTGCACCACAGATCGTTCGGGTAATGGTGCAGAAACGATGGCAGGTTCAACCGGTTGCAGTTCTCCGAGCGATGGAATCCCCACTGCGTTTGCAAGCTCAACCCGGGCAAGCTCACGGCTGTTTTCCGCCCGTATCAACGACGTTTTTGCACTGTATAAATTCGCTTCGGCCCGGGCAACATCGACCTTTGAGCGGATTCCCTGATTGAAAAATTCCCGAGCCTGCTGAAATATGAGGGAACGTGATTTGACCGTTTCTGCTACCGCAGCAACCTGTTTTTCAGCTGCCAGCAGGAGGTAAAAAGCACTGGTGACCCGTAACGACACGTCCTGCCTGGTTATAATAAGGGCTTTTTCGGTGGCATCCCGATTACGGTGAGCCCCCTCCACTGTCCCTGAGGTCCGGCCAAAATCATAAAGAGTCTGCCGTACGGAGAGCGTGGCACTACTCACTTCTGTTGTTTTGATATTTTCCAGGGCAGAAATGTAGGTGCGCCCTTTATTCCAGTCACCAGTAATCGCGATACTTGGGTAATAATTTGCCTCTGCCAGTCGGTTGCGTGCCTCACTGCCCCGGAGTTGTGCCGCTGCTTCTGCAATATGTGGATGATTTTTCAAGGCCATCTCCACCGCTTCGTCAATGGTCAGAAGCGATGCAGCAGACAGGGGTTGCACGCATACCAGTAATACAAGTATAGTAAGTGAAAATAAAAATGACAATTTCATAGTACACACCAAGAGGAAGTAATATCGAGCAATACTCAGGTTTGTCTTGATGCCAAAGCTGAACATCTTGAGAGAAATCAGAGAGTATGCGTAAATACGTATATATACAAGTTAATTTGTCAGCTCATGGTCTGTTTTTTTATATAGCTATATTTTATAGCTATATAACGGCTATTTAATCACTATTGTGATGCGTGCTGTTCCGGTTCACTATGCCTCAATATTTGTTGGAGTACCGGTGCGCGTCTTTTTTGCCGATGAGTTTGTATTGAGGTGGCGTACCGATCACACAAGTGGGTAACGTCTCAATGATCGATAGTACAGTGGCCAGGATTACTCACGTAGAAGGATTTTGTGAAGACGTATATTAATGAATGAATCAATAAGGAACTAAAAATGTTTTATAAAAGCGAAAGTTTGTTCAATGATATTGTTGTTTCCATTGCGGAAGGTATATTTGTCCTGAACGAGTCGGGAGAAATAACTTTCATGAATCCTGAGGCTGAGCGTCTCTTGGGGTGGAGTGCCGGAGAACTGGAAAACAAAAATGCCCATGACATAATTCATTGTCATAACGTTGACGGTTCCGTACTTCCGCTCCACATGTGCCCCATGCGTAATGTCATCAAAACCGGTAGTCAGTACAGTTCGGCTGACGATCTCTTTGTGCGGAAAGATGGGAGCATTTTTCCTATTTCTGTACTCTGTAGCCCCATCATGGAGGGGGATACTGTTGTGGCGTCTGTCACCGCTTTTCGGGATATTACCGAGCTGAAAAATGCAGAGGCAGCACTGCATAAAGCCCATGAGGAGCTGGAAGAAAAAGTTAGAGCTCGCACCGAAGACCTGAGGACGTTGAATCAGGAACTGGAATTGAATTCGCAAAATCTTGTGGAGTTAAATACGACCTTGAAAGTTCTGCTCCGTCAGAGGGAAGATGATAAAAACGAGCTGGAAGAACGGGTCTTTTCAAATGTGAAAACACTCATTATTCCAACCATCGAAAAATTGCGGAAATTTACGTTGGAATCCTCGTATACCTCCTATCTTCAGTTGCTTGAATCAAATCTCTTGCAAATCGTTTCGCCCTTCTCCATGAAACTGTCAACGGCACTCCATAATTTGACGTTTTCTGAAATAGAAGTAGCCAATTTTATCCGGGAAGGAAAAACATCTAAAGAAATTGCGGTGCTATTGAATATCTCTAAGGATACCGTTGATACGCACCGCCAGAATATCAGGAAACGGTTGGGTATGAATGGCAAGAAACAAAATCTGCAAAGTTATCTTCTTGCTTTAAAATGATTTTATTGATCTGGACCAAAAACAAAAAGACTCATATCTGCGTATAATTATCCAAAAAAGTGATTATAGGTCTCTTATGCGTCTCGTTACCAGAAACAATATGCTCTCCAGTATTTTTTTCCTGCTCAGCTTGATTCCTTCTCCAGTATACGCCATACCTGCCATCACGTGCCATTGTTTTACTGATCGTACATATGATCCTGGTCACCCGGTCGCTGCCGATGGATATTTTCTGGCTACAATACAAAACACATTCTTTGCCTTGATGTTCAGCGTGGATAAGAAGAGTATCGTGATGAAAAAACAGCAGGGCATTGCTTCCGATGACCTTTGGATCGCCTACTGGATTGCCGCAAAAAAAAGGACATCAGCGGACTTCCTTCTCAAAGTTAAGCAGAGTAGCGATGTATGGAAGGATGTGTTTACCACCCTGCATGTGGACTCACAACCATTCGGAACATGCTTCTCAAAAGCTCTGAATACAAAAGTATCTTCGGCCACATTGGCAGAAATCGCTGTTGATGAATTATTCCTGCGTAATCACATTCTGAAAGATGCTGATTTGGCTGCTCTCCGGCAGTAACTTCAGGTAGTCCTAACATATCGGCTACTTTAGCTGCCACCTCTCCGGTCAGAGTCCGGCAGGCACCCGTGTGGGTCTTGCGTATGATCTTGCAACAGGTTACCCCCTATTTCCCCGTAAACCAGGCATGCAGCTCTTTGGTATGACGCTCCGTTACTTTTTTGTCAGCCAGTACCAAACCAAGTGCGACGGTTCCTCCCGAAACGGCTCCACAACGGTAGGCAAGAAGGGCAAAGGGCCATGTGCCATTCATTTCCTTCCTTTCATGGGTGTAGAGACCACTAATCACACTTTGATCAAAGGCTGCTCAGCGCACGAGACCGGGTGACGGAGAGAGAGTGAACTTTTTGAGGTGAAATCTCAATAGTGATTAGATAACACTATTAAATAATTATTTTATCACTATTGATATTTCAGTTAATACGGCTTAGTGTCGGGGCAGGCTAGATATATTGATAACTATATATTTAGAGTAATGTGCTGTGATCGTATTGTATCTTTAATTTGTCCATGAACTGGGGAAGCAAGCTCTTCTTAACGTGTAATAGATACTCATTTACTTGAAAAATGGAACGGAGAAACCATATGCAGATGAAGATAGTCGTAATAGGTGCCAATGCCGCCGGAGCCAAGGCTGCTTCAAAGGCAAAACGGGTAAATGCCGATGCCGATGTTATGCTGATTGACCGGGGGAGCTTTATTTCCTACGGAGCATGCGGAATTCCCTACTACGTATCCGATACGGTAACCGATATTAGGGAGCTGATGAGTACGCCGGTTGGGGTGATACGGGATGCCAACTTTTTCAAAAAGGTCAAGGGGGTTACCGTCAGGCCACAGACCGAAGTGATCCGGATCGACCGCCATGCCAAGCTCCTCTATCTGCGGGACTCCCTCACCGAGGAGCAGGCAACGGTGGCATATGATCGCCTGGTTCTGGCCACCGGAAGTTCGCCCGTGGTTCCCGTTATTGATAACGTCTCCTTGCCCAACATTGTAACGGTGAAGTCAATTGAAGACGCCCATTTACTGAAGCAGGCGGCTATTGCCGGTTTCAACGCCTGTATCATTGGTGGCGGACTGATCGGGCTGGAAATGGCCGAAGCTCTCCGGCAGAGGGGGATGAAGGTCACTGTTATCGAAATGCAGGAACAGCTACTCCCCGGTGTGCTTGACAGAGAGATGGCCTTTCTTGTGGAAAAACAGCTGCGAGTGCATGGGGTGACCGTTATGACCAGAAGCCGTTGCTGCAAGGCTGGGCAATCGTTGAGAACACCACCGAGGAAGATTGGAACAACGTCAA
>CAIRBT010000009.1 GCA_903876875.1 uncultured Geobacteraceae bacterium
AGAAACATTTATTGATAAAGTTGAGGCTTTGCTTGAAAGGTCTCTCCGTCCACAAAAGCCAGGCCCCAAACAAACACTCAATAATTAAATATACTGTCCCCGGAACTCCCAACAACCACCGTCTATGCTCCATACGCTATCAAACTGACAGCGTCATACGCCATTTTCACAGGATAATCCGCTCCATAGCGACCAGTTGAAATATTGTCATTAGCGTGCCCCATTAGCTGGGCTATGAGCCTGTCATTTACTCCTGCCGTTTTCAGCTTATACGAGAAACTATGCCGGAACGAATGGAAGCACTTATTCTTATCTGTTATTTTTGCGTGCTTACGCAAAAACAAGCCGAATTTTTTTCCATACATTTTACTCCAACCATATTTAGTGCAATGTAAGCCCCACAGATTATTTTCTTCCGAAATGGCGGTCATATACCGGATAAGCCCCATATCAATCAGAACACTATGCACGGGCACAAGTCGGACGGAACTTTTAGTTTTTAACCGCCCAATGTCATTGTTAATATCATACAGGTAAACGCCGTCTTTGCAGATAATGTCTTTTGCTCGAAGCCTGCAAATCTCTTCCAGCCTTAACCCGCTATACATTGCCACATACGGTATCCAGCCGGTCGGTTCATTGTTAATCGGAAACAAAGCGGAACATATTTTTGCAATGTCGGTATCGTCAAACGGTGAACGTTCGTCAGTTGCCTTTACGGTTATTTCCAGTGAAAGACCTTCACAGGAATTGTGCTCCATGTATCGGTTGCGAACTGCCCACCTAAACATTCCTGACAAAAGTTGCAGGTGCTTGTTTACCGTTTTCGGGTGAAGCTTTTGAATATTAAGTCCAACCAGTTCAGCAACTGACAGTTCACGATGCTTTGAAGCCTTATTGTGCCCAGGTGGAATTTTTATCAGTGTATCCCGCAAAGCAATACACTTTTTCCTGTCAATAGCGGATACGTGAACATTTCCGGCAATCCTGACCAGTAGCCTGAATATTCCCTCAAACTCCAAAGCAGTTCTCGACGTCCAGGCAGTCAAATGTTCCGCCGTATATACTTCAATAAGCTGTTCCAGCGTCATGCCGGTTTGCGAAGGTGCAGAATTGCCTTGTGAAAGACTTTCGGTAGCCAGTGAAGGGGATAGTGAAGTTGTCGGCAGATATGCCGGTGAAGTTCGCTTTCTGCCGCCAAGCAACGGCTCGACCAGTGCAGGGATTTTGTCAGGGTCAATAAGCTTGTAGCGGATTTTGAAAAACGCAGATTGCCATACTTCTTCAAGAAGAGCATGTGCCCGTGAAGCGTCAGCTTTTGACTTCGTTTTCAAGGACTGTGCATAGTCTTCCCTATTGGAAAACCACGGTCGAAGTTCGGTGGGAATTTGGATACGGAAGTAATACGTTTGATTTTTGTGTCTGAACATAAAAAAACACCGCCTTTATGTCCGATTTTTACCGGTTAAAAAGACGGTGAATTTCCTGTTTACAGTTCACAAGTAACTGTTTTCTTTGTGTTTGGTGCCGAAGGCGAGACTCGAACTCGCATGGGCGGTTGCCCGCCACCCCCTCAAGATGGTGTGTCTACCAGTTCCACCACTTCGGCATTTGATTCAAACTTTCTACCACATCATTTAAATAAAATCAATTTATTTTTGCGATGCAGGTGCAACAGGTACTGCTGCCGGTGCTGCCGGTGCTGCCGGTGCTGCCGGGGTTGCTGGTGCAGCAGGAGCAACCGGTGCCGCACCTTCTTTTTGCTGAACCGGTGCTGCCGGAGCCGTCGCAGGGGCGACAGGGGCCTGTGCCGCAGGAGCGGCCTTTCCTTTACCGGACATCATTGACGACGAAGAGGGCTGGCCGGATACGTAGGCCAACGTCAACGATGTCAGCATGAAAATAATCGCCGCACTGGTTGTCAACTTACTGAGAAACGTGGTACCACCACCGGCACCAAACACAGACTGGCTACCACTGCTCCCAAAGGAAGCACCCATTTCTGCGCCCTTGCCCGACTGCAGCAGAACAACAGCTATCAATAAAAGGCTCACAGTTACGTGTACTATGGTTAAAAAAATTGTCATGCAGAGACCCCTATACAATATTTAAGAGGTTACTTGTAACACACTTGCAAACGGTCTGTAAAGTTCAAAATCAGATAACAACCTCTACACGTTAAATGTTGCAATGGCGGCGAAAGATTCAGCCTTCAGACTGGCTCCCCCCACCAAGGCGCCATCAATATCCGGCTGTGCCATGAGCCCCTTGACATTATCCGGCTTCACACTGCCGCCGTAGAGAATACGCAGACCATCGGCCGTTGCCTGACCAAACTGCCGGGTGACAAGCTCCCGGATAAAAAGATGCACTTCCTGAGCCTGGGCATCGGAGGCAGTTTTACCGGTACCTATGGCCCAGACCGGTTCATAGGCAACGACTATCCGGCTGAAATCAGCCTCTGCAAAACCGGCCAAGCCACCGAGCAACTGGCTTTCAATGACGGCAAAGGTGCGCTCCCCTTCCCGTTCCGCCAATGTTTCACCAACACAAACGATGGCAACCAGACCGGCCGCAAGGGCGGCGGCGGTTTTTTTGTTGACGGTGCCATCGGTTTCACCAAAATACTGGCGCCGCTCCGAATGGCCAATGATAACGTGACTGCAACCGGCATCTTTCAACAGCCGGGGCGCCACCTCTCCGGTAAAAGCCCCCTCCTCTTCCCAGTAGCAATCCTGTGCCGCCAGCTTGATCTCCGTGCCGGCAATGGCATCGGCAACGCAACTTAACGAGGTAAATACCGGTGCCACAACAATTTCGACTCCGTTGGCAGTTGCCACCAGTGGAGCTAATTCTGTTACCAGTGCAACAGATTCTGCAATGGTTTTAAAGAGTTTCCAGTTTCCAGCTATAAACGGTTTTCGCATCTAGTGCTCCTTTTAATTTATGCGGTTATCTCCAGGGCCTTAACACCGGGCAGGGTTTTACCCTCAAGCAGTTCAAGGAACGCCCCGCCACCGGTGGAGATGTAGCTGACCCGGTTTTCAACGCCGGCCTTCCGGACTGCAGAGTCGGTGTCGCCGCCACCGATGATGGTTGTCGCAAAACAGTTGGCAACGGCCTCCGCCACAGCATAGGTGCCCCGGCAAAAGGCGTCCATTTCAAAGACACCCATAGGGCCGTTCCAGATGACCGTTTTGGCATCCCGGAGGGACTCGGCAAACAGGGTGGCCGAGGCGGGCCCCACATCAAGGGCCATCCAACCGGCAGGTATTTCCTGAACCGTTGTGATAAGCGTCGTGGCGTCGGCAGCAAAAGTATCGGCGGCAACACAATCCACCGGCAGATAGAACTTGACCCCTTTCGCGCGGGCGGTGTCCATGATGGCCTGCGCTGTTACGATCAGTTCATCCTCAACCAGTGATTTACCGACGTTGTATCCCATGGCTTTCAGGAAGGTGAAGGCCATGCCGCCGCCAATCACCACCTTGTCCACCTTGTTGATGAGGGTTTCCAGAACTTCCAGCTTGCCAGACACCTTGGCTCCCCCAAGAATGGCAACCAGTGGCCGTACCGGGTTGTGCATCGCCTTGTCGAAGAAGGTCATTTCGTTACGCATGAGAAAACCGGCAGCAATCACCGGGATATGGCGGGTAATGGCTTCAACCGATGCATGGGCACGGTGGGAAACGGCAAAGGCGTCATTGACAAAAATTTCGCAGCCATTGGCCAGCTTGGCCGCAAACTCTGCGTCATTTTTCTCTTCGCCCGGATAAAAGCGAACGTTCTCCAGCATGAGTGCTTCACCCGGTTGCAGACCGCTTATGAGCTGATCAACCTCGGGACCAAAACAGTCCGGTGCCTGGATGACCGGCTTACCGATAAGTTCGGACAGACGGGCTGCGGCAGGTGCCATACTGTACTTGGCTTTTTTCTCCCCCTTGGGACGTCCCAGATGGGACGCCAACACCACAATGGCTCCCTGTTCAAGGGCATATGTTATGGTTGGCACCGCACCGCTGATGCGGGTGTCTTCGGTAATGACACCGTTTTCATCCTGGGGCACGTTAAAGTCAACGCGGATGAATACTTTTTTTCCTTTCAGATCTTTGATTTCATCAATATAGCGAATCGTCACGCTTCACCTCCGGTGAAAAAGTAAAGTAACCTGCAATAAAAAAGTGGGAGGAAAATTCCCCCCACTTTTTTCATTAATTCGAACTACTTTTTAGCAGCTATCAGATGGAAGAGATCAACCACCCGGTTCGAGAAGCCGCATTCGTTGTCATACCAGGAAAGCACCTTGACCATGTTGTCACCGATTACCTTGGTGCAGGCTGCATCCACAATCGAAGAAAGCGGATTACCATTGAAGTCAATAGAGACCAGCGGTGCCTGCTCAAAGCCGAGGATCCCTTTCAAGGGGCCTTCGGAGGCAGCTTTCAGGGCGGCGTTTACCGCAGCCACATCGGCACTGTTTTTCAGAGTAACTACAAGGTCAACAACCGATACATTGGAAGTCGGCACCCGAATGGCCATACCATCGAGTTTCCCTTTCAATTCAGGCAGTACGAGGGAAACCGCCTTTGCCGCCCCGGTGGTAGTCGGAATCATTGACATGGCGGCAGCACGGGCACGACGCAGATCCTTGTGGGGAAGATCGAGGATATTCTGGTCGTTGGTGTAGGAGTGAACCGTTGTTACCAACCCTTTTTCGATGCCAAAGGCTTCGTGAAGGACTTTTGCCACCGGCGCAAGGCAGTTGGTGGTGCAGGAGGCGTTGGAGATGATGACATGCTGCTGGGGATCATACAGGTGATCGTTGACCCCCATGACGATGGTGATATCTTCGTCGGTGGCGGGGGCGGAAATGACAACTTTACCGGCTCCAGCCTGGATGTGCATTGAGGCTTTTTCCTTGGAGGTGAAGATACCGGTGGATTCGAGTACCACATCGATATTGTTTTCCTTCCAGGGGAGTTCGGCGGGGTTCTTGACGGCAAAGATCTTAATGGCTTTGCCATTGATGATCAGTTGGTTGTCTTTTGCTTCCACTGTTCCGGGGAAAATACCATGTACGGAGTCATACTTGAAAAGGTGTGCCAAGGTAGTGGCATCGGTCAAATCATTAATAGCCACAAAGTCGATATTTTCATCCTTGCTGGCCGCCCGCAACACCATTCTCCCGATTCTGCCAAATCCGTTGATCGCAACTCGTAACGCCATCACTGCCTCCTCAATTGGTAAGATATACTACGTTAATGTTTCATTCCCGCCATCATACTAAACATATGCTTCAAATAATAGAGTATAATCACAAATCGTCAACCATATATTGCAGACATGACAAAATTGCCTGCCAGGCTCCACCAACTCCGGGGGTTTTTCGTTGTTTTTTGACGGGGATAAATGGTATTACTTGGCTCTCAAACAAGATTAATAGCATCGTAATGGAGGTTATCCAGCCTATGATTACTTTTCCCGGCGGGTATCAGGCAAAAGCGGTTATCTTTGACTTTGACGGCGTTATTGTTGACACCGAACCACTCCACTATGCCGCTTTTCAGCGGATACTGGAACCGGAAGGACTCCACTTCAGCTGGCAGGAATACATTGAGACCTACATCGGCTTTGATGACCGAGACGCCTTCTCACATGCCTTTGCGACACGGGGGAAAGCTCTGACGGCGCATATGTTGCATTCACTGATCGAACGGAAGGCCGACCTGTTTGGTGAAGTTATTAACGACGGCGTCACCCCCTATCCGGGGGTGGTGGAATTAATCCGCCACCTTCACGACCAGGCGTTTCCCCGTGCTATCTGCAGCGGCGCACTGAGATCCGACATCGACCCCATTTTAGCCATGCTCGGCATCAGCGACTGTTTTGATGTCATCGTCACCGCAGATGACGTGGCGGCAAGCAAGCCGGATCCGGAATGTTATCAACTGGCACTGGCACGCCTGCAGGATCGCTATCCGGGGAGTTTTTCCGCCGACGAGACCATCGCCATTGAAGATACCCCGGCGGGAATATCGTCAGCTCTCGGTGCCGGATTGATGGTGTGTGCTGTCACCAACAGCTACCCTGCCAACCGTCTTTCACAGGCTACGTGGGTTACTCATACGCTTATGTCGATCATGCCGGTGGTACCCGAGTAATGGTGACACACGTTATTTTGAAGAAAAGCCACAGCCTTCGTATCATTATCCCCCTGCTGGTACTGCTCGCCCTACCGCTGGCAGCTCACGCCGATTACCTGACCCCCGAGACCTGGGAAGCCACCGGCACCACCTTTATGGATGGCCGACTCAAATATCGGACGATTGACGTTCCGGTAGCTCCCGGCGTGAGAAATTCAACCAGTGCAAGTAAAGAACTGCTCCTTGACAGCGGCAGAAATTTTCGGGACACCGTCACAAAGGCACCGGACACGCTCAATACCATTTACGAAAGTGGCTTGATTGGTAATTTTGTTCAGTACAAGGGGATGGTTTCTGACAACTGGAACTTCGCTAAACTGTCCAAGGGGGACTTTTCAGATGCCGGGGAGGCGTATGCGAAAGAGGGGAACTGGGGAATACTTCAGTCAACATATTATGTGCTAAAGGGATCCTCCCGGGCCGTATGGGCGGTGGCCTTACTGAACTCCGGTGAAGCGGTGTACCAAACCGTCAAAGCCATTGGCCAGTCGGCATACTACCTGGTGCGCTACCCGGTGTTGGGAACGGTTGAGGTGGTTGCGGCACCGGTGGCTCTGGTGGGGGGAACGGCCTGGTCAGCGGCAGCTGCGGGGGTGACCACCGGCTGGGCATTGCCGGTTACCGCCACTATTGATGGCATCAAATACATTGGCGGTGCCCCATGATCTGCAAAACTATTGCCATTATCATCATACTGCTCTGCCCCTCGCTACTCTATGCAGACAGCAACTACCTCAGGGGGACCAGAACCGGTTGGGGACTAACTGAACAGGTGTTTCTCGAAGGCTACTACAAGCAACAAAACCTTTTTATCATAACCGGCACCGCACCCACCGGCAAGACCCTCCACGCTATCAGCAAATGGAAAAGTAAAACCACATTTAAGCAGGATCTGAACGAAGGTGTTGACACCTTTACCGAGCAGTTTGCTAAGTCAGGGACATCCATTCCGGAGAATTTTTCTTTGATGGGTACAAACGCCCGGAATCTGTTCGGTGATCCAGTCAAGGAAGTGAGTAATTTCAGTGTGCTAACCCCGGCAATACTTATCTACAGAACCGCACTGAACAGTGTCAAGACGTTGTGGTATGGCCTATCTGTTGTCGGTGAACCACTGTTGAGAATAGGCATGGGAACTGTGGTTCTTGCCGGAGCACCTCTTATCAAACCAGTAGGTTATACCGCAACCGCCGCTGCTTATATCGGCACCGCTGCCTATGGCTACAGTTCGTCGGTGGCCGGTGGTGCCGTTATGGCTAGTGCAACCGCCACTGTGCTTGCCCTGGATATAGTAACAACTCCCGCGGTTGCACTGTACGAAGTCTGCAAAACAGATGATCCTTCCGCTGAGGAGGAAGACCAGGAAGAAAACGATGATTCTCCGGATGACGAAAAAGCACCGGTCCCATAGCTTGTATAAATTTCACACAGCCTTGACCAATTGACCGATTCCTGCTATAAGAAATAGTTTACACTCATTTATTACTCCCCCCTCAGGAGGTACGTTCGTGACATTTCAGGATCTCATTCTTTCACTGCAGGGCTACTGGGCCCGACAGGGGTGCATCATCCAGCAGCCCTATGATACTGAAAAAGGGGCCGGCACTTTTAATCCGGCGACATTTCTGCGGGTTCTGGGGCCAGAGCCGTGGAATGTGGCCTATGTGGAACCGTCACGGCGCCCCACCGACGGTCGTTACGGAGAAAATCCGAACCGGTTGCAGCATTATTACCAGTTTCAGGTAATCATGAAACCATCACCAATCAACATCCTTGATCTCTATCTTGATTCGCTCCGTTCCTTCGGCCTCGATCCGGCAAAGCACGATATCCGCTTTGTGGAAGATGACTGGGAATCCCCTACCTTGGGTGCCTGGGGACTGGGCTGGGAGGTCTGGCTTGACGGCATGGAGATTACCCAGTTCACCTATTTCCAACAGGCGGGGGGCATTGACCTTAAGCCGATTCCGTCGGAAATCACCTACGGTTGCGAGCGCATTGCCATGTACCTGCAAGGGGTTGACAATGTCTATGATCTGGAATGGGTCAAAGGGATTAAGTACGGTGACATCCACCACGAAAGTGAAGTGGAGTTTTCACGGCATAATTTTGAAGAGGCCGATGTTGACATGCTGCTGCAACTGTTCACCATGTATGAAAAGGAGTGCCTGCGGCTCGTCGAAAAGGAGCTGGTGCTCCCCGCCTATGACTACGTTATGAAATGTTCCCATACCTTTAACCTGCTGGATGCCCGTGGTGCCATTTCGGTCACCGAACGCGCTTCCTATATCGGGCGGGTGCGGGGTGTTGCCCGTTCCTGTGCCGAGGGGTATCTGCGGATGCGTGAACGTCTCGGATTCCCACTGCTGAAAGGAGGTGCCGCCCGATGAGTACCCGAGAACTGTTTCTGGAAATAGGCTGCGAAGAGATACCGGCCGGATTTATACCAAAAGCCACAGCCGAAATGGCCGCCATCATCAGCCGGGAGCTGAGCGCAGCCCGCCTAAGCTTCGACTCCGTAAAAACCGTGGCTACCCCCCGTCGTCTGGCACTGGTGGTCAGCGGCATACCGGCACTTCAGCCCGATGCAGAAATCACCGCCACCGGCCCCTCCCTCAAGGCGGCATACGATGGAGCCGGCAAGCCGACCAAAGCGGCCGAAGGGTTTGCCCGTGGTCAGGGGATTGACGTCTCCGAGCTGAAAACCATCACCACCGACAAGGGGGAGTACCTGTTCGTCAGCAAACAGGTGCAGGGACGCCCCACCAGTGAATTACTGACTGAAATGCTCCCCGCCCTGGTCTCCGGCATCTCCTTCAAAAAGTCCATGCGCTGGGGGAATCAGGAGGTTCGTTTTGCCCGCCCCATCCACTGGATCGTAGCCCTCTTTGACGGCGCGGTAGTACCGTTCAGTTACGGCACCGTCACCAGTGGCAACGAATCCCGTGGTCACCGTTTCATGGCCAACACCCCCTTTACCGTGGATAATTTCGCCCACTATCTGGCCGAATGTGAGCGTCATTTCGTCATTGCGGATCCGGAAAAACGGAAGGAAATCATCCGCCGGGAGACCTCCCGGGTTGCCGAAGAGGCCGGTGGCATACTGCTTGCCGATGAAGAACTGCTGGAGCAGGTGGCCTATCTGGTGGAATACCCATCTGCCGTCCGGGGCACCTTTTCCGCCGAATTCCTCAAGGTTCCCAAGGAGGTACTCATCACCTCCATGCGGAGCCACCAGCGTTATTTCTCCATCGTCGATGGTTCCGGTGCCCTGCTTCCCGGCTTCATCACCATTAACAATACCTTAAGTGACGATCCTTCTGTGGTAGTCAAGGGGAATGAACGGGTACTGCGTGCCCGGCTCTCCGATGCCCGCTTTTTCTTTGAAGAGGATCAGAAAGTCCGCCTCGATGACCGGGTAGAAGCACTCAAAAAGGTGGTTTATCAGCAAAAGCTCGGCACCTCCTTTGAGAAGATGGAGCGGTTCACCACCCTGGCGGAAGAGCTTGCCGACCTCCTCAACCCGGCGGTCAAAGGCCAGACCAGCCGTGCCGCCCGACTCTGCAAGGCCGATCTGGTATCCGGCATGGTCGGAGAATTCCCCGAAGTACAGGGTATTATGGGGCGAGAGTACGCCCTCTTGGAAGGTGAAGCGGTCGACGTTGCCGCTGCCATTGCCGAACATTACCTCCCCACCCAGGCGGGGGGTGAACTGCCGGCATCGGACATCGGAGCCTTTGTGTCCATCGCCGACAAGCTGGATACCATCTGTGGCTGCTTCGGCGTAGGTCTCATTCCAACCGGCGCGGCCGATCCCTATGCACTCCGCCGTGCCACCATCGGCATCATCGCCATCATTCTCGACAAGGGGTATGGCCTCTCCCTGCCGGGACAGATCAACCGCGCCCTCCAACTGCTTGCAGCCAAACTGAACCGCCCCCAGGAGCAGGTTGCTGCCGATGTTCTGGAGTTTTTCCGGGCTCGTTTTGTCAATCTGCTGGGGGGAACGTTCCCGCCCGACGCGGTAGAGGCAGCCATCGCCGCCGGTTTTGATGACCTGGTTGCAGTCAAGTCACGCATTGCCGCCCTGGCAGAATTTAAAAACCACCCTGATTTTGAGCCGTTATCGGTAGCTTTCAAACGGGTCGGCAATATCATCAAGGGGGGTATGGATGCCCCGGTCGATCCCACACTGTTTCTGGACAGCTCCGAAACAGCACTGTACGAGGCGGTTCAGCGGGCAAAGATTGCCGCCGAACGCCACATAGCTGCCGGTGCCTGGCTCGATGCCCTCATGGAGATTGCCACACTGCGGGGCCCGGTCGACCAGTTTTTTGACAGCGTCATGGTCATGGCAGATGATGTCAGCGTAAAGAACAACCGGCTGGCACTCTTGACAACAATCGCCCGTTTGTTAAGCAAAATCGCAGATTTTTCCCGTCTTTCCTAGGAGGACACTATGTCGTTTACCATCCGGATACTTTTGGCCAATGCACTGAGTATCATTTTGACAACCACAGCTCTGCTGCTCATCAATCCCAAGATTGATGTACTTATGTCCATTGCCCTGGCGGTGGTGGTGCTGATTATTATGTCGGCAGTCGTCAGTTTTCTGTCCATCCGCGCCTTTAAGCCGATGATAGGACTTGTGGAGGTACTTGAAAAAGCCGCCTCCGGTGACCTGTCAGTGCGGGCCAATGTGGTCGGCAGCAGTGACTTTGCCCGGTTGTCCACCGCCTTTAACACCATGATGACCGATATGAACAAGGCCATGCGTCAGTTTTTCTCGGTGGCCGACACGGTGCGTGACTCCGTTGTGCTGGTTCGTTCAACGACCGATGCCATGGCAGCCGTTGCGGAGGATGTGGCCGAGCAGGCCGGTACCATTGCCACCGCCAGTGAGGAGATGTCCGCCACTTCCGGTGATATCGCCCGCAACTGTCTCCACGCCGCCGACAGTGCCAAAAGGGCGGCCGAGCAGACCCATATCGGTTCGGAGCTGGTTCAGAGCAGTTCCCACCTGATGGAAAACATCGCCCAGCGGGTCAATGTGTCATCCCACACCGTTGAGGGATTGGGACAGCGTTCCGAGCAGATTGGTGCCATCGTCAACACCATTCAGGACATCGCCGACCAGACCAATCTGTTGGCACTCAACGCCGCCATCGAAGCTGCCCGTGCCGGTGAGCAGGGGCGTGGTTTTGCCGTGGTTGCCGACGAAGTTCGTGCCCTTGCGGAACGCACCACCAAGGCGACCAAAGAAATTGCCACGATGATTACCACCATTCAGAACGAGACCCAGAGTGCGGTCAACTCCATGGGTGAAGGGGTCAACGAGGTAAAACGGGGCACGGCGGAAACCGACCGCTCCGGTGCGGCACTGGAAGACATCCTGAACCAGATTAATGAGCTGACCATGCAGATCAGCCAGGTTGCCACCGCAGCCGAAGAACAGACCGCCACCACCCAGGAAATAACCAATAACATCCAGCGGATTACCCAGGTCGTAAACGGCAACGTTGAAAGTGCCCACGTCACGACCACAGCAACGGCCACCCTTTCCAAACAGGTGGAAGGGCTCCACGAACTGGTGGGACACTTCAAGCTTTCCAAGGCAATGGAGTGGGATACCTCCTACGCCGTCCATGTGGAACGGTACGACAATGCCCACAAGGTATTGTTCAATATGGTCAATGACCTTGCCGACGCCATGCAGCAGAAGAAGAGCAAGGATGCCATCGGCAGAGTATTGAAGGGACTTGCCGATTACACCATCAGTCACTTTGCCGAAGAGGAACGGAGTTTTTCCCAGACCCACTATCCGGAAGAAACCCAGCACAAGGCACTTCACAAGAAACTGCTTGACCAGGTGGATCAACTGCTCCGGAAGTTCGATGCCGATGAACCAATCATTGCCCAGGATGTCATTAATTTCCTTCAGGATTGGCTGATCAATCACATCAAAGGGGTTGACAAGCGCTACGGCCCCCATCTCAACAAGAACGGTATCAAATGATTGCAATAATTGATTATGGAATGGGCAACCTCCGCTCCGTCCAGAAGGGCTTTGAAAAAATCGGTCACGAAGCGGTGGTAACAGCCGATCCCCGAGTGGTGCTGCAGGCTGAGCGGGTCGTCCTCCCCGGTGTGGGAGCCTTTCGTGACTGCATGTCCAACCTTGAACAGGGGGGCTTTGTGGAGCCGATCATCAAGGTAATTACCGAAGGACGCCCGTTTCTCGGCATCTGCGTCGGTATGCAGCTGCTCTTTTCCGACAGCACCGAGTTCGGCCTCTATCGTGGCCTGAACATCATTCCGGGCCATGTTACCCGCTTTCCCGACCAGATGACCGTGGCCGGTGAAAAGCTTAAAGTTCCCCAGATGGGGTGGAATCAGCTCTCCCATCGGGCACCGACACCCCTCTATAACGGGGTTGCGGAGGGGAGTAACGTCTATTTTGTCCACTCCTATTACGTCACTCCGGATGACGACCGTGTGGTGGCCACCAGCACCAACTACGGCATTGAGTTCTGCTCATCCATCAGCAGGGACAACATTGTCGCCACCCAGTTTCATCCCGAAAAGTCCCAGGCTGTCGGCCTGCGCATACTGAAAAATTTTGCGGAGTTATCATGATTGTCATCCCTGCCATTGATTTAAAAGAGGGTAACTGTGTCCGTCTGGAACAGGGACTCATGGATAAAGACACCATCTTCAGCAGCGACCCCGGCGCCCAGGCCCGTGACTGGCAGGATCAGGGGGCAGAACTGCTTCACATCGTCGATCTTGACGGTGCCTTTGCCGGGCAACCCCGCAACAAGAATGCCATTGAGTCGATCCTGAAAGCCATTACCATACCGGCTCAGCTTGGTGGCGGTATCCGTGATATGGCGACCATCGAAGCATACCTGTCACTGGGACTCTCCCGGGTCATCATCGGCACCGCTGCCCAGCGCAATCCGGAACTGGTGCGTGAAGCATGCAAAAAGTTTCCGGGGCAGATCGTGGTCGGCATTGACGCGAAAGACGGCATCGTCGCCGTACAGGGGTGGGCAGAACTGACCGACATCACCGCCACCGCCCTGGCTCGCACCTTTGAGGATTTCGGCGTGGCGGCACTCATCTACACTGACATCTCCCGGGACGGCATGTTGCAGGGGCCGAACCTTGAGGCGACCCGTGCCCTGGCCGAAGCGGTAGCTATTCCGGTCATCGCCTCCGGCGGTGTTTCCAGCCTGCAAGACATCACCAACCTCATGGCTATTGAAGCATCGGGCATTACCGGTGTCATTACCGGCAAGGCGGTCTATACCGGTGCCATCCGCCTGCAAGAGGCCATAGCGCTCACCAGGGGAACGTGCTGAAATGCTCACCAAACGAATTATTCCCTGTCTCGACGTCAAAGGGGGACGGGTTGTCAAAGGGGTCCAGTTTCTTGAGCTGCGCGATGCTGGCGATCCGGTGGAAATTGCCGAGATGTATGACCGCCAGGGAGCCGACGAACTGACGTTTCTGGATATCACCGCATCCAGTGATGATCGGGATATCATCATCGATGTGGTACAGCGGACCGCCGAACGGGTCTTCATGCCGCTCACCGTTGGTGGCGGCATCCGTACGGTTGACGATATCCGCCGCCTGCTGAACGCCGGTGCCGATAAAACATCCATCAATACCGCTGCGGTGGATCGCCCCGATTTTGTCCGTGAAGCGGCCGAACGCTTCGGCTCCCAATGCACTGTGGTAGCCATTGATGCCCGCCGGGTGCCGGGTGAACAGCGTTGGGAGGTATACACCCATGGCGGTCGCCGCCCAACCGGACTCGACGTAGTAGAGTGGGCAGCCCGCATGGAGTCCTATGGTTCCGGGGAGATTCTGCTCACCAGTATGGACTGTGACGGCACCAAAGACGGCTACGATCTGGCACTGACCCGTGCCGTTGTCGATGCCGTATCAATCCCGGTCATCGCCTCCGGCGGTGTCGGCAATCTGGAACATCTCTATGACGGTTTTACCACGGCCGGTGCCAGTGCCTGTCTGGCCGCCTCCATCTTCCATTACCGGGAATATACCATCGAGCAGGCAAAGGAATATCTGCGGGAGCGGGGAGTTGAGGTCAGACTATGACAACAGACAACGACATTCTACACGCCATTTATCAGGTTATCTCTGACCGTAAGAACCATCCGAGTGAAAAGTCCTATACATCGTCCCTCCTCACCGGAGGCATCGACAAAATCCTCAAGAAGATTGGTGAAGAGGCGACCGAGGTGGTTATTGCCGCCAAGGGGGGCGTTGAGCGGGAGATCATCTACGAAAGCGCCGACCTCATATTTCACCTGCTGGTACTGCTCGGACACCAGAATATCCCGCCGGAAGCTGTCTACGACGAACTGCGGCGACGCTTCGGCATTTCCGGTATTGCGGAAAAAGCTGCCCGGAACAGTTCACCCAACTGACAATCGTACAACTATTCGATTTGTTTATTGACAATATTGCGAATTATGCTATTGTACGCAACTCTCGATTTTCTCTTTACGAATTAATTCAGACATAAAACTATTACACAACAGAAGGTGGTGATTTACATGCCGGGAGTAAAAATCAAGGATAGCGAGCCGTTTGAAATGGCACTGAAGAAATTCAAAAAACAGTGCGAAAAGGCCGGGATCCTCTCCGAAGTCCGTAAACGTGAGCATTTTGAAAAACCAAGTATCAAACGGAAGAAAAAAGCCATCGCTGCACGCAAACGCGCTCTGAAAAAACAGCGTAAAATGATTGACTAATTCCATCTGTTTCTGGAAGACCGTATGACACTGAAAGAACAGCTGAACAATGCAATGAAGGAAGCCATGAAGGCGCGGGATGACCTGCGCCTTTCGGCTGTCCGCATGGTACGATCGGCCATTAAGAACCGGGAGATTGATTCCCGCAGTGAACTTGATGACCAGGGGGTCATCGACGTCATCTCGACCATGGCCAAGCAGCGGCGGGAATCCATCCGAATGTACCGGGAGGGCAACCGCAACGAACTTGCCGACAAAGAAGAGCTTGAACTGGCCGTACTGCTTGAGTTCATGCCGACTCAGCTCACACCGGAAGAGATTGACGCACTCGTCACAAAGATTATACGTGACAATTCCGCACAGGGTGCCAAGGATATGGGGCGAGTCATGAAAATTGTCTCACCTCTGGTTGCCGGCAAAGCAGACGGCAAGGCGGTCAGTGAAGCTGTCCGCAGACTGCTCGCGTGACCTGGTTCCCGGGATGCTCAATAGGTCTGTCAACGTCAAGGGGCTTTCATTGAGATGGCCCCTTCTTTGTATATGGGTCAGTAGCGGTCAATGAACCTCCTTGACCTTTTGATCCTCACCGTTCTCGGTTTTTTTGCCATAAAAGGGGTCTATCGAGGATTGGTAAACGAGGCTGCTTCACTGACGGCACTAGTCGCAGGTGGCTGGCTGGCCTACCGATTCCATCCGCTCTTGGCAGCACCAATCAGAGATCTGCTCCATATGCCGGTTCATCTCTGTTCGTTTATGGCATTCGTCATTATTTTGCTGGTGACCGGCATTTCCGCCCAGATACTCGGCGGCATCGTTACCGCTGCCCTAAGGCTGGTTATGCTCGGGAGCCTGAACAGACTAGGTGGGCTTGTCATCGGTTTTATCGAGGGTGTCCTATTGCTCTGCATGGTTTTCAGCATTGCTTCATCGTCATATATGCCGGAAAAGTTCCGCGAGAAAATCCATAGTTCGGAATCGGCACGCTTTCTTGCCGAAACCGGCAGCCATTTTCTTTCTGAAGTACGCAGTAGCAACGGCTCAAATAAATGATACCTGATGATAAAGTACGTGAAGTTGCCGAACGACTATCTATTGTTGAAGTCGTCTCGGAATATCTTCCGTTGCGGCGTGCCGGAAGTAATTATGTGGGGCTCTGCCCCTTTCATGGCGAAAAGACACCCTCTTTCAACGTGAACCCGGCCCGGGAGATTTTCCACTGTTTTGGCTGCGGTGCCGGGGGAAATGCCTTTTCCTTTGTGATGAAAATCGAGGGGGTTACGTTTCCCGAAGCGGTGAAACTGCTGGCACGCAAGGCCGGCATTGAGATTGAAGAGCGGCAGCTTACCCCTGCGGAAAAAAAATCCCAGGATGAGCATAGCCAATTTTTACGCATTAATGAGCTGACCGCCTCCTATTACCGTTCGCTCCTGCTGACGGGACAGGAAGGAGAAGCTGCCCGCCACTACCTGACAGGCCGTACCGTAGCCGCCGATATTTCGGAGGCGTACCGGCTCGGTTTTGCTCCGGATCGGCGTGACGGCCTGGTGCGACACCTGAAAAACAACGGCGTCGATCTGGAATGTGCCCTGAAACTCGGCATCATTCGCAAAGCCGATTCGGGCTGGTATGACCTGTTTCGCAACCGACTGATTTTTCCGATCCGTGATCACCGGGGTCAGGTCATCGGCTTTGCCGGCCGAGTGCTGGATGCTTCGTTGCCCAAATACATCAATTCCCCCGAATCGCCCCTCTATCACAAGAGTTCGGTGCTGTTCGGCATGGACATGGCGTTACCATCCATACGGATCAGTAATGCTATCATCATCGTTGAAGGGTATTTTGACCATCTGGCTCTCTTTCGTGCCGGCTTCAAGAACGTGGTTGCCACCTGTGGCACCGCCCTGACGCCCACCCATGCCGGCTTAATTAAACGACATGGCGAGCGGGTGTACACCCTGTTTGATGGTGATTCGGCCGGCAAAAAAGCGACCATACGTTCCATGGAGCTGTTTCTTGAGCAGCGAATTCCGGCCTACGTGATTACCATGCCACCGGGGGAGGATCCGGACAACTTTCTGTCCCTGAATAGCCCCGAGGCGTTCAAAACGCTTCAGGATACGGCTCGCCCCATCTTCGAGTTTTTTGTCCGTTCGCTGCTGCTGGAGACCCCTCCTGACAGTGTGGATAATAAAGTCCGGGTAATGGATGAAATAGTACCCCGTTTTCGCAAGATCGTCGATTCCGTTGAGCGTGATCTCTACGAGAAAGAGGTCTGCCGTCTCCTCGGCATTCCGGTTCATGCGTTTCGCAAACGGATGGGGGGAAAAAGCATAACGGCGCAGGATGCAGCGGGCAGTATGGAAGGTTCGACCCATACCGTTACTTCGGTTCAGGACACCCTGCTGTCACTGCTGCTCAGCTACTCTGAAGCTCGTACCGAAATGGCAAATGGCGGCCTTGAGATATTCTTTTCCGGCCCCCACCTTGCTCTTGCGCAGCGCATCGTTGACGAACTGAAAGATGAAGAAGACCTTCAGAAGCTGGGGCATCTGGCCGAAACGGTGGAGGGAGCCGACCTGAAATCCCTCTTCTCACGGCTTATGGTTTCTGACAGCCACCTGGCCAATATTGACTGGCGCACAGTGTTTAACCAGTGCCGTCGCAGCTCCGAAAAGAAGCAGCTTTCTTCGATCAAAGACATAGCTGCCCGACTGGCACTTTTGGAGTCCGGCAGTGAAGAATATATGGAGTTACTGAAACAGGCCGATGGCCTCCGTTCCCGAAAATCACATTTATAACCATAGCTTTTTCCTTGAGGTGAACTCTGATGGCAAAGAAAAACATTGATGACGTAAAGCAGCTGATAGATATCGGCAAAGAGAAGGGTTTCCTGACATTTGATGAGGTCAATGACATTCTTCCTCCTGATATTGCCACCGATCAGATAGATGACGTCATGGGTATGTTTGGCGATCTGGATATCGAAATTGTTGATTCGTCCCAAAAAATCAAGATCCCCAAGATGAAAAGTGATCTTGATGAAGACGAAGAAGCGGAAGGTGAATCGGAGGAGGTCGAGTTTGAGCCCGGTTCCATCGGCCGCACCAGCGATCCGGTACGCATGTACCTGCGTGAAATGGGCTCTGTCTCCCTCCTCACCCGGGAAGGCGAAGTTGAAATTGCCAAACGAATTGAAGATGGTGAGCGTGATGTGGCGGGAGTTATCCTCAACACCCCCATTACGGTAAAAGAGGTACTTTCCCTTGGTGATCGCCTCAGAAAGTTCCAGATAAATCCGTCGGAAGTCAGTAAAGAGGTAGAGGAAGAGGAACTTGAAGAGGATGAAGAGGATGTTCAGAAAACCCGCATTCTCGAAGTGATTGATGCCATCGGTGCCCAGGATGAGCTGATTATCAGCATCACTGAAACTCTGCTGACGGCAAAATCGCCGGCCAAGAAAAAAGAGATCGAAAAGAAAATCCGCGAAGAAAAGGAACGGCAGGCGGAGTTGCTAAAATCACTCCGGCTGAAAGACCGCCACACCAACAAGATTGCCGAGCGACTGAAAGAGCTGTCAAGCAAGGTTGATAAGTTGCAGACCGAACTGGCCGATTTGGAAAAGATCATCTCCATCGACAAGCTGAAGTTGCTCCTTGATAAGTTGCAGAATGAAGAAGAAAAATGCACCGTGGAACTGGCCAAACTAAAGCTGGATGACGAAGAAACAGCAAAAGTCGAAAAGCGGCTCCGTGCCGCCGCCCGTAAGATCCAGAAGGTTGAGCAGGAATCAGGTTTCAAAGCCCGTGACCTGGCGGCAGCCCTCAAGGCCATCGAAGAGGGGGAGTGCAAGGCGCGTATCGCTAAAAGTGAACTGATCGAAGCAAACCTGCGTCTCGTGGTATCCATTGCGAAGAAATATACCAACCGTGGCCTGCAGTTTCTTGACCTCATTCAGGAGGGAAATATCGGGCTCATGAAGGCGGTTGATAAGTTCGAGTACCAACGGGGTTACAAGTTTTCGACCTACGCAACCTGGTGGATTCGTCAGGCCATTACCCGCGCCATCGCCGACCAGGCTCGCACCATCCGGATTCCGGTTCATATGATCGAGACCATCAACAAATTGATTCGCACCAGTCGCCAACTGGTTCAGGAGAACGGCCGGGAACCCTCCCCTGAAGAGATCGCCGACCGGATGCAGTTACCCCTGGACAAAGTACGGAAAGTCCTGAAAATTGCTAAAGAACCCATCTCTCTGGAGACCCCCATCGGAGAAGAGGAAGACTCCCATCTGGGCGATTTCATTGAAGACAAAGGGGTTATTTCCCCCATTGAAGCGGTCATCAAGAACAACCTGTCGGAAAGTACCGCCAAGGTTCTTGCCACACTGACCCCCCGCGAGGAAAAAGTGCTCCGGATGCGTTTCGGCATCGGGGAAAAAAGCGATCATACCCTGGAAGAGGTCGGCCAGGATTTTGAAGTAACCCGTGAGCGTATTCGCCAGATTGAGGCCAAGGCACTGCGGAAACTCCGCCATCCAAGTAGAAGTAAAAAGCTGAAGAGCTTTGTTGATTAATACAATGAAGATGATGCTCCGAACAGCATATAGGCTCCTGCTGGTACTCATGCTACTCCTGATCACCGGTACGACGACTTTTTCCGCAGAGATCGACGATTCGGCTCTTTTTGTTGATGCTTTCACCGCCTATCAACAGAAGGACTATCTGCTGGCTCTGGAAAAGTGCGACCAACTTCAGCAGGTGTTTCCGGATTCACCACTGCGCGATGTGACTCTTTTGCTCACTGCCCGGGCCGGCCTCAAGGCGGGTGACAATGAACTTGCGGCAAAAGCGGTCGCCCGTTTCACCGCAGATTTCCCGGAAAGCAGCCTGACGACCTCCCTGGAAGATGAGCTCACCAGGTTGGCACAACGACTGCGTAACGGCGAGAAACTGTCTCCTGATAAAGCGTTGCAGACGTCTGCGGTGAAAACACGGACAGAAAATGCCGCGAGGGAGCGAGCCATTGCCCTCAAGGCGGAAATGGAGCGGGTAGCCAAAATTAAGGCTGAACAGGAACGACAGGCTCGTATCCGCTTTGAGGCGGAGCGACGGGAGCGGGAACGAATTCTGGCGGAGAAACTGGCAAAAGCCGCCATTCAACTGACAATGACTCTGCCAGCCAAAATGGATCCAGTTCCGGTCACCGGCAAGGGGTTTATTCCGGTTGAATTGACTAATAGGGGCAAACAGAGCGAAGAGTTTCTTCTTACCGTACTGGCTCCGGAAGGCTCGATTGTGCGCCTTGACCGTGCAGACGGCTCGGACGGACCACTGGACAGAATACAACTTGGCGCCGGTGAACTGTTCAAGGGAATTATTACCTTTTCCCTGCCGACCGCTACAGACGGTGCCCGCTCCACATTTTCCCTCACGGCGGTCTCAACCAAATTTCCAGACGTGACCTTTCAGAAGTCTACGGTGGTAACGACTGCCGGTCCGATAGTCCGAGCCGTGGCAAAGTTTTCCAAAACAAAGGTGGCTCCCGGGGAGTCGGTACGTTTACACCTGGTCATCCTGAATGCCGGTTCCCTGTTGGCAAAAGAGCTGACCGTACGGATCCTGCTCCCCCCCGAAGTTGAATTTTCAGTGGGGAGCGACACGAGTTTCAAGAAAGAAATTGATGGCAGATACAGCTATCTGATTGATCGTCTGGAAGTAGGCAAACGGGTCGATCTGTATCTCGATGCCATGGTGAACGCCACTGCCCTGCCGGGACAGGAAATACGGGAAACCATCGAGATCGAAAACGGAGAACTGCTGCGTAAAGACATTTTCACCCCGTCCCCCGCTCTGGTGATTCCTCCCACCCCATGACCCTGCCTCACCGGTTTCGGAATCCTCTCGAAATCCGGTGAGTGTCAGAGTAACACCAGATTATCCCGATGAATAATCACATCACCATAGTAGTAGCCAAGGATCTGTTCTATTTCAAGACTTTTACGCCCAAGCAACCGGGACGTTTCGTCACTGGAATAATCCGATAACCCCCGAGCAAATTCAACACCGTCCGGTCCGCACAATTTTACGCAGGCACCCCGTCCAAAGCGCCCTTCCACAGCCGTTATACCCGAGGGGAGCAGACTCTTGCCCTGCGTCAGCAGTGCGGTATGGGCACCGGCATCCACCATAATCCGTCCGCTCTGCCGCAGGGTATAGGCGATCCAATGTTTCCGGCGATTGATCCCGGTCACCGGCGGTACAAACAGTGTCCCCACATCCTCCCCTGCCAGGGCGGCAGTAATAACACCAGGTCGCTTACCGGAGACCATGATCGTCGCAACACCGTTCCTCCCCGCTTTTTTGGCAGCGGCAATTTTTGTTGCCATGCCACCGGTACCGACCGTGGAGCCACTCCCCCCCGCCGCTTTTTCAATGTCACGGGTAATCCCCATCACCAGAGGAACCAGCTGTGCCTCGGGGCAGCTATGGGGATCAGCGGTGTAAAAGCCTTCGATATCGGTAAGAATCAGCAGCAAATGGGCTTCGGTTACGTTGGTAACCAGGGCTGAAAGATTATCATTATCGCCAAATTTTATTTCATCAACCACCACCGTATCATTCTCATTAATTATGGGAATGATACCGAAGCCGAGCAGGGCATCCAGGGTTGCCCGGGCGTTCAGAAACCGCTGGCGACTCCCCAAATCCTCACCGGTCAGCAGCACCTGTGCAGTTTTCAACCCATGGGGTTTCAATGCGGTTTCATAGGCTCCCATCAGACGGGTCTGCCCCACGGCGGCAGCCGCCTGTTTGTGCGGAATGGTGCGCGGTTTTTCCGTGAGACCCAGTTCACTTCTCCCGGCCGCAATGGCACCAGAAGATACGATAACGACCTGCAAACCGCTCTCCCGCAGGGAGGCGACCTCATCACAGATTCTGCCAATGGTTGCCGTATCGAGGGCGCCCACTCCGTCGGTAAGCACCCTGCTACCAATTTTTATAACCACCCGCCGAACCGACTGCAGCAGACTTTTTCTCATTACCACACCTCTTCCGGCGGTCCCCACAGACGCCGGGCTATCTCATCAAGGAGTGCATCTACCCCCTCACCGGTAGCCGAAGAGATCGGGAATACCGGTACGTTGCGTGCTTCAAACCATTGTCGCACAGTAGCAAGTTCTTCTCTGGTATTCGGAAGGTCTATCTTGGTAATGACAACTATCTGCCCCTTCGCCGAAAGTTCCGGGCTGAACAGAGCAAGTTCTCGATTGATAGCCTCGTACTCTTCACGGGGATCCCGTTCCGGCATCCAGGAGATGTCAACCAGATGGAGCAGAATGCCGGAGCGTTCCAGATGTTTCAGAAAGCGGTGTCCCAGTCCGGCACCTTCGTGTGCCCCCTCGATAATACCCGGAATATCAGCCATGACAAACGAACGATAATTCTTGTACGGCACCACCCCCAGGGAAGGAACCATGGTGGTAAAGGGATAGTCGGCAATTTTGGGGCGAGCAGCCGAAACTTTGCTGATAAGTGACGATTTTCCTGCGTTGGGAAGCCCCAACAGCCCCACATCGGCCATGAGTTTCAGCTCAAGGCGAAGCTTACGTTCTTCATGTTCTTCACCCGGTTGGGCAAATTTGGGAGCCTTGTTGGTGGCGGTGGCAAAGCGGGCATTGCCCTGACCACCCCTCCCCCCCTTGAGGAGAATGACTTTCTGACCATTTTCCGTTAAATCGGCCAGAATATCATCGGTATCGGCATCCTTGATAACCGTACCGACCGGCACTTTGATGAGCAGATCATCGCCACCGGCACCGTGGCGGTTCTTACCCATACCGTTATGCCCATGTTCCGCCTTCTGGTGGGGACGGTGCCGCAGCTCAAGCAGCGTGGAAAGACCGGAACTGGCAAGAAACACCACATCCCCCCCCTTACCGCCATCGCCGCCGCTGGGACCGCCGAATTCAATAAATTTTTCATGGCGAAAAGCAACACAACCGGCACCACCATGGCCCGACGTGGCAAAAAGGGTCACTTCATCAATAAACTTCATTCAACTACTCCCCGTCAAGCCAGGCTTGAACTAATTGCAACCGGTCATTCCATCTGTCCGTGAGACGTTCTGCCAGAAATGCCGTAAAAAGACTGTCAAACAGCTGAATACCCTGATCCATCAGGTACATCCGTTCATAGAAGACCGCTTCCCGTTCGCTCATCTGGTCTACGGTGGCATCCTTTTCAATCCGCACCTGGGGACACTTGAAGGAGGCAAAACCGAACGTTTCACCCTTTAAGGTCAGTTTCCAGAGATTTTCATCCTTTTCCATGCAGATGGTGGCACTGGTGATCCGCTTTCCCCCTTTAAGAGCCGAAATGGCTTCCAGATAACTATCCTGTGATCCGGAGACAGACACCTTCTGAATCCCCCCTTCAGCACCTCCCCCCTGGAATTGGATACGATCATCAATCCATGCCGTAAATTTTTCCCCCTGGGTCAGGTGCCCCGAACAGCAGACAGAGAATTCCCCTTCCCCATTTACCCCCCGCTGGAGCAGCCAGAGCATAAAATCCCACCCAAGCCACTGGTTATCTCGAATCAAGGCGATAACCGCATCGGAACCGGCCTGGTTGGCTCCCTCAAGTGCTTCGAGTAACTGTCCCGACAACAGGTTCCGGGCCCGGGCGAGCGGATGGACAATGACCGCCCCCAATCCTTCAAACGTCTTGCGGAAAATTTCTTCAAAGCGCTCAATAACCTTGCTCCCGAGACTATACAGAGTAATCACGCCACTTTTCAGATCCCACACCACATCGACAGTGGACGGAACCGGCAGGCATTTATCCAGCAGACGGATTTGCACCAGCTCTTTTATCTCCTCCCGCTTCTGCTTTGGTGCCCGCCGCAGATTGGGATTCTGGGCAAGATAGACACCCTCTTCCCGGGAGACGTGGGATTTAAGCACTGCCGACGGAATTTTCCGTTGATCTTTTCTGAGGGAGAACACCACACAGTTGTCACGCCAGAAATCAGAAGGCACCTCAAAAACCGCATCGTCCGGTTTATCAAGAAGTACCCAGCCCTCCGACTGTTCCTCCGTGGAGAATTCGATGGTCTGAAAACCCCGAGCCGATAATTTGAGAGAAAACCATTCAAACAACTCAGCGGCAGGCATGTCCCCCGTCACTGAAAATTGTGTAATACTCACCGTGTTGGCATAGACACCCATAATTAAATTAATCCTTTCGTTTACTTGTTCAGAAGATAGACATAATCCTGTACCGTTAAGGAACTGTACCAATGGCCACAAAAGACACCGGTTTCCGTCCCCCCCCAGAAGATGAGTATGACGAGAATGGCAAAAAATACCCCGGAGATGGACAGACGCCCCGCCACCCCCATGGTAAGAGAGCTGTTATACCGGCAGTGGCTCACGCAACGCCAGCAACCGATACACTCGGGATCATTCACCGTGACGGCATGCATGACGTCGATATGTGACGGGCAGGCCTGACTACAGCCACCACAGGAAATACACCGATCAGGATGCCGGGTCACCCGGAGTGGAGATAGCAGGGACACCAAGCCCAGCAGCGCACCATAGGGGCAGAGATAGCGACAGAATGGATTACGTAAAACAGTTGATACTACCACAAGTATAAGCAGTAGTGCTGAAGTAAATGGCGATATGTGGAGAAAAAAGTTCATTAAGCGAACATCGGCAATCTTGTGATAATCCGACTGAATGAAATCAACCAGAGCCGACGGCGACATCGTTCCAACAATTAACCAGAGAAACAGTACGAGCAAGAGATATTTTACGCAGCGTAACGGCACATCTATCATACGGGACACAGGCACTTTTCGTTTGGTCACCCGGAAACCAATTTTCCAAAGGAATTCGGAAAGGGTGGCAACCGGACAGATCCACGAACAAAACGCCCGCCGCAGCAGCAGCGAGAGGGTGACTATCGTCAGGAATAGCACCACTGCGGCGGGGTGGATAGTATTCAGCACACCATTTTTAGCCCAGGAAGTTGCCCCGAGCAGACCCGAGATTGGTAAGAACCCCTCAATGCCGGTGGGTTTCACCCCGTCAACACCGCTCCGCACCTTTTCCACAAACCGATAAAAATCTATCGAGAGCCAGGCCATATACCCGAAAAAAACATATTGAATGAGCATACGTAACGGTTGCATATAACGGGATGGCATGGTCTACTCCAAAAAAGGAGGCGGGAATTACCCCGCCTCGGTAAATGCACTATGTACGTATGTTACTTTAAGTGGCTACTCGGATTTCAGCGCAATATAGTGGGCAGTGCCATCGGGTCGACGCAGCAGTAGTCGCACCACATCCCCCTTTTTAATCCGTGAAACAATCTCGTTATACGCTTTGATGGTATCAGGACGTTTCCCATTGAGTTCAATGATCACCGAACCGGCGGTTATGCCCATTTCTTCGGCTCCACTCCCAGACTTTACTTCGTGAATCACCAACCCTTTCACATCCTTCAGGCCAAACTTGTCCACCAACTCTTTACGGATTTCCTCTACAACAATACCGATCTTATCATCCCCTTTACCCAATTCGCCATCACCCTCACCATCCTTATCGCCGAGCTTGCCAACAGTGATGGTGATTTTTAGTTTCTCACCATCCCGGAAAATAGTCATCTCAACGGACTTATTTATAGGTGTGGTGGCTACATACCGGGGCAGTTCTCCCCCCTCATGAATCTGTTTACCATCGTACTCAAGGATAATATCCCCCGCCTTAAGACCGGCCTTTTCCGCAGGAGTGTCTTTATCAACTGAAGCTATCAAAGCTCCCTTGTCCGATTCCAGACCGAATGATTTGGCCAGATCGGCGGTGAGCGGTTGAAATCGCACACCAAGGTATCCTCTGGTAACTTTACCCGTCTCCCGCAACTGGGCAACGATCCCCTTTGCCATGCTTACCGGAATAGCAAACCCGATACCACCACCGCCACCGGCAATGATTGCCGTATTAATACCAACAACCTTGCCTTGGGAATTAAAAAGCGGTCCACCGGAATTGCCCGGGTTTATGGCAGCATCGGTCTGGATATAATCATCATAGGGCCCGCTCCCGATAACACGCCCCTTGGCACTAATAATACCGGCCGTTACCGTGTGGGAAAGACCGAAGGGATTGCCAATTGCCATGACCCACTCGCCAACTTCGAGCTTATCACTGTCTCCCAACTCAGCAAAGGGGAGTTTTTCTTTTTCGTCTATCTTTATCAGTGCAAGGTCAACCTTCTCATCGGTGCCCTTTATTTCACCCTTCACTTCTCGGCCATCGGAAAGCTTCACCATGACTTCATCGGCACCACTTACCACATGATTATTAGTCAAGATATAGCCATCTGCACTGATAATAAAACCGGTTCCGAGATTCTGCTCGTGGCGGGGACGCTGCTGAGGTGTATCAAAGAGAAAGTTATTAAAGAAATCATCAAAGAGTTTGTTACCAAGCGGATTCTGGCGCTGCGGGGTACGAAGACGTTGCCGGGGCTTGATATTCTTTGTCGTGCGAATATTGACGACTGTTGGATTAAGCTTTTTTGCCAGCACAACAAAATCAGGGCTAAAACCTTTTGCCAATGAAACTGACGACTGACAACATACTACCAGCAAGACAACCACCACCATCCGTACCACTGAGAAGCGCACCAAATTCATACATCCTCCACTATCATTATGTCGTATAAATAACAAGGGCGGAATCGTTGAAAACGAAACAGCCCCTGTCAATTCTGTTATGTATGATAAGACGTTAACCGGTAAAAATCAACCCCTACTCGTCAGAAAGTACGTAACCCTGGCCACGCACAGTGTGGATAAGCTTGGTGGGGAATTTACCATCGACTTTTTTCCGCAGATAGTTAATATAGACGTCAATGATGTTCGTAAATGTTTCAAAGGGGTATTCCCAGCAGTTATCGGCAATATTGGTACGGGAAAGCACCGTACCGGCATTGCGCACCAGATAGGCGAGGAGATTGTACTCTTTTGCCGTAAGAACGATCTCGGTCTGCCCTCTCCATACCTTGTGGTTAACCGGATCAAGACGCAGATCTGCATATCTGATATCAGCACCACGATCCTGCTCACTTCTCCTGATTAACGCACGTACCCTGGCTTGAAGCTCAGCAAAGGCAAACGGTTTTGCCAGATAATCGTCGGCACCCGCATCAAGTCCACTTACGACATCTGCCGTTTCGGCACGGGCGGTCAACATCAGCACCGGAGTGAGGTTACCAGCCGCACGCAGTTCATGCAACACAGTAATACCATCTTTTTTGGGGAGCATACAGTCCAGTATGATCAGATCAAAATCACCGGTCAGTGCCCGTTTAAAGCCATCTAACCCATCGTAACTCAGGGTTACCAGATAGTTTTCATCCTCCAACCCCCTCTTGATAAAGCTGGCAACTTTTTTTTCATCCTCAACAATAAGAATTTTCATCGTGCGTCCCCCCAATATAATATAATAAAGCTAGTACTCAATACTAGCAGACATCTCCATGCGTCTCATGATTTCTGAGGCAGCTTCCTCAACAGACTTATTGGTAATATTAAGAATAAACCACTCCGGGTGCTTGCGGTATAGCTGACGACAGGCGGCAATTTCATCTTCAACTAACTGATAGTCGTTATAACTCCCCCGTGGGCTTTGGCGCATATTGATGAGGCGAGAGGTACGAATTTCCACGAGTCGTTTCGGGTCAATCAAGAGACCAACGATTTTGGTTTGATCAATTTCAAAGAGTTCCTCTGGTGGTGCGATGCCAAAGACCAGCGGTACGTTGGCGACCTTAAATCCCTTATGGGCAAGGTACATGGAGAGGGGCGTTTTTGAAGAGCGTGACACCCCCACAAGAACCAGGTCCGCCTTATGTAAATAGCGTGTTTCCTGACCATCATCATGTTTAACGGTAAAATTAACAGCTTCAACCCGTTTGTAGTAATCGGTATCAATACGGTGCAGTAATCCCGGTTTTTCGAGTGACGGAGCTCCCAAATAACGGGAGAGGCTGTAAATAAGTGGACTGAGCAAGTCAACGGTAATAAGCCCACACTCCTCGGCAACCCGTTCAACGATTTCAGCCAAATGGGGGTCTACCAACGTGTAGACAACCAGACCGGGTGTGGCAACCGCGATGTTGAGCGCATTCTGAACATCAGTTTGGCTCCCCACCTTGGAAAGACGATGAACGCGAACATCATCATCATAAAATTGGGATAACGCGGCACGGATAACCCGCTCTGCTGTTTCGCCTGTTGAGTCTGAAAGGACGTAAATTGTTTTCATAAGATTAAAAACCGCTTACACTTAATGAGAATAGTAGCCATATTTCTAATGAGAATGTAAATCCTCCCGTAATTCTTGTCAAGGATAATTTTATATTTTTTTATTATCACTGCTATATATCAGGAAGTTACAGTTATAATTAAAATATTGACCTGTACGCGGGATAGTTATAATCTGTTGACGATACATACTCACATCAAGGAGGACATTATGGGACGGGAATATTCTCTACAGGAAGCGGTGACACTGGCGATAAAAGCAGAAAAGGACAGTATGGATTTTTACCGAAGAGCTGCCTCGGTAGCCACTAATGAGCGAGCAAAAAAAGTCTTTGAATTGCTGGCAAGTGAAGAGGTTGGACACCTTAAATCATTTTTTGCACATTATAAAGGGACTGAGTTTGGTGATCTGACAAGCTTTATCAATTCACCCGCAGACACTAAAAACCCCGCTTATCGGCAGCTGGAAAAAGCCATTCAGGAAGAAATGGTGGAGCAAAAAGCACTGGAACTTGCACTGGCAGAAGAAAAAACCTGCATCGGACAGTACACCCAACTGGCTCAGGGAGTTGTTGATCCGGCAGTCAGGGGAGCCTTTGAAAGAATCGTCAGGGAGACAGAGGCTCATTATACACTGATCGAATCGGAATATGCACATTTGATGGGAATGGTTCATGAGTCGGATATTGATACTTTTGTCAGGGAGTAGACAGGGGAATAGATAGGGTTGACACACCTGTTGGCACGCTTTGCTTTGCCCAACCTACGGTTATTTTGATTTCACATTGTATTCCCGTAGGCAGGGCAAAGCGGAGCGTGGCCAACATTATGTGCAGCACATACGCAAAGAGCCCCACCATCATGTGATGGTGGGGCTCTTTTTGATAAATTCCCGGCGGCGACCTACTTTCCCACACAGCTACCCGTGCAGTATCATCGGCCCAGAGGGGCTTAACTTCCGTGTTCGGGATGGGAACGGGTGTGACCCCCTCGGCATAGCCACCGAGAAATCGTTATGGTAGTACGGATTTCTCCGTAATCCCAGAATTTTCCTGGCAATTGCGTTGGTTATGGATAGTTTGTCAGGTATGTATGGTTTGTTTATATCGACCTGGGGAAGGTTGCCCTTCCCCGGGCCGTATTTCATTTTTATGGTCAAGCCTCACGGCCGATTAGTACCGGTCAGCTAAATGCATTACTGCACTTACACACCCGGCCTATCAACGTTGTGGTCTACAACGGGCCTTTAGGGGTTGTTACACCCAGGGATACCTAATCTTGA
>CAIRBT010000010.1 GCA_903876875.1 uncultured Geobacteraceae bacterium
TACAGCCGATGAAGTCTGGGCTGATTGTTGAGCGGCGTGACCAGGTCTTAATAATTTTCTTGGAGTTAGGACCTTCAGCCAGAACTTTTTTGTTCAGGTGGTCATCAATAAAAGGACCTTTTTTTATAGAACGTGCCATAATGTCTCAGCCTCTCAACGAATTATTTACTACGCTTTTTGATAATGAAGCGATCTGAAGTCTTGTTAGTACGTGTCTTGTAACCCTTTGTCGGAATACCCCACGGTGTAACAGGATGACGGCCACCGGAAGTACGCCCTTCACCACCACCATGGGGATGGTCAACCGGGTTCATAGCTACACCACGGACTTTTGGACGTTTGCCCAACCAGCGTGAACGGCCGGCTTTTCCGATGTTGACGTTTTCATGGTCGGTATTACCAACCTGGCCGATTGTTGCATAGCAATCCTGCAAAACCAGACGTACTTCACCAGACGGGAGCTTAACCTGTGAGTACTTGCCTTCTTTGGACATAAGCTGCGCGAATGTGCCAGCACTTCGAGCAAGTTGTGCACCTTTACCAATCTTAAGCTCGATATTGTGTATCACTGTACCGAGTGGGATAGCGCGCAGCGGGAGCGAGTTACCCGGTTTGATATCTGCTTCTGGGCCACTGATAATTACATCGCCGACTTTCATATCAAGCGGTGCAAGAATATAGCGTTTTTCACCATCGGCATAGTTCAGCAGAGCGATACGTGCGCTGCGATTCGGATCATATTCTATACTGGCAACGGTAGCTGGTATGCTCCGTTTGTCACGGCGAAAATCGATAATACGATATTTCTGTTTATGACCGCCACCCTGATGACGTGATGTAATCCGTCCATTGGCATTTCTGCCGCCGCTTTTTTTCAAAGAGACGAGCAACGATTTTTCAGGAGTAGTTTTAGTTATTTCATCGAACGTAGAACATGTCTGATGTCTGCGTCCAGCTGAAGTTGGATTATAGCTTTTGATTGCCATTGTGAACCCCAAACGTATTAGTTAGACTTCGAAGAAATCTATTGATTGCCCTTCCTGGAGCGTAATATACGCTTTTTTCCAGTTGGAACGTTTGCCATAAGTTTTACCGGCCCGCTTCACTTTTCCCGCAACAGTTACCGTACGAACGGCATCTACTTTGACCTTGAAAAGGTTTTCAATGGCCTGTTTGATTTCGATCTTATTAGCTGCCTTGTCAACGATAACAGCAACTGTGTTGTTAGCGTCAGAACTCAGTGATGTTTTTTCGGTAACATGCGGTTTTTTAATTACGGAGTAAATATTCATTTTTGCAATACTCCTTCGGTTGATTGAACCGAATCCTGGGTAAAAATGATGTGCTTGTATTTGAGCATATCATGAACATTCAGGGCATCATGCTTCAACATTTTGATATGTGGCACATTACGTGCTGAAAGAAACAGGTTATTATTGAGTTCGTCAGTTACAATCAGAGACTTGCTCAGATCGAACGTATTCAGGAAATCAACAAAAGCCCTTGTAGATACCTTATCGAAGGTGATTTTGTCAAGCACGGTTATGTGGTTATTCTGTAATTTATAAGTCAGAACCGAACAAAGTGCCGCTGCACGGGCTTTTTTATTCATACTGAGGTTATAAATCTTGGCCTGTGGGCCAAAAGCAACACCACCACCGGGGTACTGAGGAGCACGGCTGCAACCCTGACGTGCGTTACCGGTACCTTTTTGTTTAAACGGTTTCTTACCACCGCCGCGTACGGCAGAACGATTCTTTACGCCGACAGTACCGGCTCTTCGATTGGCCAACTGAATTTTCAGGGCCTGATGGATGAGGCTTTCTCTAACCTCTACATCAAAAACATCATCGGATAACTGTACTTCACCGACCTGTTGTTTGCTCATATTATAAACTGCTATTGAAGGCATACGTACTCCCGAAAACTTAAGCTTTTACACTCTTTTTGATCGTTACGATTGAATTCTTGTGTCCCGGTACAGCACCTTTAATGAGGAGCAGATTTTCAGCTGCATCAACACGTACAATCTTTAGGCGTTGTACCGTAACTTTTACGTTACCCATCTGTCCAGGCATTTTCTTGTTCTTAAACACGTGGGATGGAGTAGCTGATGCTCCAATGGAACCAGGTGCCCGGTGGAAACGGGAGCCGTGAGATGCACGGCCACCTTTGAAATTCCAACGCTTAATGACGCCTTGGAAGCCTTTACCGATACTGGTTCCGGTCACGTCTATGACGTCATCGGCTGCGAAAACATCGGCAGTAATCTGGTCACCCACGTTCAGAGTCTCAGCCTGCTCATTTCTGAACTCGCGGAGATGTCTGAAGACACCGTGACCGGACTTAGTGCAATGTCCGAGGTATGGTTTATTGACGCCTGCTGCTGCCACTGATTCAAAACCAACCTGCACTGCCGAATAGCCATCGATCTGTGCTGTTTTTTTCTGAACGACAACGCAGGGGCCTGCCTGAATTACCGTGACGGGAACACGTGTTCCGTCTTCAAGAAATATCTGGGTCATACCCAGTTTTTTTCCGATGATACCTTTCATCATAATCAGTCCTATTCAGTCGTAGTAGCA
>CAIRBT010000011.1 GCA_903876875.1 uncultured Geobacteraceae bacterium
AAAAACCTTATAAATCCCCAGATAGCAGCAGAGGCGGAGCGGCTCAGTCCAACAAAAGTTTATGCGACGGCTTCGCGCCGCATAAACTTATAAATCGTTGTGCATCCAAGTATTACATATATCAAATAACAAAATAGGTGGATATGTGTTAAAAATTGCAGCTTTTCTGATATTTAGTTGCCTTATTGTCTTTTGTGAAATGTCGATAGCTTCTTCAGAATGGACTCTGAAAAAACAGTCAGCAGTTGAAGACACCCCATTATCCACCGTGGCATCTCAAGATGGGAAATCCGTATTTGTTTTGGTTCAAGGTAAGATCCTCATTTACTCTATTGCAGATAACAAAGTTATCGACTTTTTGCCGGTCGATAAAAGTTTTGACAATTTTGCTTACTCAGCATCTGACAACTTGTTTATCCTTACAAGCAGCAAAGACAAACAGTTGAAGGTATTCAAGCTGGAGCATCGCGAGACAATCGATGTTTACGGTTTGCCGTTCAAAGGACCGGAGAATGCGCCGGTGACCATTGCCGTATTCAGCGACTATCAATGCCCCTACTGCGGCAAGCTTGACCCGCTTCTGCAACAGATATTGAGCAAATATCCCAACGACGTAAAGCTTGTAGAAAAGAGCTTCCCTCTTTCATTCCATTCATTCGCAAAACGCGCTGCAATCGCAGCATTGGCTGCCCATGACCAGGGAAAATTCTGGGAGTTTCACAAGAAACTTTTTGGAAACATGAGCGCACTGAACGAAGCCAAAATCCAGGCAATTGCGACCGAATTGAAACTGGACATGGAACGATTTCGTAAAAAACTGAACGATCCTGAAATTGCTAAACTCATCGAAAGAGATTTGGCTGAAGTTCAACGGATCGGCGTCAACGGTACACCGTCAATCTTCATCAACGGGAAGCCTCTGCAAGGCTGGAGCTTGCAAGGATTTCAGGATGCTATCAACTCGGAGTTGAAGCGGTAACCATCTGGTAGAAACAGAATCAGGTCACGACCCGATACAGGTAAAGGGAAGCGTAACATGCAATGCCTAAAATGCGGATACGTGCGGAAATCTGAAGACATAGCACCTGAATGGCAATGTCCTGCCTGCCAGGTTGTCTATGCCAAGGCATCTCAAAATGTCGTCGAACCGCAAATGATCCAGACTTCTGCGTCTTTCGGCGCATCGAAGCAGTCAAACGGAACACAATTTTCGCTCAAAATCATCTTCGCGACATTGGTGGGGTGTGGTCTCTATTTCGGTTATTCATATTTCAGCGGCAATACCAGCGCCGGGAGCGCATCAATTATTAGTTCCGTTGGTGCGTCATTAAGAAGCGAAAAGGACAACCAGGAATTAATAACCAACAAAAAGGCAGAACTGAAGACGTATGAGGATGCACTCCAGCAGGCTGAAGCAGATATTGCCAAAATGAAAGCAGAAGTCGGAACATGCCCTATAACAGGGCAACCGAATCAGTTCACACTTAAAGATGATCCGAGGCCTGGGTTACACGGAAAGATCGAAAAACTTAAAGCAGAGATCAGACAGCTTGAAAAGAAACCCTGAGCACCCCGGTCTCACGCAAAGCCGCAAAGGCGCAAAGAAAGACGAATCTTGAATCTGTTTTGTCACACAAAGCCACGAAGACACGAAGAGAGGCGAATCAATCATTTTAGTAAAACAATTTTAATCATCCAGAAACAAGTAAAGCTTTTTGGGGGTAAACCTTAGTGCCTTTGTGCCTTTGTGTGAGACCGGGTGTAATTTTTTGCAGTTACTTTTGCGGCTTAGCGTCTTGGCGTGAGACAGGCTGTTGAATGATTAGACTTCTCCTTGTTGCAATCAGCCTGTTCCTTGCCCCCTGTCTGTCGCTGGCCACTTCGCCTCAGTCGGAGTTACTCACCCAGCGAGTGACGGAGCTGCTTCCCCATGAAGCCCGTTGGGGTGTAACAGTGATCGACATGAAAACCGGCAAAGAGATCATCAGCGCCGGTAATACGAATGAACTGCTCTCACCCGCATCGCTGGTAAAACTGTTCACCACCGGCGCGGCTTTGGATTTAAAATTAGGCAAAAAGCCTGTATCGCTCACTACCGGGATTTTGCACGACGGCAGAGTGGAAGAGGGCACATTGAACGGCAGCATCTATCTGCGAGGCAACGGCAATTGCCTGCTGTCGGCGGATGACCTGAAAAAGATGGCACAGACGCTGAGAGGAAAAGGGATACAAAAGGTGACGGGACAGATCGTGGCGGACGAAAGCCGATTTGATACGCGGGGGCTGGAGCGGAGTCGGAAAGGGGCAGGGCATGCGCCGGCTGGCGCCCTCGGTTTGGACCTGCACACCGTGTTGGTGGTGGTTACCCCCGGAGATGCGGGCAGGCAACCTGTGGTATCCATAGAACCGCCCAACGATGCAGTGCGTTTCGCCGTTGCCGCCCGCACCGTAACGGGAGGAACAAGTAGTCTGGCTGTCGTCCGGAACGACGATATCGGCTACCGGGTAACGGGGAACATCCCCAGCGGCTCAGGAATACAACGGTGGCGCTTTCCATTGACCAGTCCGGCACGATACACTGCTCAAAGTTTTAAAACTGTCCTGGCAGAGGAAGGAATTTTAGTGATGGGAGATATATCCGAAGGCAAAACTCCCGAGAACGCATCCCTTCTGTCAACTGTTCCCGGCCCTGATATGAAACGTTTCGTGAAGGAAATGAACATGCACAGTCTCAACGTGGCAGCGGACAATCTGCTCCTGGCTATTGTGTCAAATAATGACGGATCGCCGTCAACTCGCGATAAAGGGGTTGCCGTAGTAAAGGATCATCTGGCACGCCATGGTATCTCTTCCGCAGAGGCGCGGATCGTTGACGGTTCCGGCCTGCTTCCCGGCAACCGTGTGACCCCGAAGGCCATGGCACGTTACCTGGCTGCGGTGTCGCATCAACCATGGTTTAGGGATCTGCGTGACAGTCTGCCCCGGCCCGGTTTGGACGGTACCCTGCGGAACGGAACCTATAAAAACGAACGTTTCAGGGCCAAAAGCGGCAGTCTGGAGAACGTGGTTGCCCTGGCTGGTTACGGCGTTGATAAGGCCGGGCGGGAGATTGCCTTTGCATTCATAGTGAACACTCCCGGCCCGCTGCCGCCCAATGCTCGCAGCGCCGGGGATGAGGTCATGCGGTGCCTGGCGGAGTAAGGCAAACGACTATTGGTCACGCAAAGCCGCAAAGGCGCAAAGCAAGTCAGAAACAAAGATGTTTTGGTTTAACCATACAGATTTAGACTTTTAATCATGGTTTTCTTAGCGTCTTTGCGTCTTAGCGAGAGGAAACGGTTTTGACCGAAAATGAGTTGGCTAAAATAATCGTCGATGCTGCCTACAAGGTGCATACCGTTCTTGGACCGGGACTTCTGGAATCAGTATATGAGGCAGTACTTGCATGAGCTGAAAAAGAGGGGGTTGCATGTTGTCCGACAGCAGTTGTTACCTGTTGTTTACGAGTCGGTCACACTGGTAGAAGGATTCCGGGCTGATTTGGTTGTTGGAGGGAAGGTCATTATTGAGCTCAAATCGGTTGAGACACTGGCACCGGTTCACAAAAAGCAACTTTTAACCTATTTGAGGATTTCTGACAGGAAACTTGGGTTATTGATCAACTTTGGGGCTGCGCTAATCAAGGATGGTATTGTACGGGTTGTTAACGGAATAGACGATTGAAATTCGTCTCATGCAAAGCCGCAAAGACGCAAAGTAAAGAAATTCAATTCTTTTGGGTAAACCTTTTGAAAAAGATAAAACTCAGGGGGAAAAAGCTTCTATGGTTTTACTCTTCATGTTGTTTTGGACTTTGTGTGAGATACGTTTTTATGATTTGGTTTGAACCCTTGGCGCCTTTGCGTCTTGGCGTGAGCAGCTTTTTGATTTTGACCTACTAAAGAGGTTCTGTATGAAACGATTTTTCCTACCGTTCATAACCGCTCTGCTGCTGATCATTCACCCAGCTGCGGCTTCGCGCTCACATGCCGCCTGTGCCAAGGTCTCCATCGAGATACTCCAGGAACTGACCGTGGAGCGGGTGGCCTTTGACGCCAAACTGGTCATCACCAACGGCATCCCGGATCAGTCGCTGCAGGATATCCGGGTGGACGTGATCGTTAGCGATACCAACGGCAACGTCAAGAACGACATCTTCTTCGTCCGTCCACCGACCCTCTCCGGCATCAGCGGCGCTATGGACGGCAGCGGAAGTGTTGCGCCATTGGGACGCGGCGAGGCCCACTGGCTGATCATCCCTTCGCCCGGTGCGGGCTTCATCGAACAGGACGGCGCCATCAAGCAGATAGGCGTCCAGTACTGGGTGGGAGCCACACTCTCCTACACCGTCAACGGGCAGCCGGAGACCGTACCGATCAACCCGGCAAAAATCACGGTGAAGCCGATGCCGCAACTGGTACTCGACTACTTTATGCCCAATCAGGTACTGGGTGACAACCCCTTTACCACCCAGGTAGAGCCGCCGATACCCTATCCACTGGCGGTGCGTGTGCTGAATGACGGCTATGGCCTGGCCAACAATCTCAGGATCGATTCTGCCCAGCCCAAGATTGTGGACAACAAGCAGGGTCTACTTATTGACTTCCGCATCCTGGGAGCTTCGGTCAACGACTCAGCGGTGTCTCCCTCACTTACTGTGAATTTTGGAGACCTGGGTAGTAAAAAAGTAGGTACTGCTGCGTGGAAGATGATTTCCACTCTTTCAGGCAAGTTCATCGAGTTTAAGACCAGCTTTACCCACGCTTCGGAGCTGGGAGGCGATTTGACCTCGTTGATCCGCGAAACCAATCCGCATTTCATGACCCACATGGTCAAGGTGAATCTGTCGGGCAGGGATAACAAGCTTGACTTCCTGGCCGACCTGAATGCCACCACCGGCGCCATATATGAATCGGAGATTCCCAACGGTTCAACACGTATGGCCGATGCCCGTTCCCCGGTGACGGTGGTGCTTCCCGCTTCAACGCCGACACGTCCGACGACTGACACGCCGAATGTATCCCTTGCGCTTCCTGCGGGTGGTGCCATCGGCTGGATTTACACCAAACTGGCTGATCCGTCGCAGGGGATGCTGAAGCTTCTTAACGTTACCCGCTCCGATGGTGTCAGACTGGATCCGCACAACTTCTGGATCGACGAAGGCCTGGACAAGGATTACAAGAAAACCTGGACCCTCCAGTTCGTGGACTACCGTGCCGATGCCACAACAACCGGCTCTTATACCCTGTCGTTCACCCAGCCTGATGTTGACACAACGCCGCCAGAGACAACATTGATCTTCGACGGCCCTGCTTCCGGAACGGCTCCCGTGCTGATCACGCCGCAGACCCGTCTTGTCCTGACCGCCGAGGATAACACCGGCGGCAGCGGGGTGGACGCCATGTTCAAGAAGGTTGAGGCGGACGACAGTGATTTTGTACCGGCCTATCCGTTCAATCTGACTACGCCGGGGAACTACACCATCCGGTTCTATAGTACCGACCGGGCCGGCAATGTTGAAACGGCCAAGAGCGCCACGGTCAAAGTTGTGGGGTCCGCTCCAACGATCAGCTCGTTCACTGCTCAACCGGCCACCTTTTCTCCCCAGGCACCCAAAGGGGTGGCGGCAGCACGTACGCTCGACTTCATCCTTACTGCTACCAGCAGTGCTGCTGCACTACCGGTTGAAATCGCCATTGCCCAAGGTGATACCTTCAAACTGGAGAACGTACTACGCACCCTCAAGGCATCAGCCGAACCGGGCAAAGAGTTGCGCGTTACCTGGGACGGCAAGGATTCAACCGGAAATACAGTGGCCATCGGCAAATACAGTGCCAGGATCAAGGTTTCCGATGGACTGGATAATGCTCTTGACCCTACCGCCCCCAGCCATACCGTCACCTCGGACAGTACGGTCACGGCAGCGGAGTGGTTTACTGTCGCCGCGCTCGATCCGAATCCGACAGCCGACCAGCTCCATCCCCGCGTTTCGGGTACGAAAGTAGTCTGGCAGGATCAACGCAACGGAGTATGGGACATCTACGTGAAGGATACGACGGGAAACGCTTCCGCAAAAATTCCGGGCGCCAGTGCAGGGCGTGAACGCCCGGCCATTGATGGCAACATTGTTGTTTGGCAGGATATGCGCAGTGGCGGTTGGGAAATCTATGGTTATAACCTGGCCACCAATACGGAATTTGCCATAGCTACCGGAAGTGGCGACAAACAGCGTCCGGTGATTTCCGGCGACTGGGTGGTCTGGCAGGATATGCGCAACGGTAACTGGGATATTTTTGCCAAAAATATCACGACAGATGAAGTCATCCAGGTTACCAGCCACGAACGCGACCAACTTCATCCGGCGCTGTACGGTACCACTCTCGTTTGGGAGGATTACCGTCACGGGCCTGGCGAGATCTACGCCTACGACCTGAATACCAGAACCGAGCGCCAGGTTGCCTCTTCCTCCTCCGACCTCTTGACCCCGGCCGGTTCCGGCGTGACCACTGCTTGGACCGGCGGACAAAACGGTCAGGCCGATATCTACATTTCAACCCCGGCGCGTTCCGCTGTCCGTATGACGTATGGCAGCGGCAATCACACTCAGCCCGCCCTGAACAATGGTCTTCTTGTTTACACCGATTACGAGACTTCGCCGGACGATCCGAATCTTTCTTTCCGTGTGTTCTCCTCCGGCGCGGGTGGGCGTCTTGTTTCCGATCCGGCCCGCCAGGAAGAGCCCGCAGTCGGCACCGGCGTCGTGGTATGGCAGGACACCCGCGACGGCAAGTACCAGATCTATGCCGCGCCGCTGCAGACTGAATCCCTGCCGGTAGAAGTTGCCATTAAGCCCGGCTACAACCTGATCGCCATAGGGAACCGTCTGGCTTCATCCTCCTCCGCTACCGCCGCGACGTTCCTGGCGGCCTACGCGGACAGCCTGAATGCAGAACGCCTCCTCGCTTTTGATTCGCTGCACAATAGTTATACCGAGGCCACACCGGCAAACGGCGACTTTGCCATTACAAAAGGAATGGGACTCACGCTCTATTCCAGCAAAAGTTCGACTCTGAACGTGGCCGATCCGGGCGAAACAGCGACCTACACCCTGCTTCCCGGTGCCAACCAGATCGGTCTGCTGACAGTTCCTTTCGGCTACAGCGCCTATGACCTGGTCAAGTCAGTGGGGCTGGACAATGTTCTGAGCGTCCGGCGCTTCGACTCTGACAACGGTCTTTGGCGCAGTGTGGCGGTACGGGCTGGACAGAATGGCAATGAGCTGGTGGGGAGCAACTTCACCATCAATTCCGGGGACGGGATTATCATTACCATGAAAAACCGTATTGATGGATGGACACCATGATTAAACGGATTATGAAGTACATCACCCGTGCGGTATTTTGTCTGCTGTTCGTTGCGGCAACTTCACAGGCCGCTTCCTGGCAGTGGATCTTGCCCCAGCGTGTCCATGGACTGGTCAAGGAAGGGAGCGGTCTCTGGATAGTTGACGTGCGCACCCCCTCTGCTTTTGAGCGGGGACATATCGAAGGGGCGTTGAACATCCCCGTTGATCGTTTCATATCTCGGAAATTCCCCAAGGACACGCTCCTCGTGCTTGCGGATGACTCGCTTGGACTGCGCAATGCCCGTACAGGCGCCGATGCTCTTCTGAAAACGGGATATCAGAAGGTTTTCCTTCTCGATGGAGGCATACCTGCATGGCAGCAGGAAGGACTCCCGGTCGCCGGTGCTCGCCTGGACAACCTGCGAATGGTTACCCTTGAAGATCTTGGTTGGGCCAGATCCAACTCCATACCCTTGCGTATTTATGACCTGCGTAACTCTGAAGAACGAACCAAGGGTCCTGTTGAAGGTGCAGCGGAACTGAAGGGCAAGACCATTGATGAACGGTTGAACGCCTTCGTTGCCGTACTCGGCGTACCGCCAACCGGAAAAGGTCTGGCTGTTAAACTTGAGAAACCGGTCCCGGTGGTGCTGGTGCTTCCTACAGACAAACAACCGTTGGAAAAAGTTCGGGCGACGGTGCGCGACCTTCCCGGCGACTTCCGCTACCTTGAAGGTGCCTACCCCATCTGGGCGGCACGACAGAAACAGAATCCATTACCCGGACCGGAAGTATGTCCCACCTGTCCCGGAGGGAGGGCCAAAAAATGAGAATCTTCTTCATCGCCTCGGCATTAGTGGCCATTGTCTGGACGCAGCAAGCCTTGGCGGTTCCCGATACAGTGAGCGCCAGAGTCACCGACGTCACCACCTCGACCTTCTCCATGGTCTGGATGACTGACGTTGCCGCTGATCCCGGCATAGAGGTTTATGCCGATGCTGCCATGACAACTCCGGTGACGGATGGCATAACTGTTCTCCGATGCCGGACGTGCCCCAGGACGTGGCTCTGGCTGCCAAGGCGAACGGGATCATGAAAGCCCGCGTCTCAGGGCTTGCTCCGGGTTCAAGTTACTATGCACGAACCGTGACTCGCGACCTGGCGGACCGGACGAGTGTGGGCTACTCGGCCTTGCAGCAGGTGACCACCGCTTCGGTCACAAAATCGTATTCCATTGCACAGGACGGTTCACTACAGGGATTCTCCAACGATATCGCTTCGATGAAAGTCTATCTCCGGCCTAGCGATAACGTAAACCTTCTCGGCAAAGGTGATCTGCTGCTTCTGGAAACCCCGGCAGCTGCTTATCCGATCAGTGCTTTCGTTGGAGCCGGAAGCAGCGCACCCGAAGCGGTGATCGACCTCAACAATCTCTTCGGCCCCGACATGACCAGCCTCTGGATCAAGGGTGGGGAACAGGCCCAGCTTCGTTTTTATCGCGGCGGCTCTCTTTCAACGCTGTTGCATTATCGACGCTTGCCGCTCAATTCCGGAACTGTGTCCGTGCTTGAGCCGGTAAAGGGTTTCTTCGCCGATATTAACCAGGATGGTAAGGTCGATGATGCGGACTTTGCCGCGTTCCGTAATCAGTACCGTACCGTTCCCGACGACGCAACTTACAATCCGGACTTCAAGTTTGTCCAAACTCCCTCGAGTAAAATAGATGCCCAGGACTTTGCACGTTTCGCCAGAGAATATGGCAGGGTTAGTGTGCCGCAGCAGTAGAATCGGAACAATATCTGAACATGATATGGACTCCAACGGAGGGCCGGCAATGACACGAAGGATAAATTACATCTTCCGTACCGCCATCATGGCGGTAATGATATTAGGCATGACCACGATTTCCTGGGGTGCCGGTATGCGCATCGTACCCTCTGCTCCCCGTGTGACGCCGGGCGAAGACCTGTACTTCGATGTTGTTGCTGAGGGGATTCCTGCTGAAGGTCTGGGTGGAGTTCAGTTCCGCCTCAATATTACTCCTTCGTCCGGAATCGTGAACAGCCTGAACGACCTGAACCAGGCAGGGGTAAACGATATCGCCGTGGCGGCTCCGCTCGTAGTATCGCCTGCGTTAGCAGGCCGCTCCGGCATCGGGGATTTTTTCTGGAGTGGCAACGGCCCCAACGGTATCCTGGCGCTGGATAATGAGCCGTTTGTTAATGGCTCGGCGCTTTATACATTTGCCCACACTAACGGCTCGACGCCCCCCTCGGGCAGCGGTTCAGTGGCCCGTTTCGCGATAAGAACCGGTGTTGGTGTCAAGGCCGATCACCTGGATATCTCAGTGAGCGATGTAATGCTGATGAATGGCGGCCTGGCCTATCCGCTCGACTATGCTACCGGTGCCTCGGTTCAGCTGCGTTGCGTTGCCAAAGTCCCGGCTCTGACGGGATTGAGCCTTTCAGCTGCTCAGGCTGCTCTCTCTACAGCCAACCTCGGCTTTGGTTCGGCTTACCAGTTGAATAATCCGGGGGGTAGTCTGCCGCTCAACGTGGTTTTAGAACAATCAGCCGTTGCGGGAAGCGATCTCGACTGCCGTACCCAGGTCAATCTGGCTGTCAATACTCCGCCTGCAGACCCTGCCGGGCTAACGTCCACCGACAAGCCTAAAGACGAAAGTGGTGCGGTGCTCCTTACGTGGACACCATCCACTTCATCAGGCGTGTCCGGATATAGAATCTATGCGGGTGGGAACATGGTTAAACAGGTTCCCGGAGCCGCTTCGAACGGTGCGGAGATCGGTGGGCTGCCTAATGGTGTCGTCACCAGAGTGCGCTTAACTGCTTTTGATACTTTCGGTAACGAAAGTTCGGGGTTTTTTGTGGATGCCGTTCCGATCGACGACGTTCCGCCTGTAATTACGTTGAACGGAGTTATTGATGGAGTCTTTTACGGGACGACGGTGACGCCATCGGTCTCTGTTAACGACGCAAGCCCTGTCACTTGGACGGCGACACTTAACGGTGCGCTCTTTGCTGTCGCGCCCATTGCGACGGATGGTCACTATACCCTGACAGTGACCGCCAGAGATCAGGCCGGAAACAGTGCGTCTAAAACGGTTTCGTTCGTAGTAGACAAGACGGCACCGGCTATTGTTATAACCGGTGTGGCCGACAATACTTTCTATAAAGCGGCAGTTACGCCGGTTATCTCAATCACTGATGCCAACCTTGCATCAAGTTCAGTCACTCTGGATGGTCAGCCATTCATCTCCGGCACGCCGATCAGCACTGAAGGAAATCATGTATTGTCGGTAAGCGCAGGAGACAGCACCGGTAATAGTGCTTCCCAGACCATTTTCTTTACGGTTGACGCCACGCCGCCAACGATAACCGTATCCACGCTGACTGACGGCTCCTTTACAAATAATGCGGTTCTCAATATCTCCGGTATGGCAACGGACGCCAGCGGCATCAAAACTCTCACGATCAACACTGATACTGTGCCGCTCAACCCTGACGGAAGTTTCAGTTATGCCTTGCAGCTCGTTTCCGGCCCCAATTTGGTCGAGGTTAAAGCAACCGACCTTGCCGGTAATCAGGCAAGCGATATTCGGACCATCAACCTGGATCAGACGGCTCCGCTCCTAACCGTCTTGACACCTGCCGATAATGGTAAGACCGGTGCCATGTCTTTGGATGTCACCGGAACTGTTGACGAGAATTCTACGGTCGTTGTCAAGGTAGGCGGAATTATGCATGTCACCGTGATGAATGGCAATGGCTTTACTTCCTCCGTAACGCTGGTTCCCGGCTCAAACACCATAGAGATTGCTGCCACTGACCGCGCTAACAACACAAGCACTCAGAAACGTACTGTAATCTATGATGACCAGAATCCGTCATTGGCTATCACCAGCCCGGGACAGGATATACGCACCAACCAAGGCAGTCTTTCCATCGGCGGCACTGTTTCTGATCCTCACACAACAGTCAGTGTGACGGCTTCTATGGATGGCCAGACGTTTAATCCTGTCGTCACCAATGGCATATTCCAACAGCAACTCACCTTTACGCAAGAGAAGAGCTACACCATTATCGTTACGGCCACCAATGAAGTGGGCAACAGCACTTCCGTGCAACGTAATGTTATCTACGACATTACGCCACCGGTAGTAACTATTGATCCGATAAATTCTCCGATAAACCAGGCCTCCTTGACAATTACCGGAACAATGGAAGCAGGTGCCCAGTTGAATGTAACATCTACAACGGCGACAATAGGAGCGATCGGATACCCGACTTCGACTACATGGCGCGTAACAATGAGTGCCCTTGCTGTTGGCAACAACACGGTTGTCGCAACATCCAAGGATGCTGCGGGCAATGTATCCAGCGTTTCGCGCACAATTGTCCTCGATACAACATCGCCAACCGGTTCAGTTCTGATCAACGGCGGAGTAGGTATAACCTCATCGGCTCACGTATCGTTGACGCTTGCTGCCACAGATACGTCTGGTGTCGGCCTGATGCAGTTTAGTAATGAGGATCTGTCCTGGAGTACTCCAGAAAATATTGCGACTGCAAAGGCATGGGACCTTTCAGCCGGCGATGGCCTGAAACAGATTTTCGCCAGATTTATGGACAATGCCGGCAACTGGTCTGAAATCTACAGCACTTCCATTCTGCTTGATACAGTCCCGCCTGTTATTGCCGTTACTCCTGCCGCTGGTCTCTACAACAGTGCTCAGACAGTCCGGATTACCAGTAACGAAACGGCTTCATTACACTGTGCAATTGATGGTTCACTGCCAAGCGTCACAACCGCGCTTTGTAGCAGTCCGTTGACCGTCGCAACCTCGACAACAATCAATATTCTGGCTGTCGATGCTGCCGGCAATCAGAGCCGTAGTAGCGACAGTTATATAATTGATGCGATCCCGCCCGTTTTGCATGTATCGACTCTTGCTAACGGCAGCTACACCAATAATAACGTTCTCAACGTCAGTGGTTCGGTAAGCGACAACTTCGGAATCGGTACACTTACTGTCAATGGAGTTCCTGTTACGGTGAATTCCGATGGCAGCTTTAGTCATGCCGTTATTCTAACAGCGGGCTCAAATACAATTACAGTTATCGCAACAGACCAGGCAGGAAACCATAGCACTGATACACGAACCGTAAATCTGGATCAAAAAGCGCCACAACTGGTTATAACGGCTCCGGCAGACAACAGTAAAACCGGCTCCGCATTACTCACGGTGACCGGTACTGTGGATGAAACGTCAATAGTAACAGTCAAATTGGGCAGCAGCTCCCAGGTCGCCACCATGAATGGGACAAGCTTCTCTGCAAGTCTGACCCTCATGCACGGTATCAACACCATAGAAGTTGATGCTACCGATCTGGCTGGTAACACCAGTTCGCAGAAACGTACAGTGGTTTATGACGATCAGACGCCATCGTTGGCAGTTACCGCTCCAAGCCAGGATATTCATACCAACCAGGCAACACTACTATTGACAGGAACGGCCTCCGATCCGTATACCGCCGTTACGGTCAGCATAACCATGGGAGGACAAACGTACACACCGTCTGTCGTGGCTGGTCAGATCGAACAGCTTGTCAGCTTCAGTGCGGAAAAGAGCTACGCTATTGTGGTTACTGCTACCAATGAGGTTGGCAGGTCAGCGACCATCCAGCGCAACGTGATTTATGACATTACTACGCCGATGCTGGCGATTAATCCGGTTACCACTCCTTCCAACCTGACGGATCAAACGATAACCGGAACAAAGGAAAGCGGCCTTTCTGTCACCGTAACATGCCCAACTGCCACTGTCGGTACGGTCAGTTACCCGACTGATACTACCTGGAGCGTTGCTCTTACCGGATTGAAAACTGGTGACAATACCATCAGCGTGTCCTCGATTGACTTTGCTGGTAACTCAACAACAGTTACTGCGAAAGTTTCGGTGGCAACATCTGTTTCAAGCATCTTCTCGTACGCAGTGTTTGCCAACAAGAGCGTCAGTTTAACAGGCAGCAGTTTCCTGGATAGTTACGTCGGAAGTCCATCATCGTATGTTACGGCGAAATACCGGCATGGAAATGTCGGCATCGACTCTACACAATTGTGCGGCATTAAGCTGACTGGCGGCACCATGGTCTATGGGAGTGCGTCCGTTGGGGTCGGCGGCAGTCCTGCAACAACGGTTTGTACAACCATTGGCACTTCCGTGACAGGTGGTAGCAGCGCCCTGACGGCAACTAAAATATTGACTCCCGTTGCTGCTCCGACCGGATACACAAGTCTTGGAGCCCTGAATCTTTCAGGCGTCGCCACCAAGACTTTAACAGCCGGTACCTATCGGTACAGCTCCATTACTCTGGGTGGGTCGAGTAAACTGAGCACAAGCGGTCAGGTTACCTTGATCATCGACGGAAATATCTCTATTTCCGGAGCGGCTCAATTTGTTGTAACTTCTGGTTCAATAGTGATCTATACCAGCGGGAAAACTCTCAACGTCAGTGGCGGCTCCTTGATCAACATGACGCAGATACCGTCAAATCTGATCATCTATGGATCATCTGCCCTTACGACGGTCAGCCTGTCTGGAGGCACTACTCTTCATGGTCTTATCCACGCTCCGGCAGCGGATGTGAATATGACCGGGAGTCAACAGACCTTCGGAGCGATTATTGGTAATACGGTTGAACTTTCAGGAGCTACGTCGGTACATTATCCCGAAGGGATGTAAGCCCGACGCTGTGTTACGTTGTCAGCCTGAAAACAAGTATCAAAGACGATGCGTTACGCAACTAAATTGAAGGATAACTAGGAATTATCATGCGACCTTCCGTAACAATGAAATATCTTGTTGAACAATATTGGATGCCGTTCGTGGAACATGTGGATGGAGAAATAAAATTTCGAGGACATTGTCACTGATAATGTCAAATGTACGAGAGCTGGAAAACCTGGTTGAAAGGGAACTTAAGCATACTCTAGCAGCGATTCTGTGTTGCAATACCCCAATCCATAATGACCAGAGCACCTTTCGGGGCATCCAGCAGTGTTGTAAAAATGTCACACCATGGTTTTAGAATGAATATCAACAAGGTATAATTATATTTTAAATCACTTGTTGTTTACCTGTTGTTGTTCAGTAGTTTTTTTATAAGCACAGCAGATTACTCCAGATGTTTCCCCCTAATAGAAACAATCCACCAGATCGGTAACAGTCTTGACTACTACTTACCATGAAAAGGGAAGGTATATTTGATTCTGTAGTGATTTTACTAAATATGATGCCGTTTCTATATATTGGGCATTCAACACAACTAAAATTTGAAGTCAAAGATATGGTAGTTGTAGTTGCAGTTGTATTCGTTACTGCAAGGGTTAAAGTAAGAGGGGTACCAGGAATTGTTTCAATACTGCCGCCACTACCAAAACCATTACCACAGCCTGCTGATAATATGACAAGTATGAACAATAATAATTTCTTCATCATATTATAACCACCATCAATAAACCCCGCACCCTGATAGCAGTCAGGATACGAGGTTACAAAAGGAAGTAACGGTACCACATATACAAGGAACGATTTTCAGCTTCCTTCATTAGATCAACATACATCAGGGGCTCTGATCACATATACATTGTGGCTTCTGTCAGTTGAGATTGCCCAAGTTCAGTTAAAAAGACCTCGTCTATAGTTTTCACCCCGCACTGGGGGCATTGGATCTGCTTTTCAAAATCTGGACGAAAGGTGGTGTTGTTGATGCTGATAGTCCCAACTTCACAGTCAAAAGTTCTCTTGCACTGCTTACATCGGAAATTAATTTTATATTGTTGGTCCTGTGTATGAGAGAATTTGGTTTCAGGTGAACATGTACTGGTGTTCCTTAGATACAGTCAACACGAATAATAATGCCATTTATATTTGTATGCTAAGCTTCCAAATTTGACTTGTGAGCTGTTTTCTTAGTTACTGAATATGTCACTATGCCTTTGGGGTGTAAAATGACTCACAGGGCTTAATTTGTTTTGCTGCTTGGGACTGCTCTTTCTTGTTGGTTTCAAGTCTGCTGCGATTGTGCTGTTTTTTTGCAAGATTTTTTCAATTAAATTAGGTATTTAAGTGACTTTGTGGGTCAGTAATGGGAGTATAGTAGAAACAACAAGAAAATTACACCAGTACATAAGAAATAGTTACAATAATTACAGCAGTAACAGTATTAACAATAACAACAGCAGTACCATTAGAACAGAAACAACTACTACAATAGAGCTAACTTACTAATCTTATTGAATTGATAACTATTTCTAGCCCATCTGAACTGCCTTCTTAGTTGGTTTGAAGAGATTCTGCTTTTAAATCTGTTGCATATGTTCTCTAGTTCTGTTTTCGGTACAGATGATTTTATTAATCCAGATACGTTGATATTGTTGCTTGTATCTTCAGAATGAATTGTTCCGTTCAGACAGTCGATTGTTTCGATTGTACTGTTGAAACCTCCTCCCAGGAGGTCTGCTACTTGTTTTCCATAAGCCTGATTCATTATGTCAATTGTGAAAGGCATAAATGAAACCGGTACTATAAAACTGTCATGTACTGTTAGAACTGGTATACCTATCTTGGTGTGCTGTTTGATAACTTCTATTGCAATATCAGAATCTTGCCTCATTAGTTCGATACCTTTTCCAGAAGACAAAAATTCTGCTATTGGTTTGTGCCTTTCTTTCAGTGCTTCCAGCATTGAGAATAGCTTATCATGGGAGTCGATATTATTTTCCTCCCTTGCTGTGTTGCATTTTGTGACTAATGTTTTCCAAGTTGCTTGAATTGCAGTAGTATCTCCATCAGCATCGTTTTTCGGTTTAGCGTTGATTGCAGACATCATGACAACCTTCATAGCTGCTCTAAAATCGTGACCCTCAATAGTGTAGGCATCAGAACCTTCATCCAGAAAATTGGTACCTAGCAGAGCATATAGCAACAGAATATGGATCGAAGAATAGTCCAGTTCAACTGTTGGTTCGCCGTTAAGGATAATATATTTCCTCAGTTGCTTGGGGCAGGCTTGCCACCAAGCACCATATATACGGCCTCCTTGCTTCCAGTCACTGTTGCTAAAGACCCTATGTACCCGCTTTTGAGATAGATCCACACTGTATTCGATCTGTTTCTGATTTTCATCTTTCTTCATGCTTTTCAGATCGTCGAGAGTCAGAAGCTCATCATCAATATCAATGTAGGTTTTTTGGAGCAGGTTGTTGTAATCAATCAGCACTTTTTCAGAACGCTCTACATCTCTGGGCATTTTGTCAAACAGGACATCTTCTTTTTCCTCGTTGCGGATAACAATTACTGCTTCATTAGGGTGCCTGGAGATCATCTTCAACTTGATACGGTGCTTGACAACCAGTTTGATCAGTTTTCTGGTAGCTCTCATTCGAGATGAGTAGCTGACATAGGGAACATTGGTA
>CAIRBT010000012.1 GCA_903876875.1 uncultured Geobacteraceae bacterium
AAGTGGCGTAGTGGGCGTTGTTTGGCTAAAAGCATACGGCAGAGGACACTGCAAAACAAATGGGGCTACGTCAGTGACGTAGCCCCATGTTATTTACTGGTCGGGATGACAAGAATTGAACTTGAGAACCCCTGCTCCCGAATCAGGTTTTACGATATCATCCATCTACATCACTTCCCACCCGGTAGACCTTAAGGCAATAAACTTTTGGTATTAGCCGTTTTTGTGATATAGTCAGCTTCATATTGTCTCACGCGATATCACCCCAGCCAATGCATTTGAGACCACACCAGAGACCACACCGGACCACGAGGTTCATTATGCCCGCAAAACGTTTTATTTTCTCCGACAAATATATCGATAGCCTGAAACCCCAAAATAAAATTAATTAACGGGGTTGCTGGTCAGGCCTTCATTTTCTGAAATCTACCCACAAATTCTGCGGATGAACCCTAAAACGCCACGGTAGCCATTTTTTATCGGCCAATCAATATCGAATGGTTCGGAAGCAATTCTCTTACTATGACCTGACACCAATTTTCCCGAACGTTCTATGCCACAAAATACAATAGCTACCCTGCACTTTGAGGTAAAAAATGTCAGAATATCTAATCTGAGCCCAGTAGGTGGCACAACGTCAGCCTCTATATCTACTACCCAAGCGGCACTCCAAGAAACTTATTCTCTTAACTCCGTGCCGCTTCTGCCGCAACATGTCCTGCAAGGGTGGTCACAAAAGTCTTTAACCCTGTCAATTCAGAAAGTTCCTTATATTCTCCCGTACCAGAAGCAGAACGCGGCGACACAATCACGGAAGCCGTCGAATAAAGCTGTTCTTGCATGAGCTTCCGACACATGATGTTATACCGCTCAGCATAGGAAGCCCCGGCAAATTCAGGGAGCAACTTGAAATGAGCGGAAGCATCACGCACAGGGGAGCTGGAGCCTTTGGCGTCCTCAAGCATCATCATCCAGCCAACGAAAGGGCGCGTGTATTCTCCAAAAGCACCTTCCCGGTATGCGGTCCAGAGGTCATGAGCCGTTCCAATTGCCTCTTCAGCCCTGTTGTTAAAATTGTTACCAAAGGAAGGCCCGACATGGCTCTTGAACTCCAAAGCCGCGATTAGCCGCCCCTGGTTAATTACCAACATATCCCACAGCTTTGTAGGTCTGAAATACCCCGGCAATGTAAGAACGCGGCGGGCAAGGTGAATATCGGCATGTTCAAGGCCGTTGGCGTAAACAATATCCTTCACCAAGGCCAGGAAGCCATCCATATTTTTACCTGCTGTGACGCTGGCTCGTTCGCCCTGGTCTTGCTTGCCGCTCTCAACCTGCTTTTGCCGGGCAGCCTCACGGTTCCCCCAAAATGCTTTTACAGCTTCACGGGCCTTACCTTCATAATTCACAAGATCAATCGCCATGCTAATCTATTTACCATTTCCGCCAATCGCGGACCTTTCCGGTTGTGACAATTCAAACAATTCAAACGTAGCCCGGTTGCAAGCCTCAATGTCGTCAGCCTTTGCTGCCTCAATGAGAGCATTTCGCAGTCGCTCGGAAACATCCGACCAACGGGGAACGCGAATCCGCCTGAGATATTGCGCCTGAAAACGCAGATATCCGCCACGCATCTGAGTTGAATAAATCGAAACGAACAGTTTTGCAATACCTGATTGCAGCACCGCCTGGAGAGCTGTTAAATCCCAATCTACAGAAGTGATGTAGTAAAGATTGTGATGCGGGTATAAGCGCCCGTCTTCATATACAATATGGGCCTTGCCTTTTATGTCAGGGATCAAGAGCTTATGCTTCCTGGCAATTTCAGGATTTATCCGGTCAATGGTCTTGTACCAGTTCTTGGGATTGTTTTGAGCACAGTTCCTCTTGCTGATTACGTCCCTTCGACGTTCCAGGTATTCGGCCAATTTGGGGTAATCTGATAGATTTACCAGTGATCCATTGTCATTAAATGGATTTATCACTCCCATTCCCTGCCAATCAACTTTCCCGTTTTTTATATCTTTGGTCGTAACAAGTGGAAGTTTGCGGTCAGGCTCTACGTCCAACTCCTCGTAGCTACCGATAAAAGCCTTGTCAGCTCCCGTTGCGACACCAATTCCAACCTTGCAGCCAGTTTCTTCAAGAGCCGGAAACCTTTTTTCAAGTCGCCGCACAAGTGCCAATTGGTCAAATGAATGGAGTATCCACGGTTCGGAGCCGTGCACAACCTTTACAACCTCAGTCACGCCGCTATCAACCACAACCGTAGTATTCTTCAAGGCAGCCGCAAGCTGTTTCAGGGTTGCCCGGTCTATCGAAGGTCGGTGAGCCAGGCGGGTTGAACCGGGTTTTTCCCGCGTAATGATGGTGATTGCAGGGTAAGCGCTCACTTCCGATTGAAAGGCCGCCGTATCAACCATATCGACATAGCATTTCAGGTGGAAACTCTTTGCTACCAGTGCCCGGAGCGGACCGCCATAACGATTTTTCATCCAGCGATCCGCGCAAATGAAACCGAGTGTTCCGCCCGGTTCCAACAGTTTCAGGCTGCGCTCTATAAAAGGCACATATAAATCAGCCCTGTCGTAAATGGTCTCAAATCGTTCCCGGTATGCAGCCATAAGTTCATCGGGAATCAGCTCTTGCCGCACGTAAGGAGGGTTGCCAACCGTGAAGGTGAACAGGTGCGGCAACTCCACAAGCAGGAAATCACCTTCAATAATCCAGGCCGAAACCAGTTCTCCGGCGTCTTGTAGTGAAACGTCCGAATGTATCAAGAGCTTTAACAACTTCGCCCTTACTTTCTCGATACTGGCATGATCCACCTCAACCGCCCGTATTGCTTGAGCCAGGTCATCGCACATGCAGGAGCCTTCAAGACGGTTTTTGGCATAGGCAGACAAAAGGCGTTCAACGGCGACAAGAAGGAAATCTCCATTCCCGATAGATGGCTCAAGCAGGCGAAAATTGTGTAGAGGCTTATCGTCCGTATATCCGGAAAGATCCAGGATAAACTCAACCGTTTCACGGCGGGTATAAACGGCCCCACGCTCCTTGATTCCGGGAGCAACAACAAGTTTCGGCGGCGGGTATACCGCAAATAGAGGAAGTTGCCGTCCTTGGTTTATGGTGACATGCTTGTGCAATCCAGGCATTTTCTTCCGGCTTTCTCTCTTGAGCTAAATTTGCCCTGCAATGTACATCAATTTTGCCCGTGCTGATAGGCATTTTCGTTGCTGATAACGTTGGATGCGCTGGTTCTGATGGTCATGCCGAAACACCGAAAGGGTCTATATTCTCTTGTTCTAAAGTATTCGGTGGATCTTTGTGGAAAGCATGGCTTCTGCAATTAGCATAACTTCCGAATTTTTATCTGCAGTTCGCCTTACCTCCTCAATCCGCAGATTATGATTAGGATGCCCGGACATCTCCAGCAAATCTGGCGTCATTAAATGCGGCTTTAGCGTCCGGGTTATGAGTCCCTGGATATAAATGAAGATTTTGAGCCCACCTTCATCAATATCGCCCCAATGGAGAAAGGGGATATCGGAGGGCAAGGAGGTATCAAGCAATCGCAGAAAACCCGCAATGCCCGGTGCAGGAAATCCGGCTGTATAAAGAATCAGGCCATTGTCTTGAATCTCCGCAGTGTAGCGATTGAAGCTGGCGAGGTTTTCAATTGTGAGGACGAATTCCGGCATCTTCTCAGAGCACACTTCCCGGACAGCTTGCGGCGGTAGCCCCACAAATGGCTGAATACCTGCACAGTCAATGAAACGGTCAGTGAGTTTTAGAGTGACCGGGCCACGAATCAATAAAGGATGGGGAAACTTGACAAGACCCAGTGTCTCCAGGAGCCTGTCGGACGTAGGAAAACGTTGCGAAAAATCGGCTGGTCGAAAGTGGCGTAGTGGGCGTTGTTTGGCTAAAAGCATACGGCAGAGGACACTGCAAAACAAATGGGGCTACGTCAGTGACGTAGCCCCATGTTATTTACTGGTCGGGATGACAAGAATTGAACTTGCGACCCCCTGCTCCCGAAGTATGAGCTCCTTTGAGCAAACATAGTATTTATGCGGGTTCGGGAGGTGTTATATGAACCGACATTACAGAGGCTATCTTTGCCGCCTCTGATTGCAGGTACTCAGCAATGAAGTGAGTATACTCCTGTGTAGTGCGAATATCCTGATGTCCAGCGAGATCACGCATCGCAGAGACAGGGACTCCAGCCATAAGTCCACTGGTGATAAAACTGTGCCTCATAAGGTGATTGTATATCCTTTTGTCAATGCCCGCTGAAACGGCTGCCGACTTTAAGCTTTTCTTGATATTAGTGTACGGGCGCTTTGTTTTTGGGTTTAAGAATAAAAAGTCCGCTGGTTGTTTCCCTTCTCCAGCGCCTTTGAGTGCTTTATGCAGATCCGGTGTTACAATTGGTACAACCCTCGTCTTGTCATTCTTACCCGTTACGATCAGGCAGTTATTTTTGAGATCCACGTTTCGCTTCCGCAGTGTCAGAGCTTCGGTCTTACGTAAACCGTTTTGTAACATCAACATGGTAATGGTTCGCTGGAATCCTTCCTTTTGTTGTTCAATCAACGCTGGTATTTCGGATAAGGCCAGCACAACCTTGCCTTTTGCTTTTTGCTGGTCCTTGCTGAAGCCCTTTGGAAAATCACCAACAGTATATTTTTCTTCGTCTCGACACCAACGCAGGAATGTTCTGAAATAGTTCAGTTCGATCTGAATTGTTCTTTTACTGACATTTCGTGTTTCGGCAACGCAACGAGTAGCATATTCTTCATCAGTTTCAGCATGCCTATCGAGGACACGATCCGCCCTGTGTTTTCTCTGTTTCGGGATAATCAACGTTGCAAGTCGGTCTGCTTTATATGGTTCATAATCGCTGTTACGAAGATATGAGATATACTTGTTGCCCAGGTACGGAATAAGACGTTTGAAAGCCGCATTACATTCAGTGTGGGTTTTAGGCTTCATATTCGTCTGGTGCCATGTAAAGAAGCTGTCCAGTAGATCTATTACTTTGATACGGCCATTATTGTCTGGTTGCAGGCCACGCAATTCACGCTCAAAAGCGAGGGCTCGTGCTTCAGTGCCTTCGTATGGGATGTACTCCGTTGGCTTGTAGGTCTTGGAACCTTTGCGGCCATGACTGATGATGATGTACCACCAGCCTTTTTTTGTTGGATGCGGTTTTATTGACATTTACGAAAGCACCTTTGCATGGTTTAACAAGACCGATAGACGCTGGTCGTCAAGCTTATACATTATGTCGATAATGGCTATGCGCGGATCATCGTATTCCATCAATAGCGTATGTAATGGAACTTCAAAATATGCAGATAGCCGCTCAAGACTTTTGTATGTAGGTACTTTATGCGGGTAGGTAGCCCATTCATGGATTGAGGTTGATGGCGCACCCATTTCACGAGCTAATATATTATAGCCATTTTTCTTGACTGGTGCATGGCTTTCGCTGCCACCGCCTACAGCATCTTGAATTAGTTTTTGATAGCGCTTCATGGCTTTTTCACCCTCCCGGTTAGAAACACCGCGGCAAGACCGGTTATGGCTGTAACAGCAATAATAGCACCTGCTTTGGGTTGACCGTTCGCGGCGACATATCCACCAGCGCCAATACCGGCAAGGCCAATCAGAAGAGCAAAGATTTGTCCTACAAGTTGCTGGATAAAGACGAGGGTGTTAATACGCTTGTTTTCGCTGCGCCGAAATTCTGCCTCGGCTTGCGTTTGGGTAATGACCCAATCTACGGCATCAGGTTTGAAGGTGTGAAGGTGCTCAAGCTGTGCCACCGGCAATATAGGACTGTCGATTTCGTGCTGCTGCACAGTCAATTCACCGTCTTTGTGGGTTACTTTAGCGGTGGTTGATTTGTTTCCCATGTGATTGCACCTTTTTACGCAAGGAGCCGGTTATCTGTGCGGCGTCTTTGCGCAGGTTTTTGGCATCCTGGGCAAAGGCTCCGCGTTGCGGCCTTACGTAGTCGTTTTCCGGGCATATCACAAGGATTTTACGGGCACCTGATAGTATGTTTTTAAGTAATCGTCCCATGAATCCTATATACCCTTTTTTTGTTTTTTATTACAAATTATATTTTTGTGCGGTACGAAATTTAGATGAGTTTTTGATAGCGTTTCATAGAGACACCTCAACTATTTGCATACGAATGTTGGCTCAGCAGAAGTCGGTATGCCGGTAATAACAGCAGCAGATTGGGGCACACCCATTGTGTAGATGGTATCCAAAACCACTGAAAGCAATATTAAAAGTTTTATTATTTTAAAATCACACTCCGTGTACATCTATTTTTTGCAACCAATCAGATACGCTATTGCAGCATAAATTAAAGCCGGAATACCTAATAACAGTAATGGCTGGAACACAAATCCAAGTAGGGTTGGTAAAACGCCCAAAACAATTATTCCATTATAGTTTCTGCTTTTGTCCTCCGAATTGCTGCGCTCGATATAGAGTGTTGTTCTTAATCCAATATTTTTAAGAAGCAATAACGTATTTGAATCGGCTTGGTATTTTTGGCAGCATTGATCCCCGTATTTGTAATAACCACTAGAGTTAAATTTATCGACATTGAGTGCATAGTCACTGCGCCCACAGTTGGGGCAGTGAAAATAAACAGACCAAACCTCGCACCCTATTTTGGATATTTCAAAGGCACCCGCGTCATACATTTAAACCATCCTCCAACCAAGCCGCTTCATTTCTACCCGAAGTTCATAACCTTGCAGTTTGGTTCCCCTGTCCCGCTTGTCTCTGATTTCTCTTCCAAACCTCTCAACCCCGCCACCATTCTTAAAGCACACCCTTTGTCTGATTCATTCAGATTTCGATACGCCTTTAACAAATCTCTTTCATCCGCACACAGCGCCGCCGGTTGACATAGTGTTGATGGCTCAGAAACAACCCCCTCTGACTCATCAATTACAGAATCGATACTAACCCCAATGCGCCGTAGCGCACATAGACTCTCCCACCCCGGTTTCTTTTTATCCTTTTCATAGTCAACAAGTGTGCTAGCGCCTATTCCTAGTAGCGCAACAAACTGCTTACCATTCAAGTTTTTCTGCTTTTTTATACCTTGAATTATTTCGCCTAAAGTTCTATTCGCCATTGCGCATTTTTCTCTTGACTCGATTCGTTATTGTGAATTATAAATATCGTGCGTCACACAAAACCATCACGGTAACCGGGAGGTCTTTATGCAGGAAGGAATTGCCGCCATCGCAGATATCACTGCAGCTATGGCGGCTTTGTCCGATTCGTTTAGATTTCGATATGCCGCCAATAAGTACTGTTCGTCTTGAGGCAGTGGCTTTGGTTGGCATGGTTCCGATAATTCAGCAACTTTAACAGACACGCCTTTTTCTTCACCGGTCATCAACCACCAAGGATCAACATCAAAGTGTCTGCAAATGAGAACAATGAACTCAACAGAAATGGTTCGCTTGCCAGTAACGTAGTTGCTTACGGTATTATTCGGAAGACCAAGACGCTTTGAAAAACCACGTCCGGTCATTCCCTCCATTAATTTTTTAACCCTGTCTCCAATTGTGAGCATTTTTTCTTGACTTGTCCCCAAAGCCTCGCACCCTATTTTGGATATTTCAAAGGCACCCGCGTCATACATTTAAACAACCCTCCATCCAAGCCGCTTCAATTCTATGTAGACTTCTTCTCTTGAAAGTTTAAGACCCACCCGCCGTCTGGATCTAATGAAGATGGCGGTTCTTTGCTGAAACCTTGCGCTACCCGCAACAGGGTATCACGCTGATCTTCGCAAATAGATCCCCATAACGTAATTATTTCAGAAAGTCTTGAATCGTATTTATCTGCCGTACCATTGCTTTCTATGCAAACGCCATGCTTTAAACCCTTTCCAGTTTTTTGAAATTGCTCAAAGGACAATATTAAAAACTTACCGGGCTCTTTTTCGCTTCTTTCTACAGAACCTAGAAACCCAAAAGAAACATCAAGCGTGGCCGCAAGCGCCTTTAAAGAAAGCTTTTTGCTCTTCCTGAACCTGCGTAAATTTTCCCCAAAAGACAAATTATTCATAGCGCAACTTTTTTATTGATTTTTGTTCTTAAAGCAATTATAAATATCGTGCGTCACACAAAACCATCACGGTAACCGGGAGGTCTTTATGCAGGAAGGAATTGCCGCCATCGCAGATATCACTGCAGCTATGGCGGCTATAGTAGCTGCTATTGCTGTTATTTTGGCAAGCCGGATGCTGTTAAGGGCAAATGAACTGTTTGCCTTGTCGCAAAGAGCCCTTGATTTGCGCTCAGCATCTTTGGATGCAACCCAAGAATTAATAAAAACAATATCAGCAGAATTAACAAAGTCTCCACGGTCTAATCTTGACCGCACTTCGGTTTCGCCAAGTTCTTCTAAATCGCTGTGAGAAATCATAGTCAGGCACCGGACAGTAGTAAATAGGTACGTTTATAAATATCGTGCGTCACACAAAAGAATTACCCACACATGGGAGAACGAGGTTTGTCATGATGGATATTTCCAAGTTGCAACGTTTGCACCCGGTCTTCCAGTTCTTTTATCTTCGCTTCGCGATCATCAAGCTCTTGCTCAAGATAAAGTACCTTAGCTTCAAGTTGGCTAATCAGGATAAGCGCCTCAGGAAGTTGCAGTCCGTCTGTGATTCTCTTACTCATAGTTAGACCTTTCTTATAAATATCGTGCGTCACACAAAAGAACTACAAAAGGGTGCAACATGCACGAATTCATTGGACATACATGGGTTAAACAGCCTTTAGGGCTGGTTCTGTCGTCCATACTGGTTCTTGATCGAGCACTGTATAAGTATAGGTCAATCGACATAGAGCAACCTGGAGTTCTACGATGGGCTGTAGTGAGCCGTTTAGCGGAATCAGCAAGCAGCATCCTCCGAGCAATCGAACACCTGTATTTCGCGTGGCTAATTCTGAAAAGCGCTCTCTACACGTTTCTCGCTGAGAAATTTCGATCTGTGTGTCGCCAGCCGGAAGTTCGGCACAAATTATCATCCAAGCCATAGTTCACCACATTTATATTTAGTGATTCACAAAATACAACAGTTTTAGAGGCAAGGCAATGAAAACAGAAAATGAACATGTTGTTAAGCGCGGCAGGCCGCCACTGGGTGAAGATGAAGCGCTTATCCGTGGCCGCATTATAGTCAACCTCCCGCCTGAACGGGCTAAACAGGTCAAGCGGTTAGCTCTGGCACGCAACCTAAGCTACTCAAAATTTTGTACTTCACTGCTTTTGCCTGAGCTTGACAAGCTTGAATGTACCGCCTGACCAGCACTATCCGCCAAAATTACGGCTGATGCATTTTAATAAATTTAACTGTGAGGGTTTCCATGTTCCGAGCTGAATCGTTTGATAAGGAGTTGATGGAGTGCAAGGACGCAAAAGGTGCATTACGCATGTCTCTGGATCGATCCGGCAGGAGTCAAAAGGTTGTGGCGATTGAAATCGGTATGAGTGATGTCCATCTGTCACGCTGCCTGAATTCAAACGATGCCGTCAACCTTCCCCACAACAAGGTAGTACCCTTCATGGTCAGTTGCGGGAATTCACTTTATCTGCGGTGGCAACATCTGATGTTGAGAGAGTTATTACCCGAACTGGAAAATGATGATGGGGCTTGTATTGCCGATGCAGTTGAAACACTTCGGCTTGAACTTCGTGAAGCAGTTGCGGAGATCAAGGCGGCTCTGCCCCCAAAACGGTGTAGTCAGTGCGAAGCTCAGTTCGCACTTGAGGTGGTTGTTATCCCTGGCTGGCTGGTAAATCAGGCGTGGTTGATCGAACAGGAATTCGGGAGGATATCATGAACACTGCAACAGCAAGAGTAGAAACATTTGAACAAGCCAAAGAGCGTAAAAACCGTGAGTCGGCTGCCTTACGTCGCAATCTATTCGGCAAAAAGGCCACTGACCAGAAAGTACATGAGCACCTTTTCAAATGCGTTGAAATCTACATCGACTCTTTCCGCAAAGATCCAGCAAGCAACAATACCAAAGCAGCATTTCAGGAAATGTCTCAGGCAACAACATTATCACGGCGGAACCTTAAGCCATGAATGCCGCATTCGATCTGGGAGTTTATCCAGTAACCGGAGAGGCCGGACGTTATCACGTCAAGAGTTCCGGCAAACAACAAGCGCTATATCTGGTTGATCTGGATGATCTGTTTCATCAAGAGGATCTGGGGAGCGGTCGCGGGTCGTGTGGGTGCAGGGATTATGAGATACGGAGCGGTATGATGGCATATCCGGCAAAGGGTTGTAAGCATATCAGGCGGGCACAGTTTTACCAGATGCTACAGCGTTATTTCGGGGGGGCACGGCCATGACTCATGAGGATCGAGAAGAGATTGCGCGGATTTTCCGGGTAGAACTTCAAGCGGCGTTACGTGATTTTGCTAATCCGACACAAAAAACCCTGCCACCGATTGTTGTTGATGCAGAACGAGCAAAACTGGCGGCGTTGGCGCACCGGGATAAGTCCCGTCAGAAAAAAGCTTTGCAGGGAATTTACTATGATTAATGACGATCCGCGCATGTTGTTCGCTATCTGGTCACTGCATTGTATGGTTGTAGCTGACGAAGGGATGGAGGCGGAAGAGGTTGAAGGCCTGAAGATGGTGCTTGAATCAATAGTTATAGACGGGAGGGATGAACATGACGGACTACAAAAATCTATGTAAATGGCGGAGGAGCCAGATGATCCAGAACCAGAAGAAGGCAGCTCGGGCAACTTTATTCACGGTCATGGCGGTATTGATATACGGGTTCGTCGGCTATCTGGAACAGGAGCCGGTTGTGGTTGAGGCTGTTATGCCGGTAGCCAAGAGCAACACGCAAGAGCGGATCGAGACGATGTTGCCGGAACCGGTGGCCAAGGCGATTGCGGAGCGCACCGAATACCCTCTGACAATGGCAAGCATCGCCCATACCGAAAGTGGGGGGATGGAGCACACCATTGGTGATGGCGGTAAAGCCAAGGGGTTGTTTCAGGTGTGGGGTTCGCATCATGGCACGGTACCGGATTCTATTGAGGGACAGGTTGACCAGGCAAACCGGTTATTTTTGCAGATGGTCAAGGAGCGTGGTTATCGCGGTGCCGTGGCTCGCTGGAACGGAAGCCCGAGTAATCCGAAAGTGAAACAGTATCAGCGCGTTGTGCTTGCCAAAGTACAGGCGTTGGAGACTCGGTAATGCAGCCGGTATGGATTGCGTTCTGGGTTGGCATATTCATTGGCGGCATGACGGGCGTGTTTGTTATGGCCCTGTGTGTGGCGGCCAAGTGTGGTGATGATCTACCGGTGCCCTGCCACTGCGACCATGCGAATCAAGGGCTGACGTGTCGTGAACAGGAGAGCATATGAGTTGTCCCAAGTGCAATACACGCCTTCGTGAAGAACGTACATTTTCAGGTCCATCCGGCCTACTCCGGCATAACGGTGGATCTGCAACGAATATGATTTCAGGGTTCACTTGCTGGAAGTGTGGCTACTGGCGGGATGCTGATGTTGTGCCGGTGATGATGGCGGTACCGACAAAATCAGAAGAGCCGAAGCGCGAATGGGACCCTGTTGAAAAAACAGCGACTCATTTCATTGTAGTGAAGTTTTACGAAAGCATTGTGAAACAGAGAGAGGCCGGTGTGTCTTGGTACACCGTAGCACAGCTGCTTACTCAATCAGGGTTCAGAGTGCAGGAAAAGACGTTGCAGAAACATTTTCTATTAGAGCAGAGCAAACGATGTGAGGCCGGAAGTGATTAGCATGGGACGTAAAACAGTAGCACTGCGGAAACGCAAGCGAAATTCAAAGGCGTATTCTCAGTGCGACAGGTGTGATGCTTACGGCAAGTGCCGGAATCAGGTCGATTGCGCAAAGCAGGAGTTCACGGCCATTATTAACGAGACATCCTATGATTGCCCTGATCGTGTCCTACCGTGGCACGAGAGGGTATGCGCTTAGGCGCCAAAACCAGAAAGGGAGGTATTGAATGGAAACAGAAAACCAGGTTGTAAGTTTGAATACGCTGATGGGTGGGGAGATTATTGACAGGTTCAAGTATGACTTGCCGCCACTCCTGACCGCCGTTAATAGCGATATTACTGACACAAACAAGGAAAGGATTGTGATGATACCCAAGAAACAGCAGAAAGAATCTGGAAGTGTTACAGCGAAATGTCCAAGGGTAAAAACCTTATTGAGAAGATGGAAGAGGCCATAAATACTGGCACGCCTCCTAATCCAATAGATCCTTATGGCCGCGAGCAGGCTCTTAAGCTCGGGGTGCCTTCTGGCGAACACAGTCATACTCTGTTTGATGTAAATCCTCGTCTGGCTCTTCCTGTTATCCGTGCTCACGTTGCTGAAAAGCAGAAGCAACTTGTCGAAGAGTGCGAGCGGGCACGAATTGAGTTGGACTTACCATACTGACGGGTGGGTCGCTGCCCTCCCTTAACCGGTGAGCCCAATAGTTGGGGAACCTCTGCCGTAGCACAAGCATGGCTGGCAGATGCAAATACGGGTCGAACAGTGGGTAGCGTGACAGCCGGGAAAGACCGGCACACAATTAACGGAGGTAACGCAATGAAATGTTTTTATCACAGCGCAGATCAAGACGGACGCTGTTCAGGAGCAATAGTCAAGGTAGTTCACCCCGAATGCGAACTGATAGGCATCAACTACGGCCAGCCGTTTCCGTGGGATACGATCCTATCTGACGAGTTGGTGTATATGGTGGATTTTTCACTACAACCATTCTCTGACATGATTCGTTTGAAAGAGGCGTGCGGAGCATTAGTGTGGATCGATCACCACAAGAGCGCCATTGAAGAGCGGGACGCTGCCGGGGTGCCGTTCAATGGTATGCAGGTTGTCGGCAAGGCCGGTTGTGAGTTGGTGTGGGAATGTCTGGTTGGCTCTGACATGCCGCGTGCCGTGTTTCTGCTTGGCCGCTATGACGTGTGGGACTGGATGAATCACTCTGGCGCAATGGAGTTCCAGAAAGGCGTCTGGCAGTTCAATACCGATCCGAACAATAGCGAGTTCTGGCACCGTCTGTTTATTGAAGATGAACTGGTGGAAGAGATTACCCATGACGGAGCCCTGTTACTGGCGGCACAGAAGAAAGACAACGAGAGTTATCTAAGGACGTGCGGCTTTGAAACTGAACTTGACGGGCTGCGGTTGCTGGCAGTCAACAAAGGGCTTACCAATTCAACCGTATTCGATTCCGGGTACGATCCAGAGAGACATGATGCAATGCTTTCGTTTTGCTGGTACCGGGACAAGTGGAAGGTGTCGCTGTACGCCGAAAAGCCGGATGTTGATGTATCGGCTATCTGCAAGGCTCGCGGCGGTGGCGGCCATAAGGGTGCATCTGGCTTTCAATGTGATGTTCTGCCGTTTAGTCTGGTGGCTGTGTGAAAGCTCGATGTTTGTGCGGGTGTAACTTCTATTCCGAGTTTACGCAATGCCTGTGCCCGAAGTGCAACCGCCCTATTCTATTGATAAGCAAGGAAGGTATCACCATGACCGGTTTGGAAGAAGAGATTAAGAAGTTTGCCGATGACCGTTGGCCGGATCGTGATATAGCCGGAAGATTGCGTAAACTCGGTGAAGAGTTCGGGGAACTGGCAGAGGCGATTGCTCGCGGTGATGATGATGCGGCGTTTCTGGAAGCGGCGGATTGCGCGATTGTGCTGACTGATCTGCTGGCGCTGCAAGGCAAGAGCCTGACTTTAGCAATGATGGTCAAGATGGAGATCAATAACAACAGAGAGGTGAAGTTGTGATTTTCTCTCTCCTGAAAGATCCTCGTATATTCAGCTACATCATTATGTCGTTGTACGCAATGAACGTGTGCCGGTGGGCGTATGAACATAAATGGGCTGATGTCTGCTACTGGTTGTCAGCTATGGCTATCACGGCAACTGTGACTTTTGGATATAAACATTAAGGGAGAATGGCATGAGCGCGAAACGCACACCAGAGCAGGTAGAAGAGGAATGGCATAAGATTCAGGCATCGTGGGGATGTAAATAACAGCTTGTCACCAAGAAAGGGAATCTATGTCAGAAAAGCATATTGAAATAGTCGCCACACTATATAAAGCACGCAAAATTGTGCGGTACCTTTATCCAGATTCTTATGTAGATCATTGTAGAAACTGGCAGGAGACAATCAAGAAGGTTGCCGCTGGCTTGCAGATATCAGAACTGGAAGCAGTGGTTGATATTTTAGCAAAATCGGCTGATGAAAGCGGCTCAGCTTATACTGCGATATGGGTAATGGCGGCGTATGTTGAAATGGTGGAGCCTTCTGCATGACGCCGGTTATACTAAAATACCGTGACCGGTTCCGCAAATTCCCTCAACTTGATATGAATTTTGGTGAACTGGTGATAGATAACTTTGCAGGCGGCGGTGGGGCAAGCACCGGCATTGAGGCCGCGATTGGCAGGCCGGTTGATATCGCAATCAATCACGATCCTGACGCTATTGCCATGCACGAAGTCAATCACCCTCAGACTCGACACTTCTGCGAATCAGTGTGGGATATCGATCCTCGCAAAGTCTGTGGTGACAGGCCGGTCGGCTTGGCGTGGTTTTCACCTGACTGTAAGCATTTCAGCAAGGCCAAGGGTAAAAAGCCGGTTGAAAAGAAAATACGTGGTCTGGCGTGGGTTGTATTGCGCTGGGCAGCTACCGTCAAGCCACGTATTATCATGCTGGAAAATGTTGAAGAGTTCGTTACCGGGGGCCATTGGTGACTAACTCTGATGGCGACTGCTATCCTTGCCCCAAGAACAAGGGCCGGACGTTCAACAGTTTTGTGAATGCGCTGCGGCGGCAGGGATATGAAGTTGAACACAAAGAGTTGAGGGCTTGTGACTTTGGAGCCCCTACTATCAGAAAGCGTTTATTTCTGATAGCTCGTTGTGATGGTCAACAGATAGTATGGCCGGAACCAACTCACGGTGATCCGAAGAGTATTGCGGTGAAGCAGAAACTATTGAAGCCGTGGCGGACAGCAGCAGAATGTATCGACTGGAATATCCCCGCTCCTTCAATCTTTGAAAGAACTCGACCATTAGCAGAAGCTACGTTACGCCGGATTGCAAAAGGCATCATGCGGTATGTAATAAATAATCCGGAACCATTTATTGTCACCTATTATGGCTCCAAAGGGCCGGACTTCCGTGGTCAACCAATCAATGAACCGCTTAAAACGCAAACCACAGAAAACCGTCACGCTGTTGTTGTTCCCTCAATAATTCCCATAGCAAATTATAACGGTAGCGATTCAGTGCATCCAGGTGATGATCCGTTGAGGACAATAACAGCATGGCCGAGAGGTGGACACTTTGCATTATGTTCCGCTTTTCTGGCTCGTCATTTTGGGCAAAGCGTTGGCTCTTCGCCCGCTGAACCGGTCGGGACTGTCACTGCCGGCGGACTTGGCAAAACCGGTTTAGTTACATCTCACCTGGTCAAACTACGTGGCACCTGTAAAGACGGACAACCGGTTACAAAGCCAGCTCCGACTGTAACAGCCTCCGGTACCCACATTGGAGAAGTCAGAACATTTATCTTGAAATATTATGGCAGCGATCAAGATCCAAATATCAGGGAGCCGCTACATACGATTACCACCCGAGACAGATTTGGTCTGGTGACTGTGCAAGGTGAAGAATACCAGATTGTTGACATCGGTATGCGTATGCTATCGCCTCGTGAACTGTTTCGAGCACAGGGATTCCCTGCTGATTATATCATTGACCGTGACTCACACGGTAAAGCCATCACCAAAACGAATCAGGTTGCCCGCTGCGGCAATTCGGTATGCCCTCCTATGTCAGAGGCTTTAGTGAAAGCGAATATTGCCGTAGCCGTATCAACAGCCAGATCGGCACGACAATGAAGTGTGACTACTGCCGGAAAAAGTTTGCCGTCAAGATACATGGCGATTGCGCAGGGGCGATTATTGCGTGGGATAAAGCAGAAACCTTTTATACGGAAGAGAAGGGACACAGCGATGGTGAATAAATTACACATTCTGCAACACTCTCTCGGGCTGGATCAGTACGGCGAAGGTAGGCAGTATCGCAACCATTTTGCCACTGGCCCCGGTAGTCAGGATTTTACGGACTGCGTGGCCCTGACCGAAATGGGACTGATGGAGGATTACGGCACTCGCTCATTCACTGGTGACATGCACTGCTTCGTTGTCACTCCGGCAGGGATTGATTATGTGGCGCTGAATAGTCCGAAACGTCCGCCTGCACCGAAGCTAACCCGCAGCCAACAGCACTATCGGGATTATCTAAAAGTCGGTGATTGTTTTGAAAGTTTTTACCATTACCTGAAGTGCAAAGAAGAAGAGCGACGATATGGTTTTCGGCATAACGGCTTGAGTTGAGCCGTAAAACGGCTCGAACGTTTGGTTATGCGTTCGAGCGAATCGGAGATAAATGTGGATACATTGCTGGACGAGTGTCAGCAATCTTGCGACCCAAAGCGTATCTTCTCTAGTTGGGTCTAGGCACAAGGCGGGGCATCAGCAGCGGCAAGTAGGTTTTAACGCATAACGGCCAGTTTTGACCTGCCGGGGGTTTTCCCGGTCTGGTCGAAAAAACTGGTTAGATATTCAGGGGGAAATTTTGCAAACTCAGACAAAAAACATACTTGATCCTGTTGCGGGAGTCGGATGTTCTGGTTCAACCGGCAGAATCCCGCTGTGGTGTACGGCGTTGGTTAGATATTAAAGGGGGTGGAATAATGCAAACTCAAAAAGTAATACTCGATCCATGTTGCGGAGCCCGCATGTTCTGGTTTGACAAGCATGATGACAGGGCCGTGTTCGGCGGCATTCGGAGCGAGACTATTACTGTAACCGATCACTCTCACCGTGAGGACGGAACCCGGACACTGGGCATTGAACCGGCTTGTTAGGTATTCTCTCCGCCCTCCTCTGGTCGGAGATACAAATACAAAAGGAGAAAGACATGCAAATCAAGTATACGAAACACCTCATGAAAGATGGTCGGTTCTGGCTTTCTTGGGCTGGTAAAACCGATATTTGTCCGAGATTCTTTGAAGTAATGACAAATATCAAAGCAGTAGACCATATGCAGCAACTCCGCCGATCACTTGAGGCTCAGTTTCCCGGCAAAATCCTTTATTTTGAATTATTTAATACTGTCTTGGTCCAGTGATTCTTTTGCTCTTTTTAGACTTGAAATTAGGATGTCTACTTGTTCGGGAGAAATCATAATAACGGAGTCATCGTCGCACATAGCTGGCTGTGTTATGAATATGCTTATGTTTCCATCCATATTATCACGGATTTCTACTTGGAGTGGCTCGAATCGTTCTTTGAACATTGGTTGTATCTCCTTTTTGGACAATTCCGCTCACTCAGGAGCAGTTTCATATTTTGGGGTAAAGCGGCTCCTATAAATTCCGCCAAGTGATACGGAACCTTTGTCTTGTCGCTTAACACTTAGCTAATATCAAAATTTTCCGGGAATAGTGTAAGACAAAGAGTTTCGAATATAAAGGCAAGCGATTCTGGGGTCGTATTTCGGTGATGGAGTAAATGGTTCAAACTATCAAACCAAGTATCATGATATTTAAGCTTGGTTATCCTGGAATGTGGAGAGTGTATATGTTCAGCGCACACACTGAGACCATGTATCAATGCAAATGTCTCATTTATAAATTGATGTTTTTTAGGAGGATCAGAATGAATAACGCTTATGGGCCTGTATTTAACAATAGCATAAGCCATAAGCCCCGCTACCTTGTGCAACTGTATGCGCTCAGGCATTTTGTATCTGAACTTAATAACACGAAGATTATCAATGTAATGTTCAATCACTTCTGCTCTGCGTACAGGACACATTGCAAAATTACCACTTTTACTTGCTGGCATGATCTCCCATATTGCAACCAGAGACTCATACCTCTCGGAACGGCGAACATTCAATTCGTCGTCTGACATTATGTATGGAGTCATGTTAAGAAACCTGGAAAAAAGGGAGTTTAATTAAATCTGAGCACGCTAAGGTAACCCCTTGCACAGTAGACGGTTTAGAACTATTCGGGTGACCATCATTCCAACATTTTTTGATTTCAGATGGAGAATTAGCATATGTAACCGCCTCAGCTTGGATTTCGCACAATCGTGATTCACTTAACGGCTCCAGCGTGATGTCCATTGTTCCGCCTCTAAAGTATAATTTTAATTTAACTGCCGCATCCATATTTTTTACGATGCCAGAAGCAACGATTTATACCGCAATGATACGCGGTATGCAAATACAAAAATTTTTCACTTAAAACACATATTCTATATATGGTATTATGTTTTTGACGTAACACCATATATAGAGACAACAGCCATTATTAAATATTAAAATGATTCACAAGAAGCGTAACGAAAGTGGGATTGGTACATTTGAACGATCAAATAATTATTAGGAGACCCCAGTGGCACGTATTCGTACGATAAAACCGGAACTGTTTCTGCACGAAGAACTAGCTGAGTTACCTATATATGCCCGTATGTTGTTTATAGGGCTGTTTACCCAGGCTGATCGGAGAGGACGCCTGGAAGATCGCCCAAAGCGTCTGAAAGCGGTACTGTTCCCATATGATGATGTTGATATTGATAATCTCCTGAATAGCCTGCATTCTGCTGGAGTCATTGTTCGATATGTGGCTGATGGTCTCAAACTGATACAGGTTACTAATTTCGAGAAGCATCAACGTTTCACCGGAGACGAAGCAAAATTAGAATCAAAATATCCTGCATATCATCGTGTTATAGATGAAGAAGCAGGAAAGAAGCAGGAAAGAAACACTCAAGAAACACTTGAGAAACCGGGAAAGGAAAGGAAAGGAAAGGAAAAGGAAAAGGAAATAAACCATCAACAGCAACAGGCGGGAGCATGTGCCCAACTGGAAGTTATTTTCGTTGAGAAGCAAGAGCGCCTGAAAGAGCTGTTTCCTGACATCAACCTGAACGTGGCCCTTGAAAAGTTTCTTAACCGGTGCCGTGGTAAGCCGTGCCTGCTTGACCCCTATGAGGCCACAATCAAATGGTTGCAGACGGAATTCAAGCCGGTGAAAGGAGAAGCGTATGGAACAGGAAATTCATGCCGGACAAGAGCGGTTGCTGGCAAAGCGCCGGGAATTATCCCGCCAAATGGACCCGAAGCCGATTGGCTTGATGGATCTACATTTACCACACAGGGAGCCTCTGCCGGATGAGCTGTGTCCGATATGCGACACACTGATGGTGTCAGGCCCGGAGTGGCTTGTGGGGCCATACTGCCCTGTGTGTGCTGATGCTCAATCGGCAATTGATACCGACCGGATCAAGCAGGAAGGGATTGACAGGGCAAACCATGCGAGACAGGTACAAATCAGCAGATACATTGCTGACTCCTGCATTGGTGAGCGCTTCAAGGGAAAGACGTTCACCGATTACAAACCAGTCAATCTGACGGCGGCTCAGGTATTGTATGCGTGTCAGAGTTTTGCTGCTGCTTTTGTGCCTGGCTGCGGTACCAGCCTGATTATGGTTGGTTCTCCCGGTACCGGAAAAAATATGCTGTCAGCAATCATCGGTCAAGAGGTGATGAGGCGCGGTTTTTCTTTTCTTCACACTACCGCCCTCAAGGTCGTCCGGCGATTCAAGGACAGCTGGAAACAATCAGGTGTGACCGAGGATGAGGTATTGCGGTATTTCGTGACTCCTGAGCTTCTCGTTATTGATGAGGTGGGTGTGCAATTCGGTACGGCCACTGAGCAGCTTTATCTTACCGAAGTGATAAACGACCGATATGAGGCTATGAAGTCAGTGATACTCCTGTCTAATCTGACATACAAGCAGATCGAGGATACTCTTGGCGTGCGAAGCATGGAGCGGTTTCAGGAGAATGGCGGGCGTGTTCTGGTTCTCAACTGGACCAGCTACAGGAGGCAGCCGTGAAAGAATCAGTACCGGTAAGTAAAGAAGAACGAGAAGCTTTGCTTTTGTTTGACTATCCGCCGTAGTTATTGCGGATGATTTTTATTTGTGGTATGAGGTGAGGTATGAGTGAAAAACCGAACGGACATACGGCAGGGGCTACGCTTTTAAATGGTAGCCCTACAGCTGTTTCAGGGCAGGTAGTACTACCGGAAATGCAGAACGAGGTGGGCTATGAATCAGCAGAGCTTGAGCCGTGGAAGGAACGTTTCTGTTGGGAGTATGTGGAAAATGGAGGGGTTGGCTACAAAGCATATCTTGTATCCAAGCCAAAAGTTCAAGATAACACAGCTCGCGTCGAAGCCAGTAAACTCCTAACATCACCTAACATTGTGACACGTATAGCCGCTATCCGTAAGGAGTTGCGGGAACGTTATGCTGTTACGGCTGATGATCTGCTTGAACATCATGGCCGCGTGCTTAAGATTGACCGGAGAAGGTACTTCAAAGAAAACGGTACCCGTATCCCTATTCATGAACTGGATCACGAACTGGCGTCCATTGTGGATCTCGATTCTACGTTCAGCAAAGAATACGGCATTGTCATGTTGCCGGTTGTGGCCTCCCGCGAGAAATCAAAGGAGGCTATGGCTCGCATCCTTGGTCTTGACAAGTCAAGTGCTACGGTTACACACCGCTTCGCTGATCTGACAGACGACGAGCTTGAGCAAAAGGCCCGAGAGCTTGCGCGTGACATTATTAAGATGGACTTGCCGGAATGAGCAACTTTCTGGAACTCATAGCGATTCAAGAAGAGATTGCACGGCGCAAGTCACGCAAGCGCTTCTTTGATTACTTTCCAGACACAGGACCACTACGGCGAGATCTCTATCAGAAGCATCTCGCCTTTTTTCGTGCCGGAGCAAACTTCCGTGAGCGTGGAGCTATTGCAGCCAACCGCGTTGGTAAGACTGAGGGCATGGGCGGCTATGAGATGGTGTGTCACCTGACCGGCCTGTATCCAGTCTGGTGGGAAGGTAAGCGCTTCGACCATCCTATTGATGCATGGGCCTCTGGCGATACATCTGAAACAGTCAGGGACATTATCCAGCAAAAGCTGGTAGGTCCACCCGAGAAAGAAGAATGTTGGGGTACTGGGCTTATACCTGGCGATCTGATTGTCAGTTTTGAGCGCCGGTCGCATGGCGTAAAAAACTGTCTTGAGTCTGTTATGGTTCGTCATGTTCCCACTGGCGGTGTCTCTGTTCTTGGTTTCAAGTCATACGAGCAGGGCCGCAAGAAGTTTCAGGGTACCGCCAAGCATGTAATCTGGAACGATGAGGAACCGCCCGAGGACGTGTACGACGAAGAGCTGTTGCGTACCATGACCTGCAACGGGATAGTGATGAATACGTTCACCCCGCTATCCGGTATTACAGCCATTGTTTTACGCTTTATGCCTGGCGGTAAGCTGCCTGATGATATGCACACCCGATACACGATTCAGGCGGATTGGGATGATGTACCGCATCTGGACAAGAAAACGAAAGACGAACTCTATGCTGCTTTGCCTCCACATCAACGTGAGGCTCGCTCCAAGGGTGTTCCGGTATTGGGTGCAGGGGCTATCTACCCCGTTGAAGAGGAATTCATCAAGGTACCTGATTTCGTTATCCCGGCACACTGGCCGCGTTCATTCGGTTTCGATGTTGGATGGAACTGTACGGCGGCGATCTGGGGAGCGGTAGACCGGGAGACGGATACCGGCTACCTGTATTCCGCCTATAAGCGTGGTCAGGCTGAACCGCCTATTCATGCTTCTGGTATCAAAGCGAAGGGTGATTGGATACCCGGTGTGATTGATCCGGCCTCTCGTGGTGGCAGTCAGAAGGATGGCGAGAAGCTTATCAATCTGTATCAGGATGAAAAACTGATTCTATCTCTGGCTGATAATGCGGTTGAGGCTGGTATCCATGATGTATGGACAGCTCTATCTACCGGCAAGCTCAAAGTGTTCAAGTCTCTGGCTCCGTGGTTTGATGAATTCAGGTTGTATCGTCGTTCAGACAATGGCAAGGGCACCATTGTAAAGACGAACGATCACCTGATGGACTGCACAAGGTACTGGTGGCGTTCGGGCCGTCAGGCGGCAGTCACGAAGCCGATTATCATGGAGCCGGGGCAGATTGTAGGAGATTTTCATAAAAAGAGCGCTATGTGCTCGTAAGGTATGTAGTAGACAAAGAAAATCATATAGCTGTTGGATAAGGGGACAGTCATGGCAAGCGAAGATCGAGGCGACAAGTTATTGTTTTCAGATTTCCAGCTGATTCAGTTGCAGTGGGATCGTTTCCGCTTCTACTGCGACAACGGCCATACGGAGTATGTAGCCAAGGCACGGCGCAACTATCGCTATTATGCCGGGGATGGCGGCCAGTGGAATGACGATGATCGTTCCTATATGGAAAGCGTACAGGGACGTAAGTGCATCGAGCGTAACGGTATCCTTCCGGCTGTTGAAACGGCTGTGGGAGAGCAGATTGCCACTCGTGCCGACATTGCCTACAAGCCAGCCAAGGGACAGGCCACGGCAAACATTGCCAAGGATCTGACCAAACTGGGTATGCATGTCCTCAACAAGACCGGCTATCATCGTATTGAAAAGCAGATGTACAAGGATGGTCTGATTAAGAAACGCGGCTTTATCCGTGCTCGTATGGACTTTAACGGCAACCTGAACGGAGAGATTGACATCAGGAACGTCAATCCCGAGACAGTTGTGCTTTCTCCTTATGCTGACCAGTACGATCCTGCAACCTGGCCGGATGTTCTGACTATCTCGTGGTTGTCTCTTGATGAGATTGAAGGGATGTATGGCCGTGAGGCTCGCATGGCAACCGACAAGTCACACGCGGAATACACAGAAGATTCATGGGGCCGGGAGTTTGCCCACATGAATGAGCTTGATGATCGTCAAGGTTTCGGTAAGGCAGCTGGCAACGTCTACCACTTCCGCAGTCAAGACAGCGGTGAAGTCCGCTTGAGAGTTATCGAGCGACAATACTACAAGATGAGCCTCTGTATGCATTACGTTGATCCAAAGACCGGTGATACCGAACCGGTACCGGACCAGACACCACTGGTACAGGCCCGAGAGTTTGCAGCAATGAATGGCTTGGTGTTGCAGAAGTTGAACGCCAAGCGAGTATACTGGATGGTGACTACTCGCTTTGCTGTACTGCATAACGATTGGAGCCCCTACAAGACCTTTGATATCATTCCCTACTTCTGGTTGTTCGATTATGGTCACTGCCTGGCTATGGTTGATAATGCAATCAGTCCGCAGGAATTGGAAAACAAGAGTCTGTCTGCTTCAATCCATTACCAGACAAGCGTGTCTAACTCAGGATGGAAGGTAAAGGCCGGCTCACTCAAGAACATGACTACCGCTGAACTGGCAGAGAAGGGCATGAAAACCGGTATCGTGCTTGAACTGGATGAAGTGGATAATGCCCAGAAGATCACACCTAATACCTTCCCTACCGGGATGGATCGTCTCGCACAAATAGGAGCGGAAGGCATCAAGAGCGTTACCGGCATGTCTGATGCTGAACAGGGGCTCAATTCTCCTGAAGTGTCAGGCGTAGCCATTAACGCCAAGCAGTACCAGAGTAAGCTGATACTGGCAGATGCTCATGATAACATGGCATTTACTCGCATTCTTCTGGCACGTAAGTTGATGGAGCTGTTCCAGCGGTTCTTTACCAATGAGCGGATGTTCAAGATCATTGGTACTGACGACCGGGGCAACGACACTGAGGAAGAGCTTGTTATCAATCAGGTCGATGAACTGGGGCAGATTGTCAATGACATTACCCTGGGTGAATATGAAGTTGTCGTTACTTCTCAACCGCTGGCAGCAACCTTTGCCGATACTCAGTTCCAGCAGCTTCTTGAAATGCAGAAAGCTGGTATGCCTATACCGGCTGATGTTATTGTTCTGGCTTCAAACCTCTCCAACAAGCAGCAGCTCGCTGATCGTCTGTCTAATCCTGATGATAATGGAGCGGCTGCAGCTCAATTGAAACTGCTGGAAGCTCGCATAAAGGATATCATGGCCGGTGTCGATCTCAAGGCCGAACAGCGCAACAAGCTGGTAGCGGAAAAGACCAATACCAATATTCAAGGCATGTTCGGGGCTGTCAATGCCGCCAAGGTTCTGGCCATGACACCCGGGGCAGCACCGCTGGCAGATGAGCTGATGCTGTCAGCTGGCTTTGAAGATCACAATGCTTCGCCGGTCATTCCTCAGCAGGTACCACAACTGCCAATCAGCACGCCGGTACCGCAGAACACCAGCCCGAACTTTCCGCCGCAAGCCGATCATGGCTATTCAACCGGCATTGAAGGCGGTGGAGCATGATAAGTCTGATTGCAGTCGGAATCGGGGCTATCCTTATTGCTCTATCAGGCGTTTTGTCATGGCACTTTAAGCGTAAACGTGACCACGCTGATTACGTACAGCGCAAACAGGATGAAGAGACGTATCTGGAAACACAGAGACAGCGCATGAAGGCAAACAGGACAGAGTTTATGAAGGAGATCGAGCAGATTGCCAAAGCCCGTCACCCTGAGTCAACCAGGCACCAGCGCAGGGCAGTTGCTTCACGCTACAAGCAACAAATAAAAAGTTCTTGACAACATTTTACTATCCGTCATAATTACGGCGGATAAAGGTGATTTATGGCTAACAGCACTGTACAACATATACGTCGCATCCCGGTTAAAGACCCGCGTAAAGCTGCACTTGATCTGCTTGATCTATGCAAGGAGTGCGGCATCATCACTGCCAAGTTTACCGGAAACCTGACGCTCCATCTGAATCAAGGCGGTCTTGTCGGTACCAAGCTTGAAGAGATGAACCCGCTGTAACAAGTCAACAACTGAATACCGGTAGTCGCGGATAATCTTTTTACCTGAGTGCAGGATTAAATAGACCCCGCATATACGTCAATTACGGCGTGTGTGTGGGGTTTTGTCGTTTCAGGGGGCAGTCATGATCAGCAGCGCACCAATTAAATGCGGGAGGTCAACAATGGCAAAAGGGAAAATGTCTGATAATGAAAAGAAATGGGAAACAGAGGATGATATTCGGGCTCTCTCTCGTGCAGAAGAGGTTGAAGCTGAACTCAAGAAAGACCCTGAACGCCGCAAGCGCCTCAATGAGATGGTTAAGGCTCGCATGTCCGAGATGGCCGGACTTCTCAAAGAAAAGGATTAGGGCCGGAAGGTCCAGATAACACAACCGGGAGGCAGTACAATGACTTTATCAGCAACAGAAGTAGCGGTACCGGAAGCGGTGCCCGGAGCAGTACCGGCAGTAGAGGACAGAGGCGATTTCTTTGAGCCTGAACCAGCAGCAGAGGGAGTCCGTGTTGATGCAGAGTACAACCCTGACATTCTGGCAAAACTGGTCAAAGAGGAACCGGCTGCAAAGGTCGAAATGGAAGAGAAGCCTGATGGAACTATACCCCGCGCACGCTTCAATGAGGTGAACGAGGAAAACAAGGCGCTCAAGGCGCAGTTGGAATCACTCAAGACAACACAGCGTCCTGCAGCAGAGCCAGCTGAACCGGCAGCACAGCAACAGACTGTTGAAGATCCTCGTAAGAAGATACGGGAGATGCGCCGTCAACAGAAGGATTTGGAGATAGAAGGTGATCTTGAAGCGGCAAGCGAACTGGGGGATCAGATTGATGATCTTCTTTTACAGGTTGCCGCCGTGAGAGCGGAAACCAATATCAAGCAGAGTGCCAGTCAACAGACGTTACAATCATCGCTTGAGACAGTGGCTACCGTAGCATATGACAAATATCCCTTCCTTAATATTGATTCTCCTGATGTTGACGTTGATGCAGTTGGGGCCGTCAGGGTTCGTACTTCCGAACTTATCACAAGCGGATTGACACCGGTTGAAGCATTGCAGATAGCAATTGACGAGAAGGGGCCGAAGTTTGCCCGCCTACTTGGCACTACCACTCCTGCTGTTGATCCGAATAAGGCTGAACAGGTACGGCAATCACGCGACATTCAGGCACGAACTACAGCGGCCTCAGCTTCGGTTGCTCAACCGCCTGTACTTCCTGGCAAAGGTGAAGAGTCGTTTACGGTGAACATCGATAAGATGTCAGAGAAGCAATTTAAGGAATTCAGCAAAACAGAAGCAGCCGCACGAGCACGAGGGGATATTCTGTAGCACATTCTGGGTAATCCGGACAGTAAGGAGGGGCACTGAAAGCCCCTCCAAAGTCAAGCAAGGCCTTAATCTGCCAGTACCGACGCACTGCAAGCGGTCGTTTTCGTCCTGAGTGTGACGTTAATCCATTCCGCAAGCTACCGCGATACTGTGCCAGTGACCGACGCCGCTGTGAAGTGGTCGTTTCCGCCCGATGTGCCGGGCGTTAATCCGCACAAATCCCATGCAGTCAAAACGAAACGACACACAAAACTCACAGGAGGAATTCAGTCATGTCAGTTACCAATTTTGGAGCACTCAACCCCGATCAGATTAAAATCTGGTCTCGCGATGTACTCTCGCAGATGCGCGAGAAGTCCTACATCCTATCCAAGTTCGCAGGTAAAGGCGACAACTTCCCTATTCAGTTAATCACTGATCTCAAGAAAACCGTAGGCGGCGGCCTCAAGTGCATCATGACTCTGGTTGCCGACCTCGTAGAAGATGGCGGCGTTGGTTCTGTCGGTGGCAAGCGTGAAGGCACCGAAGAGCAAATGAAGTCCTACCAGCAGGAGATCATGATTGACGAGATCTACCACTCAGTCCGTAACGAGGGCGAGCTGGCCGATCAGAACACAGTCGTTGATTTCCGTGGCGAAGCAAAAGACAAACTATCTACCTGGCTTGCTTCACGTGCTGACCAGCTGGCATTCCTTACCGCTTCCGGCATTTCCTATGCCTACAACCTGGACGGCTCTGCTCGTGCCAAAGACACCTTAACCAAGCTGAACTTTGCTTCGTATGTGTCGGCACCTTCCGCAAAACGGTGGAGACGCTGGAACGGTACCGCTGGTACGCTCGATGCTGGTGATACTTCAGTAATATCCGCTACCGATATTCCGACCTACAAAATGCTGACCAAGCTTAAAGCTTACGCCAAGAGCCACATGGTCAAACCCTTACATGCCGGTGGCAAAGAGTATTACGTGATTTTTGTGACCGCCAACACTCTGGCCATGATCAAGAACGATGCCGATTACAAATTGGCGGTCATTCAGGGCGGCGTACGCGGCGACGAGAACCCGTTTTTCACTGGCGGCACTGTAACCGTTGACGGCCTGATTATTCAGGAACACTCACTGGTTTACAACACCAATGGCGCTACAACCAAGTGGGGCGTAGGCAATGCCATTAACGGTAGCCGCTCTATCTTGATGGGCGCTCAGGCTCTCGGCTTTTCTGATCTTGGCGCGCCGAAATGGGTTGAGAAAGGTTTTGAGTACGATAGCCAGCAGGGTATCTACACCAGCAAGATCTTTGGTCTGCTCAAACCCAAGTTCTACAGCAACCTCGACAAGAGCACCGAAGACTTCGGTCTGGTTGTCGTTGACCACTACATGGACCCGTACTAAGCGGATAAACCGGAGGGACGGGCTTAATAACCTGCACCTTACCCATGGCAGGGTGATGCTTTCCCGGTTGCGTCAGCGGTTAACGCCGCAACCCTGCCGACAAAATTCATTCAGAAAGGAATTACGATCATGCCGATCACTCAAGATGCAGGGGTACAGGCCCCGTCAGTAAAAAAAGTAAATTTTACCTTTGCCGACCTGGGGGCAACCACTGCTTTCAATAATGAAGCTATAGGCCTCCCCAGCGGTGCAATTGTTCGTGGTGGCGAACTGGTTATTACGACTGCGTTCAACTCCACTACCAACACGTTAACTGTAGGTGACAAAACTACCGCCAACCGTTACAAGTCCAATATCGATGCCAAGACGGCAGCACTTACGTCACTGGTACCAACAGGTGAACTGGTGGACAACGCCAACGAGCGCGTTATTGTTATCAACTCGGCATTCACCGGAGTTGCGCCAACAGCAGGAGCAGGCTACCTAATTATTGAGTACATCGAAACGGGCCGAGCTGACTTCCTTCAGCGGTAAGCAAGCAGCAGACAGGGGCGGGTTATGCTCGCCCCTGAATAAAACAACCGGAGGATACACCAATGGCAGTTAATCCGAACACTTTTGACCCCAGCTCCATAATCACTAACGCAAATACCAGGTTTTGTACTCTCCCAGGCCAAGAGCCGATCGTGCTGTCAACTGTACATGGTGGCCACGGCTGTCGTATTGCCGACACTCCGCGCACTGTGCCAATATTTTTTCATCAGGAAGCGATTAGCAAGGGCGCTTACACCGAAGAGCAGATTGTTGATCTTAAAACACGCCTGGCAGGAGTAGTAGCGCCGGGCACTCCAATTGTTCAAGTCGGAACTCCACTTACGCCACCACTTGTACTACAGGATTCAGACGATGACGGCTTTGCTCCGTCACCGCAAGATCCTGCACCTCCCGCTGCGACAAGCGAGAGAACCGAGCAGATCAAAGTGGCAATTATCGATCTTCTTAATACCGGTAATCCCAGTGACTTTACCAGTTCCGGCACCCCCAAGGTGGAAGTGCTGAAAGAGAAGCTGGGCTTTGAAGTGACCGGTACTGAGCGCGATTCCGCTTACGACGCCATCAAGGGGTAAATCATGGATATCGAGGGATTGGTTACGCGCATCAGGACGGAATTTCTTGATGATGCAAACGGAATACGAGAAGCGCATTTCTTGTGGAAAACGCGGCATATTATCGCATCACTGTCTCAGGCGGAACGGGAACTGTGCCGCAAACTGTTTCTACTGCATGATTCTACTACTGCGGAAATATGTCAGTTCTCCGTTGCCGCCCAGGGGGGAATATTTCCGAGAGAATACCCCATTGACGACAGAATTCTGCGCATAGAACGTTTGAAGTTTCCCGGAGTAACCAAGCCCCTTGAACGCAAAACAACCGCCTGGCTGGATCAGCATGATCCCGGCTGGGATGAAGCTACGGGTACACCATCTTTCTTTACGGTGGACTCGGGAGACTTCGTTATCGCTTTTAACCGTCAACCGATAACAGGCGGCACGGTGACCATGACCGTCAAGCGGTTGCCGCTGATGCCGCTAAGCGAAAAGGAGACAAGCGTATCACCGGAAGTCAAACAACTGGATGATGAACTTATCCACGGAGCATTGAAATATCTCTATATCAAGCCGGATCTGGAAGGTTATGACCCGAACTTGTCCGCCAAATGGGCGAAACAGTTTGACGCTGATATCGATCAGATCACCTTGAACCGCGCCGCCATGAATCCGCAGGAATACGTCTGTCGCCCGGAGAGGTTCTGATTATGCGCTTTTCTTTCGCCGGTATGAACACTCTGGCTGATCCTGCCAGTTTTGATCCAAAGAAAGGTCAGTGCGTCGATATCTGCAACTGTGATCTTGACGACGAACATAACGCCATCAGGCGGGATGGTTTCTCTCTTGTAGTAGCAGGTGATATCACATCCGCATGGACCAGTAAAGACGGTGTGACCTACTGCGTTTACAGTGGACACCTCTGTACCTTCGACGGCAGTGCGGTAACGGTATTGGATGATGACTTGACGGTGCTGCCAAATTGCGAGTTCGAACAGGTAAACGATGTCGTAGTGTTTTCTGACAATGTGAAAATCGGCATTATCGAGGGTAATAGCGCTACGTTGATAAGCCATCCATCAGATTGGGTAGACGTAGAGGCACTGGAGACTTGGGTAACCAGTCACTATCCGGCAGATCCGGCCAAGTGGAACGGGACCACATCAAACAGTAACTTCGAGGTAGATGCTTTCAAGCTGGCTACGCTGGCCGGCAAGTGTCTGCATCATTTCGGAGGCACGCTTTATCTAGCGATCGATAATTTTGTCTATGCCACCAAAACGCATAACATCGAACAGATGGATATTCGCTACAACGTGGTTGCCGGTTTTGCTGATCCAGTAACCATGATCCATCACGGCACCAATGGTCTGTTTGTGGGCACCGAGAAAGCAACATATTTTCTTGAGGGGGGCGGGATTGTCGTTGATGAGTCCGGCAAGCTGCAAGCTGGATTCACTCAGGCTCAGGTAACACCGTATGGAGCAATCTACGGCACAACCGTTCAAGTCCATGCCGGTCTTATACCTCAGCTACAAGCGGTAGGAATGGCAGTTCTCTGGTCTACACGAGTAGGAGTCTTTGCCGGATTACCGGGAGGTGCCGCCGTTAACCTCTCAGCCGATAAGGTGACGCTCCCTGATGTAGCTACCGGTACCGCCATGTTCAAAGAGCACAACGGCCTGAATCAGTATATCGCCTGCTTTTCCACTGTGGCATGGGTGCTCAATCTGGTGAAGGGTACGCACAGCCGTTTTACCAATTATCCTTTTACCAGTCTGTTCAAGCATGGCTCTGGATATTATGGAGCCGACAGTCACGGCATATTCAGGATTGAAGGTGATACTGATTATATGGGAGTGCCGGAGCTGGCTCAGAAGATTGACGCCTTTGTGCTTACACCGTCAACCGACTTCGGTAAGAAAGAAAAGAAGTATCTGCCAGCTCTTTATGTCCAGGCAAGGTGTGATTGCGAGTTGGCAGTTGATTACTTTGTTAATGAGCAGCTGGCTTATGAGGATGATGTGATTCTGTTTGATGATCTGGCCTCAGCACATACCTTGCGATCTTCTCCACCTCGCGGAATGAGCGCAACGTTCTGGCAGTTCAAGCTTAAAAATATCAACGGTTCTGCATTTACGGCGTTCAACCTTGAACCGACAGTGACAGTTGCCACCAGCCGGACTCGATAATAGATATTTAAGGAGATTGCAATGGTAAAACTGACAGACGAAGGTGGTCTTTATATTCTTAACTGTCTTTTCAATGGGACGGCATTACCTGCTACATTATATGTCCAACTCTTTGTAGCTGGCGGCACGCTTGCTGATGCTGACATGAACGACACCAGAGCGGAAGCAGTTGGCGGCGGCTACTCTTCGGCAACAATTAATGCCGCAGAAAATACCGTTTATATAAATGGCGGGATACCAACCGCAGAATGGGATGTGCAGACGTTTACTTTTACTGGCCCGCTTACCGGTAATGCCACCATATACGGTTATCAGGTCATTTCTATGAGTGACGCTTCATATCCGGTTCTGTTTGAGGAACTGCTGGATACACCGTTTAAGCCAATGGCCAACGGGGATATTCTGAAAATCACTCCTAAAGTTCAATTAGGCAACGGGACACCGGCATAATGTTCAGGATTGTCAGTGCCAGCGGCGGTGAAGTGCCTGGAGCTGTCATGGGTCTGGCAAAGCAAAAGGCGGCACAACTGGTTCGCATAGGGAAAAGACCGGCCAAGAATGCCGTCGCTTATAGTGCATATCCTGATGAATTATATATTGGAGTAATTCAGCTCGGACAAACCCCGGCAGGGGATTTAATAATTGTTCTTCTGCAACGCACAGATCCAGACACCGGAAATCCGACTACCGGGAAGATAACCAAATCCCACATAGCAGCTGGCGGCTTCGTGTTCGGAGGGGCAGCAACGGTCAACATGGTTGTAAATCATATTGCCAGCGGCGGGTTTGTTTTCGGTGGATCAGCAGCAGTCAACAAAGTAGCAAACCACATAGCAGCTGGAGGCTTAGTATTCGGAGGGGCAGCAACGGTCAACATGGTTGCAAATCATATTGCCAGCGGCGGGTTTGTTTTCGGTGGATCAGCAGCAGTCAACAAAGTAGCAAACCACATAGCAGCTGGCGGATTCGTGTTCGGAGGGGCAGCAACAGTTGCAGTCACATTCGCGTCTATTACCGTCACAGTCACGGTAAGTGGCTACGTCACATACGGCAGTCCTCTTTCAACCGTAGTATCTGCAACAGAATCGCCTTTAATTTCCGGAACGTGGTCATGGTCTAGCTCATTATCTACATCAAACCTTCCTGTTGGCACATACGATATCAGCGCCACATACACACCAACTGATACGGCATACGCGGCAGAATGGGATGGTGATTGGGTCACAGTTATTCAAAAGGCGATATCAATCACAGCCGACAATATGAGCAAAACGTATGGTGATGCAGATCCAGCCTTTACTTACTCAAGTAGCGGACTTGTCTCAGGAGATGGTATATCCGGTGCGCTGGCCCGTACATCCGGTAGCTATGTCGGTACTTATTCAATATCAATCGGAACGCTATCGGCTGGTGGCAATTACTCAACTTCATTCACCGGAGCAACCTTGACCATTAATAAGGCAAATCAGATGTTAGGTACAGTTACAACGGTTTGGACGGCTGGTGCTGGTAATCCGGCCATAGGCGGAAGAGAAGTAATGATAGGTGATACGGCTGTAGTCTCTGTGAGCAGTCAAGGGGCTTCTGGCAATGCTGTTACATATACTTCATCCAATGCCGGCGTGTGTACAGTTTCAGGCACAACGCTCACCATCGTTGGTATAGGTTCTTTCACAATCACAGCACACCAGGCTGGAAACTCAAATTATAATGCCGCCGCTGATAAGAGCAATTCGGCACTCAATATCGTCAAGACACCAGCCACCGTCAGCTCCGCCAATGCTTCAGTCACCTACAATGGCTCACCTCAGTCAGCTTCCTGTACTACAACACCTTCTGGGCTGTCGTTATCATATACCTACAACGGAAGCCCTACCGCACCAACAAATGCGGGGACGTATACTGTTGTGGCATCGGTCACAAACGACATACGATATACAGGGTCAATCACCTTTTCGTTTATCATTCAAAAGGCTACCCCCGTCATTACATGGCCTACTCCATTGCCAATAGTATACAGCACACCACTTTCTGCGACACAACTCAACGCATCCGCTAATGTCGCTGGTACGTTTGTTTATGACCATCAGGTAGGTGCTATTCTTACTGCTGGAAGTCAAGCACTTGGTGTTACGTTCACACCGACCGATACAGCAAATTACGCGGTGGAAACTGACGGGGTTTGGCTTCAAGTCAACAAAGCATCATTGTACGTCTATGCACAAAACGTAACGATACTATGCTTTGAGCCGATACCTACTTTTACATTCGGGCTTTTTTGTACCGACGGTCAAATCATTGGTGTTACCGGAACGCCAATCCTCTCAACAACTGCTACGAGTAATTCTCCCGAAGGCTTTTATGAAATCGATATAGCCATCGGAACGCTATCTGCTCCGAATTACAACATCGGATTTCAAGTTAGCTTGCTCTGTATAAACGTTGCTCCACATCCACCGATGTCTGTTTCGTGTCAGGACATATACGTCGGGCAAACTATCTTCCCTAAAATCACCGGAGCAATTGGTGATGGCTCTCTCTCCTCTGGCGGTAACGCTGGTTACGGGACAACAGTAAATCCTGTCGGCGACCTTGGTGTAAAAGGAATTGCCGTCGGTCAGTTTGACGTGTGGGCAAGTCAAAACAAGGGGACGCACTACGATCAAGCTTTCTGTGTATCAGCGAAATATAACGTAACCCCAGCGGCATCTCCGTCATGGTATCAATATTGGATTTTCCACGCGGGAGCAGTACACATCTCTGGCGGTAGCGGTAGTTATACGATAACGCAAGTCGGAACCTTTGTCGGCATGGTTTTTCAGCACAACAACACAGACATCTGGATAACGTCGTATGGATCACCAAGATACTATTACGCCAACGATGGATTCAAAATAACCGATAACGTAACCGGCTATTCTACGATGATATTGTATTCAACTTGGGCACCGAAACTTACAGAACTATCTCCTGTCGCTACGCAATACGGAGGTTCCAATAATGGCGGTGGTGGTTATGTAGCTCCAAAGCCGGGTGGTACATGGCGAGACAACGTAGAACCTTTTAACTACTGGTTCTATATCAGCGATGCTTATTACGGCACGGCAATAATGCATCAGTTTGGAGAGGTCTTTTACGGTACGTACGTGTTCATAGATTTTGGCGAAAAACAAACACTTACAATAACATGGTATGATGATGTTGGAATAGAATTTACTTGGTCTTGGACAATTGTTCTCGCTTCAACGCCTTCTTCTGATGGTCAATCTGGAGTGGGTATTGTTCAAACGCAAGATGGAACAAACTATATGCCTTTTATATACAGAACGTCTTATGCGTAACCATCCTCTTGAACAATTAATTTTACCGACCAATAACCGATAGGGTTCTCACAACGAGATAGCGAGGTTTAACAAATGTCTTCAGCTGACATCATAAATTCAACAACAGGAACCATACAAGGATTAGCTCAGCAGAGTGTCGAATGTGTTCATCATAGCGCAAGAATGGCGACTGATCCTGGCGGTGTACGGTGCTTCATATTTTATGGCAACGCAAGAACGGAAATAAAGGAGAGCCATCATGTCAACTGCATCCGATGTTGTAAATAATACCTCCGTATATATCGCAGCGGCACAAAGCACTGCCAACAATGCAATATCAAACCTTAATTTTGTTGCAAGCGGCTGGACATCAACCTCTTGGAGTTCGATAGCCAAACCTACTACCGGACAATACACCCTGTTCACAGCCGAAACAGATGCACAAATTGCCGCCGCTCTGTCTACACTGGAATCAGCCGTTACAGCAGGATATGGGAACTTCACTGAAACTGATGCAAACATAGCCACTGCATTGGCTACGCTGGAATCTGCCATAGCAGGCGGATACACTCCTTTCACTGAAAGCGACAGCTCCATTGCAACAGCATTGGCGGCGTATGATGCAACGCTTGTGGGCATAAGCCCTGCTGCTTTACCATCGGCACCGGCTGTTGACGGCTACACTACTCCGATCTGGAACGATACCTTCTGGACAAACCTCAAGTCATTACTGACTACTTTCACCAGCAACATTACATCTGGAGATGATGTTGATACGGTTGTCACCAAACTGACCGGAGAAACGACAAAGCTCCAAGTCGCACTCTATGCCGCTGATCGTGAGCGGAAACAACAGGCTTTGCGTGATGCACATAGCGCCGCCAATAGCACCGTAGGTGCCAGAGGCTTCACATACCCAAACTCCATGACTACCGCCCTTAAGCTGGCAGCACAACAGCAGTATACGTTCGATCTGTCCCAAGCCTCCCGCGATCTGGTCAAGCAGATATTTGAATGGGCAAAGAGCAACTATCAATTCACGGTGGAACGACAGATATCAGCTCACAGCGCCGACGTTGATTTCAATATCCGCTATGCCGATATTCTCGTGCGTGTCTACAGCGAAAAGGTGCGAGCCATTCTGGATGAGTACCGAAACAAGGTGGCCGGAGAAATATCAAAGGCTGAACAGAAGATCAAAGAGTACACGTTGCGGCTGGATGTTACCCGAGTCAACGCCGCTATTCACGAATCTGACGACCGTATCAAGCTGGCAAAACTGGAAGGCAAGATAAAAGAATATGCGCAGCGGCTTGAAGTAGTTCGCGTCAATGCGGCTATAGATGAATCTGACGACCGCATTAAATTGGGTAAGCTGGAAGCACGTCTAAAAGAGTACGCCCAACGCCTTGAGGTTATCAGGACTAACGCCTCTGTATCATCTGAATTAGACAGAGTTAATGCAAGTAACTTTTCAACGGAAGTCCAGCAGCACGCAACCGATGTTGCCAAGGCGGTTGAGACGGCGGCAAGCAATGCCCGTAACAAGATCGATGCAGCCGTTGCAGCGGTCAATGCAGCAGCCAACATGGTAGCATCTGCAAGCCAGATTTCCATCGGTGTTTTGAACGGATAATTGTTGTCGAGTATTCATATTTTTTTACGTATAGTTTCCGCCGTAGTTATGGCGGATGCAATGGAGGTGTAAGATGGCGCTCCTTGGTGCTTATAAACCGAAGTTTGAAACGACCTTTTCAGGTGTGGAGAAACAGGCACCGATATCAAGCGTCGTGTCCCTGGGACTTGTTCCGGCAATTGGTACTTTAGCCGGAAAGGTTCTTGAGACTGGCCGTGCTATGTTCAGTGACACCGGTGATCCAATGGCTATGGTTAAAGGCCGGACTCAGCAGGTAGCTGGCGAGTTATCTGATTATGCCAACGGCAAGGCTGGTAAGCCGACTATTACTACGCCACTTGCACCAGCTACAGCAACCGCCGCTCCTGCAAAACAAGCCGCTATTACCGATATCGGTACAACCTATGGTGACGTTGGCCTGCCAAAGATGGGGCCGAAAGACTTATCAAAGTTATCGACCGGAGCATTGCCGCCCGGAAAGCCTGTTCGTCGTGCTCCTGTTCGCAATACAGACACAAAGCCAGCGGCAACCACTCCTACCGCAGCGCCTATTTCGGAAGTACCGAATGACGGATTGCAGACACCAGGCTATCAGGTTCCGGGTACAAACAACATTACCCGCATTGATAACGTAGCACCCGGACAGTTCAATAGCGATTTCGGGCCGCAAGGTGTGGCAGCGTACAATACTCCTGCTGGTGGCGGTATCGCCTCCAATGGCGATGAGACGTTCGTGCTTCGTGGCCGGACTCCCGCCGAAGAAGCCGCCTTCAAGACTCAACAAGCACAAGCGCAGAACACACAGCCTATTACCGCCCTTGCTCAACCGGCACAACAGACAAGCACCGTTGGTTATAGTCATGGAGTTTATGAACTGGCACCGGGACAAAACGCCCCGCCCGACTTCAATACAATGAGTCTGGGCGACATGGCTACGTACAAGTTCGGCGTCAATCAACAGGTTAAGCAGGCCGGTATTGCCAACATCAATTCAGAAATGAATCGCAGGGCGGCACAGACTCAGCTTGAAACCAACATTCAGCCGTCACAGATCAACCAGAACAATGCGAGTGCCCGTCATGCGAACGTTGCTGCTGATCTGGGAATATTCAAGGCTCCTGCTGAGGTGGATAATATCAAGGCCGTTACCGCTCAACACACCGCGCTTGCCAACGAGACAAACACCCTTCTGGATCTGAAAGGCAAGAACATGATTTCAGAGATCGACTACCGCAAAGGTATGCTCGATGTCAGCAATAAGAAACTGGGGCTCCTGACAAAACAGTACGATGCACGGATTGCGCAGATGAAGCAATCAAAGGACGTACCGGATTACAAACTGATTGCCGATATCGCCAAGAGTAAGGCGAAAACGTATCAGGAAATCAGTGCTCTCGGTGGCCTTACCCCTGAACAAAAGCTGGATATGCAGAAACAGAATGACATTCTCGATCTGGTCCAGCGCCACGCCACCAAATCCAGCACACAATATACCGGACCCGCGACAACTATAACTGACGACGAAACCTGAAAAGTTACGAGGGATATATGAGTGACCAGCTTCTAGCACGTCCCGGCAGTTCTGATACATTCTACAATGAACTTGACAGCATCATGAGCCGCAAGGCCGCCCCAGAACCGCCACCAAAACGCGGCATCACTGAGGACATTGCGACACATCTTGCTGTTGGTGCAAATAAGTACCTGGCCCTGCCCGTTGCCGGCATTACCGAAATGGCCGGAAAGGCAACCGGTATCAAGTCCATTGAAAATGCCGGTAAAGCGTTTGGAGATAATGCCGAATCATGGATTACCCAGAAAGAGCAGGAAGATCCTTCACAGAAGTTCCGCGATATCTCAAGTGTAAGTGACGCGGCACGGTGGGCGGGTGAACAGATGTTGGAGTTTGCCCCTCAAGTAGGTGTAGGTATTTTGACTGGCGGAGCTGGTGCCGCTGCTGGACGTGTAGCAGCTGGCAGCCTCGCTCGTGCCGGTATTACTTCCATTGAAGGTATGGCGGGAAAGAAAGCGGTTCAGGCCGCTGTTGCCAATACTGGCCGCTCGCTCACTGCGAAAGAACTTGGCATACTGGCTGCTGATCGTGCCGGTACCGCAGGCGCAATTGCAGCAACCGGAGCCGGTTCAGTGGCTATGGAATCTTCCACTATCTACCGTGACCAGAAACCGGAAGAGAAGGACATGGGACGTGCCCTGCTTTACGGTACCGCTGCCGGTATTCTTGATACCGCGTTCCCTGCTTACCTGATGAAGAAAACTGGCTTGACCAAGATCATGCCGGGAATGAGTAAGGTTTCTGGGGAGGCTGATGCTCTTACCGGAAAAACAGCCCTGACCGGAGTGCAACGGGTTAAGGATACTGTCAAGGTTGCCGGTCTTGGTGTCGGTGAAGAGACAATACAGGAGGGCGTGCAGACGGTTCTGGAAAATATTGGAGCCAACAAGCAGGTGTACTCTGATGAAGTCAATAAGGCTGGCGGGAATTTCAGCGCCTTCCTTAAGGTTGCCGCAGAAAAAGGTATCAGCGCCGCCGTTCACCCGGAAGCATGGAATGATATTATTGAATCAATGGCAGCTGGCGGCCTGATCGGTGGCGTCATGGGCGGCGGTTCTTCTGCTGTTGGTCACATATCTGATGTTATGCAGCAACGCGGACAACAGCCACAAACACCAACGGAGGAAACCAATGCCCTCAATCAGCAAAACCAACCCGCTACCGAAATTGTCACTGGAGCAAATGCACGCACTGGTAACATACTGCAAGATACATCAGGTGTTGCCTCCGATTCTATACCCGAAAGCTGGCCCGTGGATTCGGGACGTGATCTTGGTATAGCTGCAACTCCAACGGCAGGGGCAATGACCCGCGCCGTCAATTCCATTCTCCCTGATCTGCCACCAGTATCAGCAGATATGTATTCATCATTTGCAGCTCAACCTTTTGCCAATGCCCCAGAGATACAACCGGAAGCCGCCTCTCTGCCCTCAGCACCAAGTGAGCTTGAAAAGGCAATGGCATGGAGAAAACAGCAATCATCCGGCCACTTGATGCAACGGCATGGAGAGCGGGACGCTTCATACGCAACAAGAATTGTCTCTGAATTCCGCAAGTCACAGGAGAAGGCCAATGGCATTACAGATATACTGCCCAACGTGCAAGACCAAGGGCCGAGTCAAGTGGACGGGCAAGGAGTGGCAGTGCCCTCTGTGCAAACAGAAGTTTCAGGAGTCGGAAGTAATAATATCCAATCCGGAGGTGTAAGCAATGATTTGTCCAGCGTGCAGCAAGAAATCAATGGGACGCAAAAAGAAGTGTCCGGCGTGCGGAGCCAAACTGTAGCAGACCGCGTTATCGCATTGAAGCAGGAGAAAGATCAGCTATTAACCGACAACAGCAGCAAGGGGATTACTGGCGGTTTGATGTATCCAGCAGAAGTCACTCAGCGATTAGGTGAGATCAATGCAGAGATCCAAGCCGCCGAGTCCGGCAAAGCAGCAACTCCACCAAAAATGGCTGAACAGGTAACAGAACAGACCCGTTACACCGTTCCTGATCCGAAGCGCCCGCAGGCTGTACCGTTTTTTGATTTCAAGATAGGCAAAGCTGCTGACGGCAAGTATTATGCCAATGCCGGCTTCAATATAGCGCATTCAGGATACGGCGGGCCACACCCGCCATTGACACCAAGCGGGCACACCAAGGGGCACAATACAGAGCGTGAAGCACTGTTGGCGGCTGTCAGTGAAGTGCGCTCAAAAGTCGTAAGCGCCACAAATCCCCAGGGTGAGAAATACGACACCAGCAAATATATTAAAGAACTGGATAAGTTTCTTGGCGGACTCCCTCCTGAAAATAAGGCAGTCAAGACCGTTCAACCAAAAAAGCCAGCCAATACCCGCCGTCAACTGGATACAACCAAAGACAGCCTTGCTGTAGCTGTTGCCAAGTTAGGCGGTGTCAGTCGTGCCGAGATCGACAAACAGAGCGGCAACGGTAAGGACCTGGCGCATACACTGAACAGCATGGCGACCAAAGAAGCCAAGGCCGGTATTCTGCATGTAATCAGCTCCAAGGGCATTCCCCTGGACAGGATGCGCGAATCGCTGGTTGAGCAGGGCTACCTTAATGAATCCGCCGATATCAATACGCTATTAGATAAGCTGGATAGTGCTTCACGCGGGACCGTACATCGTTCAACGCATTCAACCGAAGCAGGAGCCGACGCATACCGTGAAGCTGAAATTCGCTATTCGGAAATGATTAACGCCATGACCGATGAAGAGTATGACGATTTCAGTCGGAACCAGTGGCTTGACGAACAGGTGCAAGAGCTGGCCGATGCTGGCGATATTCTTACTGAGTATCTTGATGGACTGGGTAATGAAACCATGACCGCCGCCGATTGGCAGGAGGTTGAAAACGATTTTAAGGAGGTTCTGGATGCAACAGAATTCAGTCAAGGAAACAGCACAGAAGATCAAGGACAAGTGCAAGAAGATGCCACCAGCAAAGCGGAAAGCGTTTCTCCAGTCAGTGAAAGTGATGCTGCAAGCGAAGGTGCGGCAGGCGCAAGCAAAACAGTAGAGCGGCTTCCGCTGCCAAAGGTGGGAGAGTATGGCCCAGAGGGGAGTAAAGTACGCTTTGCTATGTATGATGAATACGAACTGTATGATGTTGATAAACCGACACCTTCAGACGTAAGAGATTTCAATAAGCTCCTTAATGACCAGTATTACGCGGGATGGGGAGGATGGACACAGCCACCAGTTGAATATCGCCAACATCAAGAGCTTGCAAATAAAGCCTATGCTGCTGGTTTAGTCGATGGAGTTAAAAAAGGGAAACCCCAGAAAGCTCCAAAAGCAAGAACTCCACAAAAAGCATCCAAGAAAACCATTGAAGATGAAATTAACAGTATGTCGCTTGATGAAATGGCGTCGATGTTTGATGATGTAACTGCTGCTGAGAAACCGGTACGTTCGCTATCAAAAGCCAAGAAGCACGAAGCGTATTTGAAGCAGGTTATAGCCAAGGCCAAGCCAGAGAACAAACCCCGTATTCAGAAAGCATTGCAGAAACATAAAGCAAAGCAGGAAGAGCGGAAAAGTACACCACCCCCAGTTGGTACTCATCCAGCCAAGCCGGAAAGGGATGACCAGGCGGCACCCTACTTTAAAGAAGGGGATCGTGTTCAAGATAACGATGGTAAGCATGGTGAAGTCTCCCGTGCGGAAACATTCATCAGCCGCATGATTACATACGGGGCCGCTTCATCCGAAGCTTCACAGCGTCATTCACATTCGTATGACGTTATGTGGGATAACGGTGTCAAAGGGTATGCTTCTTTCGATCACATGAACCATGAAACAGATCCCGCTCCTGCTGTTGTACCTGCTCCGGTTTATAATAAAGTAGCCGTCGAACCAGATACGCTACTGCGTAACGTAGCTTATTCCCGCAAACAGGCACAGAGTTCACGCAATGCCGCTGAACGTGCCAAGAAGAAAGAGAACATTGCCAGTCACGAAAAGTCGGCCTCTGCTTTTGACAAGACTGCTGATGAACAGCAGGCGGCGTTTGACACTTGGGCAGAAAAGCACCCTGATGAAGCGGTCAAGTATCAGGAGAAGGTTGAAGCGGCCAAGCCGGAAGTAGAGCCGGTTGCCGGGATGAAGGTTTCTTTCAATAGTGCGCAGAATGGTATTGAATTGCGCTTTGAGGGTAAACCGTCTGATGCTGTTATCAGCAAGATCAAGGCGGAAGGTTTCCGGTGGGCAATGCGCAAACGCGTTTGGTACGTGACTGATACTCCTGCCCGACGGAAGTTTGTGGAAGGTTTGCAGGGCGAGGCGGTTGCTCCTGTAAAGGTAGAACTGGCGGATAATGAAGTCCAGGTTGATAGTAATCCGTACATATATTCTAAAGTAGATGGCGATTGGCATCATCGTAGTGTTGGCAGCGCGGCACCGGGGAATAAGTTTTCGCCACCGTTTGATTTTCTGGACAAGTTAAATACGGCACTGGCGGGGAAAAGCGTTGTTGAGGAAGAAGCGGCAGATGTTCCGGTAAACCGTGGCAAGATGGAATACGATTCTTTTATGGCAGAAGTATTTGATCTTCTGGACGCTAATGCGGAACTTCGTACCCAAGCTATAAGTAGCTCCCTCCCGGAATTGTTTGAAATACCATACAGACAGGCGTATCGCAGAGCGGTAGCGGATGTTGCCAAGGAATACATTGATAAAGGTTTTGATGTGCGCGAAGCGTCTGCTTCAGCGACCAAAAATGACCATAAAACACTTTCTGATAAGTATAAAGACGCGGTACGCAAAGAAGCCAAAGACACTCAAACCGATACCCGAGGCGCAAGCGACATCCTGAAAGCCGCTGCTGATTCTGGTGTCAAGGGTGCCGGTGAAGCATTGAAAGGGCTCTATGACATCTTTGGTGGTGGCTCGCTAAAGAACTTCCCCGGTGCCGTCGATGAAGCAACCTATGCCAAAGCCAAGCCTCACTTTGTGGCGGCGTATAATAATTTCAAAGAATCCGGCAAGCAGTTGACCGAGTTCTTTCAGTTCATCGCCAAACAGTTTGGTAACGCCATTAAACCGTATCTGATGCGCTTTATGGATGATGTCAAAAACAATAATTATGCTATAATAGAAGAAAACGAGGAGGTGTCAGATGTTAATTCCGAGCGGCAAAAAACTGGAACAGATGATAGCGGTGTCGATGAAGGAACAGGCACCTCAGATGTACAAGGAACTGACAAAGGCGGGGACGTTGCAGACATTCCTGGAAGAGTACGCAGTGGAGATGGAGGAATCGTATCGGTCAGTGTTTCATCAAGCATTAACGAAGATCAGCAAGATCAACGATTCGATGCAGCAAGTGCAGGAGATGGAACAGGCACAACGCGAGATCTGGGAAGTGACCCGAGCGGATTATCTGGAATTCTCAGATCCGATGCCACCGGAGATTTACGAATCCCAAATGGAGGCTTAGAGCGAACCGGCAGCTGGAAGGATAGTGCCAGCCGTAACCTTGATATTGTTGAACTGATAAAAACCCTCAGAGAAGAAAAGCGCAACGCCACTCCTGACGAACAGCTTCTATTGATGAAGTATGTCGGTTGGGGCTCTGGCGAAATCCGTAACAAGATATTCCCCGGCTATGCCGAACAAGGGCGTATAATTCCGCAATGGGCAGAAGCAGCATGGAAACCGCTGGTTGATCGTCTTGATACTGCCCTGACTCCCGAAGAACTAAAGACCGCCGCACGTTCCAGCCAGTATGCCCACTACACCAGTGAAGCAATTACCCGTTCGATGTGGAAAGCGTTTGAACGAATGGGGTTTGTTGGTGGCAAGGTATTTGAACCTGGCCCCGGTACCGGTAACTTTATGGGCACCATGCCTGATGGTATCTATGCTAATTCCAAGTACACCGGCATTGAGATGGACGGCATTACTGCTGCCATAGCACAACAGCTCTATCCAAACCAGAACATCATCCACGGTGACTACACCAAGCAGAAATTCCCCAGCAATTTCTTTGACGTGGCAATCGGCAATCCGCCGTTTTCATCCACAACTATCCTGACTGACCCTGATTATAAGAAACACAAGTTTTCGCTGCATGACTTCTTCTTTGCCAAAACCATTGACAAGGTTCGTCCCGGTGGACTGCTGGCGTTTGTTACCAGTCGTTACACTATGGACAAGCTGGACGATAAGGCACGGGCATATCTATCTGAGCGTGCCGATCTTCTGGGTGCAATCCGTCTACCTCAAACTGCTTTCAAACAGCATAGCGGTACGGAAGTTGTTACGGATGTTATTTTTCTGCGCAAGCGTGCCGATGGTGAAGAAGCTGGTGGTCATGCCTGGGGCAAAACCGCTGATATCCAGATAGGCGACCAGACCAAACAGATCAACGAATATTTTGCCGCTCATCCTGAAATGGTACTTGGTACTCATGTTACAGAGAGAGGCCAATTCAGCCAGAATGATTATCCTGTTAAACCGCTGGATGGAGATATTGAACAACTGTTTGCCGCCGCCGTGCAAAACCTTCCTGCCAACGTCTACAGTGCCATGCGACAAGATTCTAAAACTATCAAGCAGGTTGTCGTAGAGCGAGATTTTAACCCCAAGAACAAAAAAGAGGGCGGTGTCTACCTCTCTGCCAAGGGCGAAATCATGCGGGTTGAAAACGGTTCCGGTATGGCACTCTCCAGTATGGTGAAGCTATCAGCAAAAGAGCAAGTCTGGCTGTCTGATTATATCCCGTTGCGCGACCTGATGAAGCAGGCACGTTTTGACCAGTTCAACGATGCAGGATGGGAAAAGTCGTTAAAGGAATTGAACAAGGCGTATGACGCTTTCGTGAAGAAGCATGGCAACATCAAAGACTTTACGCTGAAAGTTAAAACAAAACTTGATGAAGATGGCAACGAACAAAAAGTAGAGTCACGAAATTGTAAGTGGGAAAAAACGGCAAACATCGACGTTGAGGGCTCTCTTGTTCTTGCTCTTGAACAGATCAACGACGACGGCGATATTTCAAAAGCATCCTTCCTGACCGGTCGTACCGTCATGAAGCCGGTACGCTCCGCCAATCCGCAGAGCATGGGTGATGCACTGGCATTGTCGCTTGATGAAATCGGGATGCTTGACCTGGATCATATTGCCGGATTGATGAAGATGTCTCGCACGGAAGCGATTGAAGCACTGGGAGATATGATTTATGAAACGCCATCCGGTGAACATCTGTTGGCGGATGAATATCTGTCCGGTGATGTTGTTACCAAACTGGCCGAAGCGGAACAGGCAGCTCGGAGTGACGAGAAGTATCAAGCCAACGTCAAGGCGTTAACCGAAGTCCAGCCGAAACCGCTCACACCGGGACAGATTACTGCAGGTCTTGGTATGGCGTGGATACCGACTGATATTGTCGGGGAGTTCGCCCAGGAAGTGCTGAACCTGAATATAAAGGTAGAGCTCCATGCGGCAACAAATACCTGGAAGGTAACAATGGGCAATGCCCCGGCCAAAGGATATGGCCGCCGTTCTTCCAGTAAAAAGCAGGGTGTCCAGTCGTTGCGTAGCTCAACCGCTGAATGGGGTACGGCTGATCGTGGCGCCAATGAGATTCTTGATGCTGTCCTGAATCAGCGTCCTCTGCGCATAACTGTTAAAGACCTTGACGGAAAAGTATCTGCTGACCCTGCTGCTACTGCCCGAGTAAATGAGATTGCCGATAAGATGCGTACGGAGTTCCGTTCGTGGATATGGACGGACGCTGAACGTGCTGGCGAGATGCTGGATCTCTACAATAAGAAGTACAACAACCTTGCTCCACGTCGTTTTGATGGTAGTCACCTGACACTTCCCGGTATCGCTACCAAGTACAAGCTGCACCCTCACCAGAAACGGGCAATCTGGCGCATGATCCAGACCGGCAATACCTATCTGGCACATGCTGTTGGTGCTGGCAAGACGCTGGAAATGATCGCCGCTGGTATGGAGATGAAACGACTGGGGCTAATTAACAAACCTCTCTACGTGGTGCCGAATGACCAGCTGTCGCAATGGTCTGCTGAATTCATGGATGCTTACCCGCTGGCAAATATCATGGTGGCCGATGAGTTGAACTTTGACCTCAAGAACCGTAAGCGATTTATGGCACAGGCGGCGATGAATGCCCCCGATGCTATCATCATTACGCAATCGGCTCTTGGCAAGTTGCGCATGAAACCGGAGAGTGTTGCCCCGGTAAAAGAGAAGATGCTGAATGCTATGCGCGAAGCTCTGACGGAAGCACAGGACGATGATGCACCGCGTCACCTTGTTTCCAAGATGGAGAGGATGATTGAAAACGCCGAACAGCGCTTTGACAGTATTGTCGAAGATGGAAAAGGCGACAACATTATTACCTATGAAGAGCTTGGCGTTGACTTCCTCTTTGTCGATGAGGCGCACAAGTTCCGTAAGCTGGATTTTACTACGGTGCAGCAGGTCAAGGGGATTGACCCTGTTGGTAGTCGTACCGCTCTTGACCTGTTTCTGAAAACAAACTGGATGGAGCATCAAAAGCCAGGCCGCAGTCATGTCTTTGCGTCCGGCACGCCGGTAACTAATACAATGGGCGAGCTGTACAACGTCATGCGCTTCTTTATGGAAGAAAAGATGGAGCGTGATGACATCGGCCATTTTGATGCTTGGGCGGCGATGTTTGGCCAGACGGCGATGGATTATGAATTGAATGCCGCTGGCAAGTATGAACCGGTATCCCGTTTTGCTAAGTTCAATAACCTGCCAGAGTTGATGAAACGCGTCCGCACCTTTATGGATGTACTGACTTCCAGCCACCTTGGGGCGTATGTCGTTCGTCCTGATATCAAGGGCGGCAAACCGAATATGATTATAGCTACGCCGTCAGATGAACTGAAAGCGTATCAGACAAACGTGCTGCAACCACGTATGCAGCGGGCACGGGACTGGAAACCGACACCGGACCAACCGGGAAACCCTGACCCGATTATCAATATCATTACCGATGGCCGTTTATCGTCCATTGATATGCGCCTGGTCGGTTCGAATAAGAACGATACTGATAGCAAACTGAACCGCGTGATTGATGAAATTATCCGGGTGTACAAGGATACGAAGGATTATAAATACAATGGAGTTGACGGCAAGCCCTCTCCGATAAAAGGCGGTACTCAGGTTGTCTTTTATAATCATGGCTTTGGTGCCAATGTTGCCGCCTCGCGTGGTTTTGATGCACGGGCTTGGATCAATCAGCGCTTGAAAGCAGCCGGTATTCCTGCTGGTGAAGTGGCGTGGTTTGATGAATATGATACCAGCGCAAAACAGTTGTCAGTCATGAAGGATATGCGCGAAGGGCGCAAGAAGATCATCATCGGCCATGCTAACAGCTTGGGAGTCGGAAAGAATCTACAAACCCGACTCTATGCCCTGCATTACATTGACCCGCCGTGGTATCCGTCTGCTGTTGAACAGGCTCACGGTCGTATTATCCGACAAGGAAACCAAAATACCGAGATTGAAGCAAATTGGTATTCAACCAAGGGGAGTTATGATTCTACCATGTGGCAGATGGTAGGCCGTAAAGGTCGCTTTATCGAGCAAGCCTTTATGGGTGACGATAATCTGCGCACGATGGAAGATGTTTCAGAAGTCAGTCAATATGAAATGGCCCGTGCTTTATCGTCTGGTGACGAGCGGGTTATCAAACTGGTTGGCTTGCAAGCTGATATTGAACGCTATTCCCGCTTGAAAGAAGCACACTTTCAGCAGCAGAGTCAGATGCGGGGCGATAAGAACACAGCGGAATGGAATATCACTGCGTACATGAAACACATTACCAAACTGAAAGAGGCGGTAAAGGCTGTTGGTGGCTATATTTCTGGCAGCAGCTTCAAGGGTGTTGTCGGTAAGCGGAGCTTTGATAAGGCTGGTGAATTTGGAGATGCGGTTATTGCTGCGTATAATCAGGCGGTGTTGGATCTTCAAAATGAACGAGATACTGAATTCGATAAACGAATTGCAGAGTCTACAGGCAAAACATTAATCAGTACAATATGGACAGGTTCTAAGGAGTACGGAAGCATAAACGGTATGCCGATGGTTGCTACTGTTGCAGTGTCAGCAGTGACAACTCAGTACAGCAATATCATACAGATAACTGATAATGTCCCGTCAGAGATTGACGCTAACATGATGATGTATCCGCAGGGGACTGATGGTGCTGGCCTTGCCCGGAGGGTATTCAACCGTCTGAACGATGTGTCTGATTCGCTCCGAAGAACAGAATCTAATCTCACTGACGATGAAACCAAGCTGAAGCAGTTGGCAAAGAGAATCGGCGCACCGTTTGAGCATGAAGCAGCCTTCAATGAGAAAATTGCCGAATTGTCTCAGTTGCAGGCGGAATTGACGGCGGATGAAGTAAAGCCAGCAGCGACTGCTGATGGCGCAGCTAATTTCGCCCTTGCACCGGATGCCCCTGTAGTATCAACATTCAATGATGCTATTGACGCAGTAATAAACGGAGAAATTGACCCACGTTACATTTTTAAACTTGGTAAACCGTCTGGCATTCTCAAAAATATTGGCATTCCTAGTTTGCCAATTGTTATGAAGCTTGGGGTAGTAAATAAAATAACCGGTAATAAGTCAGATGGTAGCGGAAAGCACGATATACCAGCAGAACTATTATATAACCTGCCCCGTCATATTAATAACCCTATCGCGGTTTTTGCTTCTGATACGCAAGCTGGCGCTAAGATTATTTTACTGCAAATGGAACATGCCGGCAGAAAACTTATCGCGGCAGTGCATATTGAGAAAAAAGTCGGTAATCTCGAAGTAAATGATATCGCGAGTATATATGGTAAGCCATCAGGGGTATATGCGGAATGGGTAAATAAGGGTTTACTTGAAACTCTGGATAAACAAAAAGGTCAATGGCTGCTTGAGCTGGTAAGGGGTTCAATTCCCCCACGGACAAGCGGCGCACTAACCCCAAATAAAATACTATACCATGTGTCTGAAGCTGTCAAGAGTGGTATTCGTGAGGATATTGACGGTAAGAATGTCAGTTTTAAACTGAATGGTAAGCGTGCTACTGGAATCAAAGCTTCCACGGCTCAAACATGGGTATCAACTCTCCCCATAGCCAAGCGTGTCAATGTTGTTCAATCCGTCTCTGATCTTCCACAGAACGCACAGGCTGAAATTACCAAGGCCCAGGTAAACCCCTCTCACGTTCAGGCAATGGAGTTGCACGGCACCATTCACGTCATAACCGATAACGTCCCGGATCTGCAACGAGTCAAGGCACTGGTAATCGGTCACGAACTGGCACACGCCGGACAGACCAAGAAAGTTGTTGACCTGGCTGTTGACTGGTTCAAGCGTACCGTGAACGGTAAAACAGAAGCCGCCAAAGAAGCTCACCTTATGCTTGAGCGGATAGCCGGACGTTACGGCTATGACTTGACAGACGAAAAACAATATCGTCGTGCCGTTCAAGAAGCGACCGCCGCCATAGCAGAACAGGCCGTGAATGCAGACTGGAAACCGTCAGGCTTGATGCAACGCTTATTCATGTATGTCAAGCACTGGTTACGTCAGCAGGGGCTTATCTCGCATGTATCTGATAGCGAATTGTCTCTGGCCGTGGCTGAGATGTTACGCATTGGGGAAAAGCGGTTGTCGGTTGACTTGGGTGGTGATGAGGCACAATTGGCATTGGATGACGCAAACAAACCTAACTTTGGGCAAACCGGAAACAAGCCCACCGACTTTATTACATTAAATGGTAGCATTGACTTCTGGTCTATCCCTAAAGAAGTAGCAAAACGTACTGATGGCAGGTTTCCCGAAGCGCCTGTTCGGTTGATGGTTGGTAAGCACATTGGCCTGCACAGGGGGTTTGGTGTTGACCACATAGTTGCAGAACATACCAATGATCTGAAAAAGCTCGGAATGTCTGCACAAGAATATGTACATTCGATCTTTTCCAGAGTGACATCAATCAGGGACGCTGGTGATCCGAAGGTTTTATATGTTTTTGCAGAAGGAAGTCCGAGAGGTGGGGCAGCTCTGGAATTAAGATTACATAGTGGCGGGTACTACTCAATAAGAACGGCCTTCAATATGAAGGCCGTTGGAAAAGTTGTCTGGAGTGGACGCACCGCATCTCCCGGAGTGGTTCAAGAACCGTATACCGGAGTAAGCCGCCAATCGTTACCGAAGGACGAACCCACTACCTCTTTTTCGGCTAAAGAGTCCTCCGAAACCGCTCGTAGGCAAGAAACCGAAGTTTCACCGAAGCCTATGCTAGAGGGTCTTGAGAACCAGACTTATAATAATAATACTCCAGTTGATAAAGATGTCAAGGCACAGTTTTCACTCCAAGATCAAGCCATCTCTCAACACGCCGCCAAGATCAACGCCCCGGCCAAAGTCACCGATATGGTCAAAAGCCTGATTGAAATGGCCGGCCAGAGTATCCCTGAACGCCTGAAAGCCAACATCGGCAAGATTTTCTCTAATCCATGGTTCGGAAGCGAAGGCAAGCCGATACGCCGCCATGTCGTCAACCTCAATCTTGAGCGTAGCCAGAACCGTAACGGCATTATCTCTGATCTGTTCCAGGCATCGGAAGGCTATACCGGAGTTGAAGGGCTGGATAATATCCTTAAGAAAGCCAGCAAAGAAGAATTGAAGCAGTTTAACGACTTGATAAAGCACGGCGATGAAAACGGAGTTGCCACATATTTCACCCGGGATGAACTGTATCGCGGGAAAACCAAGTTCGGAAAGGTCGGAAAAACCGTTGTAGAAGCATATCGGGCCTTTCATGAAGTTATGAATGCCGCCAATCGGGTACGCTTTCAGCAGCTTGATGAACTGTCGATGCTGCCGTACAAGGATCAAGAGTGGTTCGCTGATCTGGTCGAACTCCTGAACAAAAACATGGAACGTGCCGCAGGGCTTGATGCAAAAGAAGCGAGTGAGGTTCACCATCTGATTCGCAGCCTTAAGCGGAACCTCACTGATGAAGAACTTGCCAGCGGAGAGAATCCCGCCAAGATCAAGGCGAGCCCTGCTGTCATTGCCGCTTATCGTGACTTCTGGAAACAGGTTGACCAGACTGCGAAGAAACACCAAGGGAACATGCTTTCTGCTTTCCGGGATATCCTTGGCTATCGAGGTGAATTGGACAAGCTCAAGAGTGAATGGGGCAACCTGAGAGGCTATGCACCGCGTAACCGTAAAGATGGTGACTGGCATGTATCCGTCTATACAACGAATGAGGAAGGGGAGCGGGTCAAGGTCTACATGAAACCGACTCTGACTGAGACGGGGGCCAAGAGCCTTGTCAGGGAAGTGCAGGCCGATCTCAAAAAGCACCTCAAAGGTAATTTTGACGATGCAGCTACGTATGAAGTTGAGTATGAGCGCAACAATGCTACGCCGTCTGAGCTGATGGAATATAAGGGCAGTGATATTGCGGTAGAGTCCTTGCTTAATAAGGCGTTCGATCAAGCAGGAATTACCGGTAAAATGTCGGTCGAGCAGTGGCAGTCACTCAAGCACGAAGTATTTCAGGAAATCGCCAAGGAGATCATGGCGCAGGGCTTTGGCCGTCACGGTATCAGCCGCGAGACAAACATGGTTGAAGGCTATGATGACACTGATTATCAGACAGTGTTGAAAGAGTATATCAGCGGCATGTCCGGCTGGCTCTCTAAGATGCGCTTTGCCATCGAGACAACAAGCGCAGCCAAGGATATCAGTAAGGCTGATCCTGGCGATAGGGTCTGGGTGAATGATTACGTTCAGGACGCAATGAAGAATAGCACCTACATGGATGAGTTGGCTGCAACTTTCCGTAGCGTCGGTGCAGTATACTATCTCGGCTTCAAAGTTTCATCTGCACTCTTGAACGCCTTCCAGAACTATACCGTTGGCCAGGCTGAACTTTCCCTGATGATGAAAAAGGCCGGTCATAAGGGCTCAGGTATTGCCGCTCTGGCAAAAGCACAAAAAGATGTAATGGCCGATTTTATCAACATCAAGAGCGGTGGTACCGGGACACTCACCAAAGAGGAACACGATGTATTGTTCCGGGCAGTCCGAGAGGGTACGGCTCAGGCTCAGGCAATCCGACAGATATCCGGCTCTCAGGAAATGGGTTTCGGTACCGGCTGGAAGAAATTCACCGAACTCTCAATGACTCCCTTCCAGTTCGTTGAACAGCGCCTCAACCGTGAACCGGCCATACTTGCGGCTTACCGCATATTTAAGAAGAGCGCAGCAGGGACAATAGATGAAGCGGCGTATAAGCAAGCCGAAACCTTTGTCAACAATACCCACTACGTTATGGGCAAAGAGAACCTTCCCGAGATGGTCCGCAAGTCGGGTCCATTGGGCAAGACCGCCTATCTGTTCCAGGGATACGTTCACAATTACATGCACTGGATGTTCAATCGTGCCAAAGACGGGGAGTTTGCCACCATTGCCCGGAGTCTGGGAGCCATTGCCGCCTTGGGAGGTGTCTTTGCCCTTCCCGGTGCCGATGATATGGACAGCTGGATTATGAAATGGTTCGGCGTGTCGTACAAAATGAAGTTTAAAAAGTTCGTCAAGGATGCAGCCGGTAACAGTGTGCCGGGACAGATCGTACAGAACTTCGTCAATCATGGTGTCACCTCCGTGGCCGGTGTTGATATGAGCCGTGCGCTTGCCGTCAACATTCCGTTTATCTCTGATCCTGAAAAAACCTTTGGGGAGCGTATCGGCGGTGCATGGGGCGGATTACTCAAGAAGCCGGGAATGGCTTTGAATGCGGCCAATAAGGGAGATTATGTCAGGGCAGTTGAAAACCTTCTTCCTGAATTCGCGGCAAACCCTATGCGAGCAGCACGTCAGTACAATCAGGGTGCCACTACGTTGGGCGGTAAGCCGATCTTTGACGAGACAGGCCGCCAAGTAAAGTATAGCGGCACCGATGTTGCCAAGAAGATGCTTGGCTTTAATCCTCTGGATATCAGTGAGCGTACTAACCTGAAAAGTGACGAGCGTGATCTGAACGCTTACTGGAAATCAGAACGCGATGATGCTCTCGCCAACATCCGCAGGGCAAAGAATCCGGAAGAGATGAAAGCCGCTGTGCGTGGCGTTGTCAAATACAATACTGAACTTCGCAAATCGCAGGCATTCGGACTGGTACCGATTATCAAGGCGGAAAGTATTCAGAAATCACGCACGTTCAAGCCGCAAAAGAAAACAATGGCATGGGAAAAAAATCAGATTGATTAATTATTTATTTACCTATACTATCCGCCGTAATTATGGCGGATAGTGCGAGGAATAACATGGCTCTTGTTATCAGAACAATTACCAATGCAGGCAACCAGCTATTCAGCCCGTCAGGCGTACTGCTGGCAGGGGTAACAATCACGCTTGATCTGGTCAACCAGTCCGGAGCACCAGTCGATGTCTGGGATGCCAAATCAAAAGAACATGTTGGGCCAATAAGGGAGAGCGTCATAACGGACAATTATGGCGAGTTTACCATCGCCGTGTGGCCCAATAGCAGGGGCAATATTATTACCAAGTATCTCTGCCGCGTACACTCACCTGGTTTCAAGCCGTTCTTTGCCGCACTGCCTGAAGCCGATCTTTCTCCTATAAAGTGGGTGGACTTCATGGCCAATTCACAGCCGTTGACCGCTGCAGAAATGAACCCCATGAATTCCCATCTGAATGATTTTGATATGCACTTCCTAGTAAAGGAAGCCGACTCACCGGAAGCGGAAGCAACCGCCTTTGCCGCCGGTGCCAGAATAGTAATACGAACTGATCTGATCTAACAGATCATACAAACGAAAGGAGAATTGTCATGGCAGGAAAATCGGATTATCTGGAGAACAAGTTGATAGACTTTCTGTTTCGCGGCCAAACCTTCATCCCCCCGGCCACCCTGTATTTTGCCCTGTTGACGGCAGCTCCGTCGGATAGTGGCGGCGGTACGGAAGTCACTGGCGGCAGTTATGCCCGAGTGGGCATCACAGCATCACTGACAAGCTTTGCGGGAACACAGGCTGCTGCATCCACAACCGCATCCACCGGATCTAGCGGCACAACTAGTAATAACGCTACCATCACGTTTCCGGCACCAACTGCTAGCTGGGGTCTAATCACGCACTTTGCTGTATATGATGCGATTTCTTCCGGCAATCAGCTGTATTGGGGTGCCTTGAGCATTGCTAAGACCGTTAACAATGGTGATGCGGCCCCTCAGTTTTTAGCGGCAGCGCTGACCGTAACCGAGGACTAAGGAATAAGTCATGGCTCTCAAATTTGCAGACCGTGTAAAAGAGACAACCACCACCACCGGTACCGGCAGCATTACGCTTGCCGGTACGAAACCAGGGTTTCGTACCTTCAATGCTGCAATTTCTAATGGCGATACCTGCTATTACTGCATTGCCGATGCGGCAACCGGTGACTGGGAAGTGGGCTTGGGGACATTCACCGCTAACACCACTCTGGCAAGAACCACCGTACAGGCCAGCAGCAATTCAGGGTCGGCAGTGAGTTTTGCAGCGGGAACAAAGGACGTGTTCCTGATTGTATCGGCGGCGGCGTTGGCGGGGTTTGCTACTTTGACCGGCACGGAAACACTGACCAACAAGACGTTAACTACACCTAAGTTGACTGGCATTTTTGAGCTTGTTCAAGCAGGCGGTAATCTCGGAACTGGAACACTAACGGTGGTAGCATCAACTGGCACTCTTGTCACTAGTACTCTAACTGGTAACGGCACAATAATAATGCCGACAGCAAACGTATTGAGCGGTTACGGATGGGGAGCTACGATTGTGCTTACTGGTGGAGCTGGAACAGCTATCACAAGAACCAATTGGGGGACTTATCTTGGCACCACTGATCCCGGCATAAATTTTACGAGTGGCAAAAAGACAATTTACACCATGTTCTCGGATGGCACTACCACTTGGTACACTCAGTTGTACAAGGAGGCATGATGTACTGCACAATAATCAACAACGAAATAGCGGTGAAATACGATGATGTACCAATATCTTTCAGGATTGATGAAAATACAGACATAGATGGATTTAATAATCTCTCTGATGCTGAGAGAGAAGAATACAACTTTTATCAAATAGTCATCACCGAACTTGAAAACTGGGATGCTTATCATACCTACGAGTTGGTATTGAACGTAGTTGAAGGCAAGCCTGTTGGTGAATATATCATTATACCGGTATCAAATGATGATTGGAAACGCCTCCTGACTCAGGCTGTACAACGGAGACTCGACAGAAGTGCCATTGCAAAGGGCTATGACAGTATTCTTGCTGCTTGTTCCTATGCAACGTCAACAAATCCGATATACGCAGCAGAAGGGGCCGCTTGTGTAGCATGGCGGGACGCTGTGTGGACTAAATGTTACGAGATGCTGGTGACTCCGTATCCTGCTGAAGCCGAACTCGTCAGCGCATTACCTCGGATGGTGTGGCCGTCATGATTGCTAATATGCTGAGGATGAAAGTACCTCCATCTGGCGGTGGTGGCGGTACGAAAACCTTCGTGTTTGTGGTCACTTTAAACTATGACTATGGAGTAAATGAAGTCGTCATAAACGGGATTAAATGTACTTCTGGTGGTATCTACACATTCAACAATATGTCGCAGTTCACGGCTACTGTTAGAGGTGATAGTGGAAGTAGCGGTAATGATTGGGACGGTGGCGGCGGTGGGGCCTCTGCTTTTGTCAATAGTAGCGGGTTTTCACCTGTGTCTCCCTATATAGCGGCTGGTGGCGGTGGCGGTGGCGGCAGTTATGATGATAGTACGGCAGGAATGGACGGTGCAAGTTTCGGAAATGCATACGGAGGTTACGTCTACCAAGGAAACCCTGGTGGAGATGGTTCTGGTTATGCCTCTGGATTTACTTCTGTAACAACAGCAGTGGGTGGTGGAGCCAATGGCTTAAGTTCCGACACGGGATACAGTGGAGGTAGTGGAGGTTACGCCCAAGGTACTTGCAACGTAGCTGGAACTTACCAATGTGTATGCGACGGGTACGGAGCATATGCAACAGGGGTTCCAAGTATAGTTATAACAGTTTCTTAGAGATCAAAAATGGACAAATACAACCACAGACTACCGAAGTTATTCATGCTGTTCAACCACGCCCCTGACTGAGCTGTGACCATCTGTCAGACAACCTACTACTCTGAGCCAAGAGATTATGTACTGTCAAAACTGCAATGGGTATTGGAAGAGGACATTCACAAGGCTCAATGGACGGAAGATAAATATTTTGGCATAAATGAAGGCGATAATTAATCCGGAACTATAATGATTGCATCTTCCTCCATAGGCTCAACGCCGATATCAGCCCAAGAGGCAACAATAAGCCCCATCGATTTGTCCGTTGCTGTCACTGCGACTGCAACGACAAGCGCGTCGCTTTCCACCGGTATCAGTCTAGCAGGATCTGTCTCCACATCGGCAACATCTACTGGGGCAATAACCGTCAATATCAGGTTGATTGGTAATATCTCCGCCTCGGCAACTACTGCAGGTGCCCTGACGGTATCAGCCGGATTCGCCAGTTCCGTCACATCATCAACAACTGTCACGGCGGCACTGACCAATGGTATCAGACTAACTGGAAATGTATCTGCCTCAGCAGTAATCAGTGGATCACTG
>CAIRBT010000013.1 GCA_903876875.1 uncultured Geobacteraceae bacterium
CAAGGTCGTTGGAAAACATCCCGAATAGATAATCAAACATTTTCAGCATTATGGAGTGATCCTTTCACTGATCAGATAAAGAGGTATAATGGGGCGAATGAGAATAGCAGAGTCACACGGGAGAATGCAAGAGCGAATACAGACAAATTTTTAGGTGCCATTATCACCCCGCCGCTTGATACTCCCAGGAGTCTTCCCGCCGGGTACTTAAACTGGCAGCATCTCATTAGTGCGATAATATCAAGTAACTGATCTTTGGAGCAGAAGCCACAATGGCTCTCTTTATCGTGATAACACTCTTTTCATTTTTTTATCGCAGCCCCCGAAATGAAAGGGGTTTCAGTTGGCTATTTCCTCCAATTTCTGATAAGAAATATAAATTTATACCGATACGTACCTATGATGGTTTCACTTGGATTAAGCTATGCCGATTCCTTCCATTCTCGATAATTCTAATGACCGCGTCCAGCTTGGAACAATTCTATCTGGACTGCTAGAATCAGGCAACTACACACGGTTTTCGGTGGCGACAGGTTACTGGGATCTTCCCGCTATGCGTGAAATACTCCCGGCACTCAAGAACTTTCTATCACAGCGGATGTTCAATGAAATACACCTGCTGATCGGTGAGGAACCAAAAATTCGCGTCAATCAGCTCGATACTGCCTTTCCTGAAAAACACCTTAACGCCGACCTTTCCGATCTTCCATTTACGAATGAATACCGTGAGGTTGCCAGCTTCATGATTGAAGCCATTCAGAAAGGCACCCTCAAAGTCAAACTTTACAAAGGCGATTTTCTCCATGCCAAGTGTTACATCATTGGTGCTGAAAGCGAGAAAGCCGTTGGCATCATAGGCAGTTCCAATTTTACCCGTGCCGGTCTTATGGGAAACACCGAACTGAACGCAGTTGAGGACGACCACCGCATTGTCAACTTTCGCCCCACGTCGCTGTGCCAAGACCCAAGCCACCTGAGCTGGTTTGAAAAAATGTGGAGTGACTCGGTCAGCATTGACTGGAACGAGCAATTCACCCTGGAAGTGCTCGGATTGAGCAAGTTCGGTGACAAGAGCTATTCACCGTATGAAATCTATATCCGTATTCTGTATGAGATTTACGGCGATGACATAGAAATCGAAGAGTCCCTGAAAAATGAAGAACGCTTTGAGAGCCGCACCGACCTGACCCTTTTTCAGGAAGAGAGTTACCGCAAGGTTAAAGCCCGGCTGGATAATCCTAAAATTGGTATGTGTCTTGTGGGTGACAGTGTCGGTCTGGGCAAATCCTACATTGCAAGGCGGGTTATTGAGGAGTACGGCTATTTCCAGCGCAAAAATGTTGTCGTAGTCTGTCCCGCTTCCCTGCGGGATGACTGGAAACGGCATCTGGAAGAAATCACCGTCAATGCCCCGGTTTTCTCCATTACTGAATTTGGCAATGAGCACAGCCTAACGGGTGTCCGTGAAGAGCTCAAACGCCGCAAGGAAGCATCCAAAGCATCTAATGCCATTGATCTGCTGGTGATTGACGAAAGTCACAACCTGAAAACACAAGGAAGCCAATCATTTCAGAACCTCCAGGAAATTCTTACCTGCCGTGATTTCTGCTCCACCGTTCCCCGTGTTCTACTGCTTACGGCAACCCCGGTCAACAACGGCATTAAAGACTTGGCTAATCAGATAATCCTTTCCAAAGGGGGTGACGGCCAGTTTTTCACCCATTTTGGCATTCAGGACATAGAATCATTTTTCGGCAACATACAGCGCCAGTTCAGCACCAACGGAAGGGATGATGCCTTTGCCGACCTGTACCCGATCCTGCACAAGATCATGGTCAAGCGCACCAAGCATCAAGTCAAAAAGGACTTTCCCGATGCGACTATAAACGAGGGGCAACCGATTAAATTTCCTGATGAACGTCTGGAAAGCATCTTGTATGAGTTAGACAGCAAGGCAATCAGAGCAGTGATTCACAAACGGCTTACCGCACTTGAAACCGAAAACCTGGCTCTTTATGCGGCCTTTACTGAAGAGCGTGACCAGACCGACGAGGAGAAAGAGCAGCAGCAAGGGCTACTGGACTTCTTCAACTTTTCCGAAACTACCGGCAAGAAGCGTAAGAAGGCGGTTGAGTTCGAGTCGATATTCCATTTTATTGACCGTTCCATTAACAATCTCAAGCTGATTCCCTACAGCTACCTGTCGGAAAAAAAACAGCGTACCACCGATGAAGAGTTACAGGCTCGCGCCCGTGGCAGCCTGACCGGTGTCATGAAAGTCACACTCTTCAAGTCGTTCGATTCGTCTATTTACACTTTCAAGCAACGGATTGACCGCTACTCCAATTATCTTGAAACCTTTGAATCGGTCTTCTTTGAACAGTCACGCATTATCCGCCCGGAAATCATCCAGAAGGCTCTTACCCGCCATGATGATCAACCGGATGATGACATCATGGAACTGATTGATGGTGAAATTGAACGCTTTACCGAGAGGGAGCGGCAGCGACAAGCACGAGATACCTCATATTCCATAAAAACGCCCTACGCCTCAATTCGTCAGGCTGATTACCGGGTAGACCGGATACAGGCTTTCATTCAGCAGGATAAAGATATTATTTCCCTGATTCGTGAAGTCCTGGCGGAAATCAGACAAGACAGCAAGCTGGAGACTTTGAAGCAGTTATTAAGTGGTGGACTCAAAGGGAGCAAGGTTCTGATCTTCTCCTATTTTGCCACTACCATTGAGTACCTGCGACAGCAGATGGATGATTCATTCCTTGCAGAACTCGACTTGCAACGTGATCAAGTTGCCTTTTTGAAGAGCAAGAACGGTGAGTACAAACAGGAATACGTGCGCCGTTTTTCCCCAGTGGCTCAAAAACAGGCGGTTGTGGATGGCAAGGTAAACGGCAAACCGGAATTGCGGTTGCTCTTTTCCACCGATGTTTTGAGCGAAGGCCAGAACCTTCAGGATTGCGGCATTATTATTAACTATGACTTACACTGGAACCCGGTCAAGATGATCCAACGTAACGGTAGGATCAACCGTCTTGGTTCGACCTTTGATGACGTTCTTATCAATAACTTCCGTCCGGAAGCCCAGCTTGAAAAGTTTCTAAAGCTGATGAAGAAACTTCAGGAGAAGATACGGATTATCGGCGGCAGCGTGGGGATAGACAGTAGCGTACTTGGCGAACAGATCAGCGACCGTCAATTCGGGCTGATGGAAGATATTTATTCCGGAGATACCAGCAGGCAGCGAAACGCAACTGAAGAGCTGGAGCGGCAAAATGACCTGGCATTTGACGAAGTATTTGAGAATGACCTGCGTGATTTCATGCGTGGTGCGTCCGACGAAGAGCGGGAGCGTCTGCTTGCCATGAACTTCAACAAGTGGTGCGCCATTCCGGCCATGACCGGAAAAGACAAGCTGTTGGTGTTCAATATCGGTGATGGTGAATTTGATTACCTAACCCATGATGGCGCTAAGATTGGCCGCATGGACAACCAGCTTGCCGCCCTGCGCCGTATCCGCTCTTTTGACCGGGAGCGTCAGACCGAACGTATCAGCTTTGACGAAAAACAGACCTTAATCCGGCAAGCAACGGAGCTATTCACATCTGAAAAGGCCGTTCAGGAAACCATGGATGGTGGCGACTTTGGGGAGTTTCTTGGAGTAAAAAAAGGCGGTGGGTCAAACCCCATCGTACAGGCAAAGACAGACTTGTTGCGCCTGTTGTCAGATAATGCCGAACGCTATTCACAGGATAATATCCGCCGCATGCAAAGTTTGCTCACCGGTCGCAACCTGGCAGTGGATAACCGTTTGCGGGCTTATCTTCGCCGCAATGACAACCGCGTGTCACTTGATTTCCTTGACTCGCTGGCTATCCAATCGGTTCACTTTGTCAAGCAACTCGAACCGCATATTGCGCCTGATCCGGTTATATGGTTCGGGTATTATGCGGCTGAATAATATTGAGCAGGAGGGTAATGAGGGATTATGCCAGCGCCACAAAGAGATAGAGACGAAGACATCATTAAGATGTTTTTTTCAGGCTACGAAGATGGCTTGTGGGCCTCATCTGAGATTGAATGGCCTGATAAAACGGAAGATGGCGCGGTAGATGCTTTCATCAAACGGCCAACTCCAACTGGCACTGTGTCGATTGCTCTGGAGCTAACCCTTGTTGAGCTTTTTATTGGAGATCGAGCTGATTTTGCCAAGTTCAAAAGAATTCTATCCATTGAAAACGATGATTCTCTACGGATGCCGGATCGAACCATCTTTATCAATGTTAAACGAGATACGCTCCAAAAAGGGTATAGATGGGATGACATTGTAAATGAACTACATCAATGGTTGAAGTCCAATATTGCATTGTTCCCTGATGGGGAGACATACCAAGTGTGCCGGATTAGTAACGTAGGAAAGCAACCATCTTTGGATTTGGCCCTACAGGTAAAAGTCATTGCAACTCCAGGTAATAATTGTATTTTAATCCGCCGGTATGGTGATGTTGACTTGGGAAAGTCTGTCAACAAGTCCCGTGCCGATAAGCTCCCAAAATTGGTGAATACTGCGGCAAGTAAACGGATTCTTTTATTTGAGCGCGATTTCCATACGAGTGAACAACATATACTTGGCGAGATTGAGAAGCTGAAGCCAACGTATCCAAAGCTGAATGGTGTAGACGAAATCTGGTTTGCTGAAACAGCTTATTACCCAACACATATAAGATTTAATCGGCACGTTGGCACCACAATTGATAATTTTGATATTTTAGATGGCAAGCCTTGGCCTAATATTGAAGTGCAGGCACATTCCTAAAATTGGAACTACCCACTGTAGTTGAGGTTTTATATGATTCAGCAACTTGTCGAGACAAGCGCGAAACTTGATTATAAGCAACTCTGTGAATCCCTGATTCGTACTTTTGGCGTTACCGGGCCGGTCAATTGGGAGAGCGTTCTGCCTCCATCGCAACAACAGCTTTTTGGTGGTGAGGTACTCCGTAATATTGCGGATCATCCTACATTTGCAAATCAACATGATATTCGTACTCTCTGTTTGCCTAAAGGAACAGTTTCCCAGCTTCTCTTTCTGTTTGTCCGGTTGAACGACGACCGACTCCCTAAATCACAGATAGAGCGAATCACCCGCCGCTTTGTTGGTGGCTTGGAGGCCGAGCGTTACACCGTCTGGTTTTTCGGTAATCCGTCACAGACCATGCTCAAAGTTGTGTTGGCAGGACGGGAAGGTAAAAAAGCGGTATGTAAGACACTTACTCTGGAAGCAGGTCAGTGGTACAAAACTTATGACTTCATTCTGGATACTGTTGCCAAAGTAAACGCCGTGCCTGCCCAGCGGGATATGTTTGCCGTCAGCGAACCTTCCGTGTTGTGGAAAGCCATCTGGCAGGCTTTTGATATTTCCATCGTCAACAAAAACTTCTACCGTGACATCAAGGCCGCTTTTGATTCTCTGATAACATTACTGGCAAACTGCAAAGGTATTTTGACCAAACCGGAACAACGCGCTCAGTTTGCCGTCCGCCTGCTTGGTCGGCTCATCTTCTGCTGGTTCTTGAAAAAGAAGGGGATCGTCGGGAGTAACGCCCTTTCCAGTGCCACGGTTTCGGATAGCGTCAATTACTATCACGAGCTTCTGGAACCGCTCTTCTTCGATGTATTCAACACTCCGCTAAGTGCCAGAAAGCCCGGGTTGCCTGCCAGTATCGCCGGTTTACGTTTTCTGAACGGTGGTTTGTTTGAGCCACAAACCGATGATTGCCAGGATAACTTTCAACTGCTGATTCCCAATGACTGGTTTGCCGGATTCTTCGGCGAGACAATGGAGCGTTACAACTTCACAGTAGATGAAAACTCGGCTACCAATGCCGAAATAGCCATTGACCCGGAAATGCTGGGGCGGATATTTGAAAACCTGCTGGCCGAACAGAACCCGCAAACGGGTGCATCGGCCCGCAGCCAGACCGGATCGTTCTACACTCCCCGTGAAATCGTGGATTACATGGTTGAAGAAAGTCTGATTGAGTATCTTGGGGCTGAATACACGGACTTTGTCCACACCGCTGAACTACCGGAAAAGCAGAAACCGCAAGCGGCACTGCTGCTGGAAAAACTGAACCGCATGAAGACAATCGACATTGCCGCTGGTTCCGGGGCCTTTCCAATCGGGATGCTGCAAAAGATTGTTATGCTCAAGCAGGTGCTCAATCCGAAAGCGTCACCGTATGACTTGAAACTGGAAACCATCGAAAACAGTATCTACGGTGTGGACATTCAACCGATGGCGATTGAGCTATCCCGCCTCCGTTGCTGGTTATCACTGATTGTAGATGAAGAACCGGACAAGGTACAACCGCTCCCCAATCTTGATTTCAAGTTTGTCTGTGCCGACTCGCTGATTGATCTTGGATACAAAGCATTCCGCGAACAGTGCGAAAAGAAGCATGGTCTGCTGTTTCTGGGTGATTTTGAACAGAAGATGGCTGAGTTGAAGCGGATACGGCATAACTATTTTGATTCAGCACATAATCATGGTGACAAGCAGCAGTTGAAACAGAAATTCAAGGCCATTCAGGGAGAAATTTATAACATTTCTCTCGAATTGTCGGCAAAGAAGCTGATTGATATGGAATTTCCTAATCGAATTTTCGGTTGGGATCCCTTTGACGACAGCAAGCCAGTGCCGTTTTTTAGCCCAGTGTGGATGTTTGGTGTTGATGATGGCTTTGATATATGCCTTGGTAATCCTCCATTTATTCAAATTCAAAGTTTCAGCGGGCAACCGATACAAGTTCTTTGGGAATCTCAGCATTATGAAACCTTTGCAAAAACAGGAGATGTTTACTGCCTCTTCTACGAGCGGGGTTATAAACTACTATCCCAGAACGGCACACTTTCTTACATTTCATCAAACCAGTGGATGCGAACGAACTACGGTAAAAAATTGCGGGAGTTCTTTGCGGCCAAAACCACTCCAAAATACCTGATAGATTTCGGGGATCATCAAGTTTTTGAGTCTGCCACGGTTAACACAAACATTATCGTCATCGGGAAACTGGTTGTTGGAGAAACTGCTAAACCTTTACAGGCCGTCAGAATTGAAGAGGATTTCAAGGCTGATAATGACATTTCCGGTTATGTAGCCGCCAAGGGGATACCACTGACAGGGCTTTCAGCAGATAGCTGGGTTGTCTCGTCGGGGCCGGAGTCACTGATTAGAAAACAGATTGAAGACGTTGGTGTGCCACTTAAAAGATGGGGCATTGCTCTAAATTACGGAATCAAAACAGGCAAAGACGAAGCTTTCATTATTAGTCGGGCAAAAAGAGATGAGCTGATTGCCGGAGACCCTAAAAATTCTGACATTATCAAACCCGTATTACGAGGCCGCGACTTAAAGCGATATAGGTATGAATTTGCGGATTTATGGATAATTTCTACCTTCCCCACTTTGCATATTGATATTAACAAGTACCCGGCTGTACGGGACTATCTGAAAACATTTGGCTCGTCGCTTGAACAATCTGGTGAACCTGGGAGTAGAAAAAGGACAAGTAATAAATGGTTTGAAGTCCAGGATACGATTGCCTATTACGACAATTTTGAAAAAGAGAAAATTGCATGGGGAAACCTAGCCGTATCCGCTCAATTTGCCCTCGTTGAAGCCGGTATGTATGTCAGCGCTCCCAGCCCTTTGATAACACCGGCATCAAAGTATATGCTGTCAGTCCTCAATTCAACTCTTGGTGATTATTACATCCATACGCTTGGTGTTACAAGAAGTGGCGGTTTTATGGAATATAAGCCGATGTTTGTTGAAAACCTTCCTATTCCTCAAATCCCCACTTCAGACCAGCTTCCTTACGAGTATCTGGTTGATTGCATACTGTTTGCTGTTAATAAGGGAATGACTAACGAAGCTGCTACATTTGAATGGGTGGTTAACGTCATGGTTTATGGCCTCTATTTTGATGCAGAAATGAGGAAGGCCCATTGTTACATCAATGACCTAGTAGCTAAAGTGGTCAAACCGTTCAAAGCTGATGACAGTGATGAGTTCAAGACCGAATATGTACAAAAGCTGAATCAGTTTTTCCTGAAGGACAAGGCGATTTACCACGGGCTGGTACATAGCCGTAACGTGAAGCCGGTCGAGATTATCCACGGAGCGATGAAGAAATGAGTGACGAACGCTTAGATATTCTGGAAGCAGCGGTTGCCGAAC
>CAIRBT010000014.1 GCA_903876875.1 uncultured Geobacteraceae bacterium
GCTCCATCTTCTGCATGTCATGAAGGGAACCGGTCTTGAGAAGCTGTATCTGCGGGGAGATGTGCCGCTGCTGGGACGGGATGAGTATGCCGGGCTTGTTTGCGATTTTCTTGAACGTCTTGATCCGCAAATACTTATTCAACGTCTGACCGGAGACGGGGGGCATCATAATCTGGTTGCCCCCCTTTGGTCGCTGAAAAAATTCGAGATTCTTAATCTTATTGATGCAGAGCTGGCGCGGCGTGGTACGGCACAGGGCTTTAGATTTTCCCCATCAGTATGAGTATGATAAAGATTGCGTAGAACGCTCCTCCCGCAAGCAGTGTACCGGGAGTTAGGTGTTTTTTTATCCTGATTTGCAGGTATGCCAGGCCGACTGAGGCAAAGGTCAGGGCAACAGTCAGCAGTGCCGCACTGTTTAACTGCCAGTCGGTCATGAGGATGCCGATAGCGGTAATGATTGATCCCTGAAATACCATGGCACCGGTGACGTTGCCGATGGCCAGGGTGTCTTTTCCCTTGTTGATCCAGATCACGCTGTTGAATTTCTCAGGTAGTTCGGTGGCGATGGGGGCGATGATCATGGCCAGTATGAAGGGTGAAATGCCCATTTGTTCTGATATTATCTGCACCTTTTCCACAAAAATATACGATCCCCAGACGATTAACAGCAGTGAACCAAGCACCTGGGTGCCGATAACCGCCATAGGGGGGTCATGGGATTTTGGAGCAAAATAGCAGGGATCAATCTCCGATTCTTCTATCTCGTGGCTTTCGCTGTTTCCACTTCCTCGCAATGTTATGAGCACATAGCTGCCATAGGTCAGGAGCAGCGAGAGGGCGATGACGATCTTGATGATCGGATGCCCCCCCAGGAACGAGGCAGCTATGGCACATGTGTAGAGTATCAGGAAGTATTCCATATCACGTCTCATGACGGTGGTGTCTACCCGCATGATCGGATAATCTGCCCGTTTTTTCCGATTCCAGACCACCGCCATACCGCTGATGAAGAATGCCAGTGTGCCGAGCATGAACGGGGCCCCGATGATGGCTCCCACGCCGATCTTGTGTCCCGATTCCCCCACGCCGAAGATGATGGCGACCAGGGGAACCAGTGTTTCCGGCAGTGCGGTGCCGACGGCGGCAAAAATACTGCCGACCGCACCTTCCGACAGCTGCATCTTTTTCCCAAACCATTCAAGGCCATTGGTAAAAACCGTGGCTCCCAACAAGATGATGCCGAGGGCGATGAGGAGCATAATCCAATGAATTGTCATTTACATCTCCACCCGGGTGACCACGCCCTGAAGCTTGGCAGCCGGTAATTTGTTGAACTGTACAAAGTTGGGGGTGAGCTTTTTAATGGTGGAGAAAATCTTCCATGCCGGATTTACGGTGTCAATGTCTTCAATGCCATAGAAAATGACTTTTTCCACGATGCCGTTATCTTTAAGTAGCTGTTCGATATCAAACATCTCCATGTAGCCTGCCTTGATAACAAAGGCATCCAGTCCGGTGCCAAGATTGGCTGTCAGTTGGCTCTCAAGGCCATAGGGTTCGTCGGTGCGGATAATTGAAATGAGGACGTTGCGGGCGTAAATAATATTAGAACGGATGGTGCAGTGAACCAGATAGGGGGGGATGGTGTTCCACTCCTTGACAAAGAACAGGGCGGTGCCGGAAATATGTCCTTTCTGGTAGATCTGCTCGTAACTCATGAGGTAGGTTTCCATGTCAAGGGGTCTGAGAGCCTTGTAGAGGGCTCGCTGGCCTTTCGTCCAGATCAGGATGGCTCCCAGGGGGAGAGAGGCCAGAATCAGCGACCAGTAGCCGCCATGGGGTAGTTTATGGAGGTTTGAAATCAAAAAGGCAAAATCCACCAGTGTCACAAAGAAGGCGACCGGAACTTTCCATTTTTTCTGGGTACGGGCAAAGATCATCACCATCATGATGCCGGTGATGGTCATGGTGCCGGTTACGGCAAGGCCATAGGCGGCGGCCAGATTGTCTGATTTCTGGAAGATCAGCATGATCATGATGACCAGTCCGAGGAGAATCCAGTTGACCGCTCCGATATAAATCTGAGATTTAAGCTGATGGGAGGTGTAATCAACCTTGAGCAGGGGGAGAATGCGGGTGGTTATCCCCTGGTAGACGATGGAAAATACCCCGCTGATAAGAGCCTGGGAGGCGATGACGGTCGCCATAACGGTCAGGATCAGGAAGGGGATATAGAGCAGGGATGACTGTGACTGTACCATGCCGAAGAGGATGTTCTTGGCATCCGGGTGGCTGAGGATAAAGGCCCCCTGTCCCAGATAGTTGATGATCAGTGCGACAAAGACGATATACCAGGCACGTTTGACCGGCTTGCGTCCCAGGTGTCCCATGTCGGCGTAGAGAGCCTCACCGCCGGTGGCGCAGAGGATGACCTCCGAGAGCACAAAGAAACCGGCCATGCCGTTTTTAGCCAGGAAACTGATGGCATGGTGGGGGCTAACGGCTGAAATAATACCAGGGTGGGAACAGAGGGCGATAAGGCCGGAAATGGTGAGTGCGGAGAACCAGACTACCATGATCGGGCCGAAGGCGTTGGCCACCTTGTCAGTGCCTTTAAATTGAAAGACAAAGAGAAAGACGGCGATAAGTGCCGCAGCCAGAATCAGGGTGGACTGGCTGACGCCGCTTAAGGAGGGGATGAGCAGGGCTCCCTCCACCGCCGATAGGATACTGATGGCGGGAGTGATGACGCCGTCGCCCAACAGTAGTGCCACCCCCAGATAGGAGAGGAAGGTCACGAATATCATCTGTCGGCCCGGTTTGATCATGCGCACCAGAATTTCCCGGAGCACGATGGTGCCCCCTTCCCCCTTTCGGGAGAGGCTCATGGCCAGCAGGGCATATTCGACATTGACCAGAATCATCAAGGTCCAGACGATCAGGGAGATGATGCCGTAGACGTTCTCCTCGGTCGGCTTGGTGAGGGCGATGATAACGGTCAATGTGTAGATCGGGCTGGTACCGATGTCGCCAAACACCAGCCCCATGGATTTTACGATGCCACCCCAGTATGAATCGGTTTCGCCATGTTTCATTGCAAACCTCCGAGAGTAAGAAGTGAGTTATATACCACCACGGAGAAGTCGAAACAATATAAAACGCGGCAGGCCGCTCCGATAATGCTTTACAGTTTTGTGAAAATTGTTACACTCACGCTCCCCATAACCGGGGAGGACGTGCAATCAGGCCATCGGAGGAATTGTGGAACAGGTTCTCAACAGTGCAACAGAGGGTAATGCGATGGTCTGCCGCTATTTTAAGGTACTCCACCGTGACATGGTGTATCTCAAGTTTATCCTGGAAGCCTATGAGGGGATGAATGTTATGAGCACGGTTGATAACCGGGAGGGGATCATCCGCATTGCCATCATGCCAGGGTTTGTGGCCGATATAGATGAGCTGCTGGCCGAACTGGGGCGTCAGGTCATGATGGAGCCTGTTCAGTGGGGTGATGCGGTTTGCCGGTTCTGATGTGCACCTTTGTCATACTGCTCTGCCTGAGTACACCGGCTGTTGCCTCCGTGCTTCCCGGTATTGACACCTTGCAGCTGCGTCACTTTGATGCTCTTCAAGGGAAACGGGTCGGCCTGGTTACCAATCATACCGGGCGTTCCGCAAACGGTCAAAGTACTATTGACATTCTTTTCACCGCACCCGGTGTCAGGTTGGTGGCTCTGTTCAGCCCGGAACATGGTATTCGGGGGAACGAGGATGCCAAGGTGCCCTCCGGGATTGATAGCCGAACCGGTCTGCCGGTGAACAGTCTGTACGGGATCAGCTGTCGTCCGACCTCCCAGATGCTCAAAGGGATTGATCTGCTGGTCATTGATCTTCAAAATGTGGGGAGCCGTTTTTACACCTATATCGGCACTGTATCACTGGTGATGCGTGCCGCACAGAGTAACGGCATTCCGGTGGTGGTGCTGGACCGTCCCAATCCGATTAACGGGGTCGCCATGGGGGGTGCCATTCCGGTCGTTCCAGTGCCGGAAAAAAGCAGTGGTTGTGGCGCTTTGACCAGCATTCATCCCATACCGACCCGCCACGGTATGACAATAGGGGAGCTGGCACGGCTGTTCAACGGGGAGTTCGGTATCGGCTGTAACCTGACGGTCATTCCGATGCAGGGGTGGCAGCGCGCCCTGTATTATGACGAGACGGCTCTCCCCTGGAGCAACCCCTCTCCCAATATGCGCAGTATGACGGCGGCCCTGCTGTACCCCGGCTTTGGCATATTGGAAAGCACCAATCTGTCGGTGGGGCGGGGGACTGATCGCCCGTTCGAACTCTATGGCGCCCCCTGGTTTGATGGCAATGGGGTGGCTACCCTGATGCAAAAGCGGACACTACCGGGGGTTCGTTTCACCGCTGTCAGTTTCGTACCCTCCCAGGCGGGGCAGCCCTATACCGGTAAAGCCTGCTCCGGGATTGGGGTGACCATAACAGACCGGCGACTGTTTGATCCGGTTCTTGCGGGCCTTTCCCTGTTGCAGGCCATCTATCAGCTTCACCCGAGCCGCTTTAAGACGGTTGACGGATTTGGTACCGAGGTGGGTGATCGGGGTGTTTGGTCCCAGTTAACAACCGGGGGGCAGCGGCCGGAGGAGGTCATTGCCCGGTGGCAGGTCGGGCTTGATCGCTTTGCGGTGGTTCGGAACAAGTATCTATTGTACTGACGTGACAGCTTTCTTGAAGATAAACTCAATGGTTGGGCACAGCAAATCGAAAACCAACGGAATCTCCTACGCAACCACAATCCGTAACCCCTCACCAGACTGGGAAATATAGATAAAGGTCATTTCCTGGGGGGTGCTCCCTGTTGCTCTCTCCCGAAAATCGTTCGCAAAGGTATAGCGGAAGGCTTTGATCCTGCCACCAACCGGTGCCGGTATCCCCTCCGGAAGGTCAATGCGTCCCGGCCAGCAGCAGTGTGGCTGCCGTGTGGCTATAAAATCTGGTAATTTCCCCATCATCGGCATTTCGGTGTGGCAGTAGTCGAAGAACAGGGCATCGAGGAGCAGGGGGTGTTGTTCCGGCGGCACCTGCGATTCGGTCAGGCGTGCCACCAGCTCGAAGACCCGCCTGCTGGAGAGGCTGTAAAGATTGTCGTTGCCAACCTGTCGGGCCATCCGATCCAGGGTATCGGCAAAACGGTGATGCTCTTCAAGAACAGCAAAGGTAGCAGCCATCTGGCCATTTTTGGTGATCAGATCCAGCAGACGACCGATGGTTTCAATGCGGCAGATATCGGCAAAATCAAGCCAGGGGTTGGCCAGAATGGTGTAGGGGGGTGCTTCCGAAAAGAGGTACTGTTCCCGGGCGGCGATCTTCCGCATGGGAGCCCCCTTCAGCACCTTGAGCGGTTCCACTTGCAGCATATCCGGTTTGGCCTGTGCCACCATCTGCAGCGAGTCAAGGAAACCGGCATAATCCTCCCCCGGTAGACCGGCCACCAGATCCAGATGGAGTTCTATGTTTGTGTCACTTTTGAGCCGTGCCACGGCGGCAAAAATACGAGAGAGGTCGGCGTTTCTCCCCACCTGGGCAAGGGTGGTTGCCGATGTGGATTGCACCCCTATTTCAAAGTGAAAACAGTGCTCCGGAACCCGGGTCAGCAGTTCCAGATTGTCCTCGGTCAGCAGGTCTGCGGCGATTTCAAAGTGGAAACGGCTGGTGCGGTTATGCTCCAGAATGAATTCCCAGATCCGGTTTGCCCGGCGGGCGTCATAGTTAAAAGTCCGGTCAACCAGTTTTATCTGGGGCGTGTTGTTCTCCATCAACAGTAAAAGATCCAGTTCAATCCGTTCCCTCGAATAGGAACGGACTCCCCCCTCAACCGAAGAGAGGCAGAAGGCACAGGAAAAGGGACATCCCCGTGAGGTTTCGTAATAGGTCAGTGGTTTTGACCTGTCAACCAACCCGGCGGCAAAGGGGGAGGGGAGGCTGTCCAGTTTCACCGTCCCCCCACCGACCGGCCCGGAAGCTATCTCCTCTTTGTCGCGAAAAAAAAGATTATCAATCTGTGCCAGTCGTTCCGTACGGCCGGAACTGTCCGGTTGGAGCAGTTCGGACAGCAGGGCGCGGAATGTCACTTCTCCCTCTCCCTTGACAATGTAGTCAACGGAGCCATGCTGTTGCATACAGTCAAAAATGCCGAAGGAAACTTCCGGCCCTCCCAGTACGATGATTGTTTCAGGAGCAAGTTTTTTGATATCGGAGACAATCTTCAGGGTCTGTTCGATATTCCAGATATAACAGGAAAAAGCCACCAGTTTGGCCTCTTCTGCCATGACGAGTCGTAACAGATATTCCCGTGGATCATGGACGGTCCACTCCCTGATGGAGAGGGAAACCCCCGGCAGATTTTGGCAAGAGGCCGCCAGTGAGGGGAGGGCCAGTGACGAATGGGCATATTTGGCATGTAGAGTGGCAAGAAGTAGTTTCATTGCAGGTTACCTGTTGTAATGTATAAAAACAGTTGAACCACGAAATACACGAAATGCACGAATAAAAAAGGTTTGCATTAACATGCGTAACTAACAGAATTTTTCGTGTCATTTCGGCGTTATTCGTGGTTAATGCCTTTTTTGCTTTCTAAAAAGTAATGAAATAGCCCCGGTTATCCTGATCTATCCCGGTTTTGAACGGACGGGAGAGGGTGTTCAGCTTTTCTATGACTCGCTTTCCCCCTTCGCCGGTCATGATGCGGGGTTGGAAGCCGACCCGGCTGTTGAGGACATCGAGGGGGACGATTTCCGCCGTTCGTTGATCGCCGTTCAGCTTGAGTCGCACCAGGGCACTGACATCGGCGATGGTACTGCTGCTGGCAAAGGCGAAGTTGCCCAGACTGTAAAAAATGACCCCTTTTTTGTATCGCTCGATCCCTTGCAGTACGTGGGGATGATGGCCGATGATAACGTCTGCTCCTGCGTCAATGGCTTTGCGGGCGGTAATCTGCTGATAGGCCTGGATGGTGCCGGCGGCCTCCTTCCCCCAGTGGAAGGATACGATAACATAGTCAGCCTGTGCGCGGGCACTGGTGATGTCGGCGGTTACCAGTTTCTCATAGCCGGGGGTGGTGCCGGGGCGGTCGTGACCGGCAAAAAACTCGAGCGGCTGGGTCAGTGAGTAACCGAGGAAGGCGATCTTTTTCCCTTTGATAGTATAGAGAGCCATCTGTCGAGCCTCATCGAGGTTTTTACCGGCACCGATCCAGGCGATGTTGTGCTTCTTTAAATGTTCCAGGGTTTCCAGCAGTGCCCCTCCGCCAAAGTCCATGGAATGATTGTTGGCCAGTGTTACCAAATTGAAGCCGGCCGCCCCGATTGCCCGGGCAACCGGTGGCTCCGCCCGGAAGCGGAATTTCTTTTCCGCATACTCTGTCCCGCCGGTGGCAATGGGGGACTCCAGGTTAGCCAGGTTAATATCACCGGTGAGGAGCAGTTTTTTGACCCCGTGGAACGGGTAGTCATACCCCTTCTTTTTCAGCAGGGGAGTCCATCTGCCGGCCAGCATGATGTCGCCCACGGCAGTAATGATGATCTCTTCTGCACAGAGGGGCAGGGGGAGGGTAAGCAACAGCAGCAGGAACAGGAACCGGATGGTAATTGTGGACATGGAGGCTCTTTTGCATTGACGTATCACGGTGCAAATGCTAAATAAATTAATCGACAATAGTGATACATACACGCTTACCACTTAAAAATAAAGGTGTTTCCCCATGCTCGATATGAAAATAATTCGTGAAAATCTGGAAGAAATCGAACAGTGCCTGCGTCGCCGGGGCGGAGAGTCCTATCTTGACGGCTTTCGGAGTCTCGATGAACGGAGACGGGCACTGCTGAAGGAGGGGGAAGCCCTCAAAGCACTGCGAAACTCAGTTTCTGATGAAATTGGGCGTACCAAAGACAAGAGTCTGGTGCAGGGTAAGATCGTTGAGATGCGTGAGGTCTCCCAAAAAATTAAGGGGTTGGATGAGGAGCTGGGTGAGGTGGACGAACAGCTGAACTCCTTCCTGCTTACGGTGCCGAACCTGCCACACCCAAACACCCCCCACGGGCGTTCGGAGCATGATAACGTGCAGGTCAGAACCTGGGGAGAGCCACAGACCCTGGCCTTTACCGCCAAGCCCCACTGGGATCTGGGGGAAGCCCTCGGGATCCTTGATTTCGAGCGGGGTGCCAAGATAACCGGTGCCCGTTTTACCCTTTATCGGGGGGCGGGAGCCCGCTTGGAACGGGCGTTAATTAACCTGATGCTGGATCTGCATACCGAGAGCCATGGCTATCAGGAGGTGCTGCCGCCATTTATGGTCAATCGTGATTCCATGCAGGGGACGGGGCAGCTTCCCAAATTTGAAGAAGATCTGTTCAAGATGGTTGATCCGGAGTTTTTCCTTATTCCGACCGCCGAGGTGCCGGTGACCAATATTCATCGGGGCGAAATTCTCAAGAAAAGCGATCTGCCGATCAGTTATTGCGCCTATACCCCTGTTTTCGCCGTGAGGCCGGATCCTATGGTAAGGATACCCGTGGCCTGATCCGCCAGCACCAGTTTAACAAGGTTGAGTTGGTTAAATTCGTCCATCCGTCCGAGTCGGACGCTGCTCTGGAGGCTTTAACCGGACATGCGGAAAAGGTGCTGCAGTTGTTGGATCTTCCCTACCGTGTTATGGCACTCTGTAGCGGTGATATCGGTTTCTCCGCCGCAAAAACCTACGATCTGGAAGTTTGGTTACCGGGGCAAAGCTGCTATCGGGAAATTTCCTCCTGCAGTACCTTCGGTGATTTCCAGGCTCGCCGTGCCTCCATCCGGTTCCGGGAAGATGAAAAGGGCAAGCCGGAGTTTGTCCATACCCTGAACGGCTCCGGACTTGCGGTCGGCCGCACGCTGGTTGCTATATTGGAAAATTATCAGCAGGAAGATGGCTCGGTTGTCATACCGAGCGCATTGCGTCCCTACATGGGGGGGCTTGAGAAAATTTCTGCCGACTAATTGCTCTTACTATTTGAAAAACTGAAACAGGTGTGCTATAAACCAAAACCCTGTACGGAAGGGTGGCCGAGTGGTTTAAGGCAGCGGTCTTGAAAACCGCCGAGTGTAACAGCTCCGTGAGTTCGAATCTCACCTCTTCCGCCATAACACATAACTAGTTGATTTAACTAGATATTATAAGCCTACTGCCAAAGTGAGACCTTTTATGAGACCTCTTGGTAGTAGGCTTTATGCGTTATCATCCCATATATATACTCGTAATGGAACATTTTATTACAGAGCAGATATACCCAAAGACCTCAAGCATCTGTTCGCTATTTCTGAAATAAAACAGTCCCTTAAAACAAAAAGTCCAAAAGATGCAAAGGTATTGGCAGTAAGTCTTGAATACAAAATTCAGAAGGCTTTTATTGCTTTGCGTACTTCCTACCGAGTTTCCCCTACCAGTAAAGTCAAAGCTGAATGGGCACGTACTCAGACAGGCGATGTCTCAAGCTTTGTTGATGCACCTTCCGGAGGTGAGTCGGGGCATAAAGTGATAAATGTATTCTCATTATCCTATAACTTTGTATTTTAAGGAGACTGTCATGAAATCAATGGTAATTATATTGATGACAGTGCTCTTGGCATCTGTCAGTTCTTATGCGGGTGATATTGTTGTAATAGGAAATAATAATGTTCCAAAGATGAGTGTGGTAACCGTTCAGAAAATTTATACCGGGAAGTTTGTCTCAGTATCCGGCATTGATGTAACACCAATTGCCTTCAGAGCTGGCGCCACTGCTCGTTCACGATTCTTACGTGAGTATCTGAAGCAAGACGAGGACAAATACACGGCATATTGGACGGTACGTCGTTATATAGGCAAGGGCACACCACCGATTGAGTTTTCTGGTGCTACGGAAATTATTAGATTCGTAATGTCAACTCCTGGTGCAATCGGCTATATTGACGAGGACGACTTAAAGCCTGGAGTGAACGTGATTGTCGGCAGATGACAAGAGAGTGTACTAAGCTGAAGTGCATTCTGGCTATTCTGTCTTTACCTTCTTTTCGTAATCAGTCAGTTCTTTTACTGCTTTTCCCAGTGAAAGTTGCAATGCGTCGTATTCGGCTTTAATGACTTCCATGTTGATGTCAGGTCTGGGGATAAATCCGTTATTCATTTTCGGAAATTTTATGTATTTCCATGAAGTGTGATAAACCCCGTATTCAGCAAGGCGGACATAGCCTTCGAGACTACCCAATACGTTCATGAACACGCTTGGCAGGCGAAGCTTTTCAGTTTTCCTGACCATACGGGTTGTTGTTCCGTCAGCACCAACTCCGGTTTTTGCGGAATGACTGACCTCCGCTTCGAGGAACATAGTGTCTCCCAATACGTCCGACATCCAGCCAGCCGTTTTAGGATCGGCTCCAGTGCGTAAAAAATTGAATTGCCCAAGGCGTTGCAGATATCCTGTGCTCTTTTGTCGCCGAACGTTTGCTCAAAGCCTCCCATGCCCTGACCACCCGCAATGGTAACCGCTCCCTTAGATCTGCCAGTAATACTGAGTTTATGGACAGTTTCGGCAATTGTGCTGTTGAGAGTATTGATTTCGTCAAGTGCGTAAATGACCCGTCGTTCATAATCATCGGGCAAAGAGAGATGAGCCGACACCAAGGCATCGACAAAAAGCGTGAGCCACGGTTTCAGTGCGTCTTTCACGTCCTCATGGTTGCTGATTCCTAATCAACAGCGAGAGAAAATCAGCATGTGAACCAGGGCTTGGGGGGGCAAAATTCTGGACAAAGAGCCAACGAAATTGTAAAACGTTTCACATGTGATTGAAAAAATGGTAGGCTACAGATTGCCTTGGTTGATATAAACATATTTATGAGGAGGGTGGAACGTGAACGGTGAACAAAACAGTGAAAGAAAGTACAAGTTTTCTTGGGATCAACTAGGGGATATCCAGGCGGGACGCCCGAATCTGGGTAATACTACCCGTCTTGAGGTGTACCGGCTATTGCAATTCACGTTTCGTGATATTATTGAACAGCATGTGGGAACGGAAACCACTGATAAGATTTTTTATGAGGCCGGCTTTCTGGCTGGAACAGAGTTTTATACCCATATGCTTACCCCGACGACAGATCTGAACCAGTTTGTCAGTGAACTCACGGAGAAATTGAAGGAGTTGGGCATTGGCATTTTACGTGTTGAAAAGGCCGATATGGAAAAGGGGGAATTAACGGTGACCGTATCCGAAGATCTGGATTGTTCCGGCCTTCCCGAGCTTTCCCATGAAATCTGTACGTACGATGAAGGTTTCATTGCCGCGCTGCTGGAGAGCTTTTCCGGGCTTAAATTTATAGTGAAAGAAATCGACTGCTGGTGTACCGGTGATCGTACGTGCCGCTTCGACGCCAAGGCGATAGCATAACACCATGAAACAAGACGAATCTCAGAGCGCGACGCTGCTCAGCCATGCCATTAAATCCCTGAACGACCTCGTTCATGCCCGCTCCGTCGGCGCTGAAGTGCCTTCGGATTTGTCAGGGATTGAAGGCTTTGACGAGCTTTATGCCACTATTTACGAAATGCGCTCAAGTATGATGGCCTTTGCAGCCGGTGATCTTGGCTTTAAGGTGACGCAGAAAGGGTACGTGCCGGGCACCATCAAAGCCCTGCAGGCGGCGATGTACCACCTGACCTGGCAGACCAAAATGATCGCTTCGGGTGACTTCTCCCAGCGGGTCAATTTTATGGGTGAATTCTCAGACGCTTTTAACAGCATGGTTGATCAGCTTGATGAGTCAATAGGGCGGCTGAAAGTTACCAACGAACATCTCAATAATGAGTTGGCTGAGCGAAAAAGGGTTGAGCTGGAGCTGCTGAATGCAAAAGAAGCTGCCGAAGCGGCTAACCATACAAAAAGTGCGTTCCTTGCGAATATGAGTCACGAGATTCGTACTCCTATGAACGGTGTTATCGGCATGGCGGGCATACTGCTTGAGAGCGATCTGACTCCGGAACAGCGGGGCTATGCCGGGTTAGTCTGCAGGAGTGGCGAGAATCTGCTGGCACTGATTAACGACATTCTTGATGTTTCAAAAATCGAATCGGGGAAACTGGTACTGGAACAAATTGATTTTAATTTGGAACAGGTCTTGGATGATGTTAATCGGCTGTTGGCCTGCCGGGCTGTTGAAGCGGGGCTTGAGCTGAACTATAGTATCGAAAACGATGTGCCGGTTTTTCTGGGGGGGGATCCGGGCAGGGTCCGGCAGGTTGTTACCAATCTTGTCGGCAATGGCCTCAAGTTTACCCATAAAGGTTCTGTGACCGTTAAGGCCTCTCTCGTATCGGAGCAGAATGACATTGTGATGCTTAAATTCTCCATCTGTGACACCGGCATCGGCATACCGGAGTCCCGTGCCGATGCGATATTTGAACCATTCACCCAGGTGGACGCCTCCACGACGCGTAAGTACGGCGGACCCGGTCTTGGTTTAAACATCTGTAAGCAATTGGCCGAGTTAATGGGGGGGAAAATCGGCGTTACCAGCGAAGAGGGGAACGGTTCCGTATTCTGGTTTACCGCTCGGTTTATGAAACGTTCTGCCGAGTCGTTCAAAGCGTGCCACGATAAGAACGGACAGCATACCGGTCATAGTTCCATAGGGAGAACGACTGCAGCGGCCGCTCGTATCCTTCTGGTTGAGGATAATATCATTAATCAAAAAATTGCCCTTCATATGCTGAAAACCATTGGCCACACGGTGGATGCTGTGGTGGATGGAGAACAGGCTGTCGCAGCATTGTCAAAGATCGAATACGATCTGGTGCTGATGGATTGTCTGATGCCGGTGATGGATGGTTATGAGGCAACGGAATGTATCCGCAACCCCGAGTCACATGTGCTGAACCACGGGATTCCCATTATCGCCATGACTGCCAATGCAATGAAAGAAGATCGTGATAAATGCCTTGAATCCGGCATGAATGACTATATTTCAAAGCCGGTTAAAAAAGATGTACTTGCTGATGTCCTCGAAAAATGGCTGCCGACGGAACTGCCCGTGTTGTGAGAACGTAGGGGAGGATAGCACATCGACAGCGCCGGGAACAGGTGCGAAGAGGCGGGGCAGACGTGTGTTGTTCCGCTCTTTCTTTAGGGTTTCTGGCGATACTGACTCTTGAGGGTATATAAGACGAATGCAACCTATATGACATATATTCCTCCAAGTTAAAAAAATAATATATTTTCCCTGTAGTAATGTGTATGAGTAATTTCAGTACTTGATGAATGGTCTTTCGCCGTCTTTTTAATTAATTTTTGGAGATAAAATTTATCCCATGGATATGGAAAAATTAAATAAAGATTTTCTCAAAACGCTTACCCTCCTGTATGTGGAGGATGATGACGAAATATTCAGCCAGATGAAATCTATCTTACCCCGTTTCTGCGCCACTCTGCTTACTGCACGAAATGGCAAAGAGGGGATGGAAGTTTTCGCATCACATGCACCTGATATTATCATAACGGACGTTCATATGCCGGTGTTGGATGGCCTGTCAATGGCTGAACAGATCCGTACGGTTAATCGGTCTGTGCCAATTATTTTGGTAACCGCGTTCGAACGGACTGACTATCTGGTACGTGCCATTGAGGCGAAAATTGATAGTTATGTGCCGAAACCGCTGAGAATAGACCGGCTTGTCGAGGGCTTAACCTCCTGTGCCCAGCGTTTACGGATTGAACAGAAACGGCAGGACCGTGAGGATGACTTTCTGCAAATATTTCAGGGTTCTGCGGATGCACATGTTCTGCTCCGTGACGGTTTGATTACCGATTGCAACAGGGCGGCACTCCTGATGTTGCGTTGTGATAAACAAGAGATAGCTGGTCAGAACATTGAGGCTTTTTTTCCGGAGCTTCAGCCCGATGGACGGCGTACCGCAGAAATATTTTCACAGATGGTGCGTGACATCAGCAGGGCAGCTTCTACCACCTGTGACATAGTACTTGAACGCCCTGACGGGGGGCATTTTTGGGCTGATACTTCTCTCAGTTCCATAACGTTGCAGAGAAAACAGCTGCTGCTCTGGAATATGCGCGATATTTCAGCTCGTAAAGAGGCAGAAAGTAAGCTCACTTCTATTACGGATTCCACTTCGGATGCCATTCTCATGATAGATGCTCACCGAAATATCATTTTCTGGAATCCCGCTGCAACTACTCTGTTTGGCTACAGCCACCAGGAAGCCATCGGGCGTAATCTCCATGAACTATTGGCTCCCACCCGCTACCACGCGGCACACCACGCCGCTTTTGAGAAATTTCAGAAAACAGGGGAGGGGGCGTCTCTCAATACAACGGTTGAAACCACGGCACTTCGGCAGGGGGGGGATGAATTCCCCATTGAATTGTCCCTGTCGGCCCATCGACAGGGAGTAGAATGGCAGGCGATTGGCATCATCCGCGATATTACTGAACGGAAAAAGGCTGAAGCAGCACTGGCAGATCGTGAACGCTTCATGAGAAAGCTGATTGATATACTGCCGGGAATGGTCGGCTATTGGGATGCTGAGCTTCGCTGTGGTTTTGCGAATCGCGCCTATCAGGAGTGGTTTGGCAAAAGCCCCGAAGAGATGAAAGGCATCCATATCCGCGCTCTTATGGGGGAAGAACTGTATGCCCGCAATGAGCCTTACATTACGGCAGCCAGGGGAGGCGAGTATCAGCATTTTGAGCGGACTTTAATTAAGTCTGATGGCAACGCCGGTTATACTTGGTGTCACTATATCCCTGACTGTACTCCTGATAGTGTGAATGGCTTCTTTGTCCTGATAACAGATGTCACCGATTTGAAAAAAGCCGAAGAGACGGTTTCCCGGCAAGATGCGTTTTATAAGGCTACCCTTGATGGTCTTACGGCACACATCTGTGTGATAAATGAACAGGGTACCATTGTCACCACAAACCAGGCCTGGGATCGCTTCGGTAATGAAAATGACGGGATTCCGGTACACTGTGGTGTCGGCTCAAATTATTTCTTTGCCTGCCAGCCGCCGGTCGGTGAACAGGAACCGTCCGCCACAGATTTTGCGACCGGGATATTCTCGGTGCTGAAGGGCACATTACCCGAGTATATTGTAGAATATCCCTGTCATACACCAACACGGGATATTTGGTTTGTCTGTAAAGTAAATCGGTTCTCTATTAATGATGACATCTATGCGGTTGTTTCCCATGAGGATATTACCTGGCGCAAGAGTACTGAAAAACAGCTGCGCCTGCTCTCCCGTGTTGTTGATCAAAGCCCGGTTATGGTGATTATTACCAACACAGAAGGTACCATAGAATTTGTCAATAATCACTTTGTCACGTCGAGTGGTTATTCTGCTGAAGAGGCTCTTGGCCAGAACCCGAGAATCCTTAAATCCGAATTCACCCCACCGGAAACATTCAGTGAACTCTGGGCAACTATCAGATGTGGCAATGTATGGGAAGGTGAGTTTGTAAATCTCAGGAAAAACGGTGAGGTATCCTATGAACAGGTGAAGATTTCACCACTCCGTGACGAAGAAGGGGTCATAACTCATTACCTTGGAGTCAAAGAGAATATTAATAAACGCAAGGGGCTCGAGTCATCACTGGTTAAGGCCAAAGAGAAAGCCGAAATAGCCAATCTTGCCAAGGACGAATTTCTGGCGGTCATGAGTCATGAAATGCGCACCCCGCTTAACGGAGTGCTCGGCATGACGGATCTGCTGCTTGATAGTGAGTTGACCGATGAACAGCGTGAATTTGTCACTATTATCGGACAGTCTGGTAAGAACCTGCTGAGGATAATTCGTGATATTCTTGATTTTACCCTGGTGCGGGTCAATAAGCTCAATATTGATACTAGTTTTTTTCATCTGCAGAATGTTTTGGATGACACAACAGCAACCTTTGCTTCCCGAGCCACAGAAGCCGGGCTTGCTTTGACGGCGCATATAGTGCCGGAGGTTCCTCGTCAATTGAAGGGTGATGTCGGTAAGATTCAACAGATTCTTACCGGTCTGCTTGATAATGCCCTGAAATTTACTTCGAAGGGGGGAGCCGTGGGCATAACGGTATCGTGCCCGGCCATGGAGGCCGGTTCCGCAGTGGTACGTTTCGATGTGCATGATACCGGCAGTGGCATTGCGGAGTTCCGGCTCAAAGATATTTTCTCTGCCTTTTCCCAGATAGATAGCTCCGCAACCCGCACCCATGGTGGTACGGGGCTGGGGTTGGCACTTGCCAAAGAATTGGCGGAGTTGCTGGGGGGAGAAGTTGGTGTGACAAGTCAATTGGGGAACGGTTCGACCTTCTGGTTTACCGCTCGCGTGGAGCTTCTCAGGCATGAACGGACCCCGGAGGGGGGTGGCACCCCCCGGGAAGCGGATTCAACGCTGCCTGCGGAGGAGGTTGCTGAGCTGTGTGAAGTCGCACCAGAGGTGAGAACCCCTCGCATCCTTCTGGCCGAAGATAACGCCATTAATCAAAAAATTATCTGTAACCTTCTGAAAAACATTGGATATACTGCTGATGTGGTTGGTGATGGGCTCAAGGCGGTGCAGGCATTGGAGCTTGGTGAGTATGACCTGGTTTTGATGGATTGCATGATGCCGGTTATGAATGGCTATGAAGCAACAACTACCATCAGGGACCATTCCTCATTAGTGCGTAACCACCAGGTGCCGATAATCGCGGTCACTGCCAATGCCTTGGAGGGGGATCGGGAGAAGTGTCTTGAGTGCGGCATGGATGATTATCTGGCGAAGCCGCTCAATAAGTCGGCCCTGGCCGAAATGCTTGAAAAATGGTTTACGTCCCCTTCACCGGAATAAGGAGTGCCCGAAGGGGCATGCAGTAAATCGGAGGGGCGTAGAGCCATACGCCCCCATGCACTGCGTACGTTTCATCAACCATCTCCATTTTCCCCTCTGAAGCAAATGCGCCACGGATCATTGATGCGGACGCTCCATTGCCCCCTCCGATTACCCTGAAGTTTTTTTTCGCATTGTAGCAATCTAACGACAGACAAATCTCTTGAAATAGTTTAAGAAACTTCGCAAAATAATCAAATTAGTGCTCGTAAATTATCGCTATTAACTTTGTTGTTTAATTTACGATAGTTAACTTGCGAGGTATAAAAGTCACCTTGATGGTTGTAAGGATAAGGCCCATGAAAAGTACGGTCAAAAAAAAGAAGGCTCCTGAAACGGTTCGACTTGAACAACCGACACATTTTGTTGCCGTGGGTGCTTCGGCCGGGGGGCTAGAAGCAATTGAGCTGTTTTTTACCAATATGCCGCCTGACAGCGGACTTGCTTTTATTGTTGTTCAGCATCTCTCTCCTGATTACAAAAGCCTGATGGTGGAGTTGCTTTCCAAAAAAACCAACATGCCGGTACATCGGGCAGAAGATGGCATGCTTGTTATGCCGAATAATGTGTATCTCATTCCTCCAAAAAAGAATCTGACCATCTTTCATCAAAAACTGATTCTTTCGGAGCAGGATCATTCACGGGGCATTAACCTGCCCATAGATATTTTTATCCGTTCCCTTGCGGAAGATCAGGGTGAGAAGGCCATCGGCATTATACTGTCGGGAACCGGCAGTGATGGTGCCCGTGGGGTGCGTGCCATCAAGGAGGCCGGCGGCATGGTCATGGTTCAGAGTGAAGAGTCTGCCAAGTTTGATGGCATGCCCCGGGCCGCCATTTCAACCGGTGTTGCCGATTTTATCCTCCCCCCTGCGAAACTGCCGGGACAGTTGCTGGCCTATGTGAAACATCCCTATACGTCAAAATCCGAGCGGTCAGAGACGCTGCTCTCCGATGAAGACGGACTGGTGAGAATTTTTTCGCTGCTCCGTGAGAAATGTAAAGTAGATTTCACCTATTATAAACCGAGCACCATTACCCGCCGCATTGAGCGGCGTATGTCCATAACCCAGTCCGACAAGATTAAGGATTATGTTGCGTATATGTTGGGCTATCCCTCTGAAATTGTTTCCCTCTATCGTGAATTACTCATCGGTGTCACCAGCTTTTTCCGTGATCCGGTGGCGTTTGAATTTCTGGCTGAAAACGTCTTGCCGGAACTCATTAGTGCGAATAAATCGTCCGAGTTCAGGCTGTGGGTGGCGGGGTGCTCGACCGGTGAAGAGGCGTACTCCCTTGCCATTACGACCCGGGAGTGTATGGAACGATTGGGGGTAAATCTGGATGTAAAAATCTTTGCCACCGATATTGACGATAATGCGATTCATTACGCCGCAGCCGGTTCGTACCCCGAGAGTATTGCCGCAGACATCTCGCCCCGTCTGCTTTCAAAATATTTCAATAGGCGGGACGATTACTTTCAGATAAGCCGGACTATCAGGGAAATGGTGGTCTTTGCGCAGCATAATTTATTAAAGGACCCCCCCTTCACCAATATCAATCTGATCAGCTGTCGTAATTTGTTGATCTACCTTCAACCGGTCTTGCAGAATAAAGTCCTTGAATTTTTTAACTTTTCACTGTCAAGCGGTTCGGCACTGTTTCTGGGAAGCAGTGAATCAACGGGCGATATGTCCGAATATTTTGAGGTGGTTGATCTCAAATCGAAGATATATCGGTCAGTCGGGAGGGTTCGCCAATTTTCAGATATCTATCCGGTACCCAACATCAATGATGCCCGTAAACGGGAGATAAAGGGCTATTTTAATGGTTCCCGCCGTTCACGGGTGTCCGATGAAGAACAGGTGCTGGAGCGGTTTATCTCTTCGATTGCCGGGAATCTGCTGCCGCTGACGCTGATAGTCAACGAATTGATGGAAATCCAGCAGATTATTGGTGACGCAAGTGCCTATTTCAGGCTCCCCTCGGGAAAAATTGTCAATGATATTTCAAAGATGGCAATTAAAGAGCTGGTGATTCCGATCTCAACCGGCATTCAGAAGGTGCTGCGCAAAAATCAGGATCTGCGTTTTTCAAATATTCGTATTAAGGGAAATGAGGGGACACGTTCCATCGATTTACGGATTTCCCAGTTGACCCAAGCCAAGGGGCATGAACCGCTGGTCGCCGTGATGATTGAGGAGACAAAAAGAGTTGATACCTTCGACCCACTACAATCCTCCGTAACTACCTATGATATTTCAAAGGAGACCGAGGAACGGCTCAGAGATCTGGAGCATGAGCTGCAGGTTACCCGGGAGAATCTCCAGGCAACGGTGGAGGAGTTGGAAACCTCCAATGAGGAGCTGCAGGCAACGAACGAAGAACTTTTGGCCAGCAACGAGGAATTACAGAGCACCAACGAAGAGTTGCAATCAACCAATGAAGAGCTGTTTACGGTAAACTCAGAATACCAGAGTAAAATTGTCGAGTTGTCAGAGCTGCATAACGATATTGACAATCTTTTGAGTGCCACCCAGATTGGGAACCTGATTCTGGATAATAATCTGGATGTGCGGAGATTCTCAAAAAAATGTACGGATATCTATAAGTTGCTCGATGGTGATATAGGTCGTCCGATCACCCATTTGTCACACTATCTTGTGGATGTGGATCCGATTGATGTGGTGAGAGAAGTCCAGATAACCAACCATCAAAAGGATTTGGAAGTGCAGACCCTGGATGGCCACTGGTATCTCATGCGGGTCATTCCCTATGCCATCGGCCAGAAATCCTTTTCCGGTACCGTGTTGTCCTTCATCGATATCATGGCGTTGAAGCAGTCTGAAAACAGCTTCCGTACGGTGTTGGAGAAAGCTGCGGATGCAGTGCTGCTCTTCGATAAGATGGGGCGCCATACCTTTGTGAACCAGAATGCGGCTTCGATGCTTGGCTATTCACCCCATGAACTGATGTCACTTACCACCGCAGATATTGCGCCCTCCATAAACCTGGTGGAACGGGTTTTTTCCACCGATAGTCAGCAGCCGGAAAGCAAGGTCTCCATTGAAACAGTCCTGCTCCATAAGGACAGGTCAATCATTCCGGTCGAGATCAATGCGGTTCTGCTGACCGATGGTACGGCCTACAGCTCGTGTCGTGACATCACCGCGCGCAAGGCCATTGAAGAACGCCTGGAGCATAGCGAGCGGTTTATGCGCAAGCTCATTGATGTTATTCCCGGTATGGTTGGGTATTGGACCAAGGATTTACGCTGCAGGTTTGCCAATTCTGCCTATCTGGAGTGGTTTGGAAAGTCACCGGAGGAGATGATCGGTATTCATATTCATGAGCTTCTGGGGGATGCACTCTATCGCAAAAACGAGCAATTCATTTTGAATGCCCTTGAGGGGAACGCTCAGAAATATGAACGCACCATGCTTAAGCATGATGGCAGTACCGGTCACACCTGGGCCCACTATATCCCCGATAGGGAAGAGGGGACCGTCAAGGGTTTTTTTGTGCTGGTCTCGGATATTACCGAATTGAAAACGGCTCAGCTTCAGCTGGCACAGCTCAATGAAGCACTGGAGCAGCGCACCGTGGAGGCCGAATCTGCCAATAAAGCCAAGAGTACCTTTCTGGCAAATATGAGCCATGAAATTCGTACTCCCATGAATGGCCTGCTCGGCATGGGGTATCTGGCTCTTCAGCAGGACGTCTCACCAAAAGTCCATGACTATCTGAGCAAAATGACCTATTCGGCCGAATCATTGATGGGTATTCTCAATGACATACTGGATTTTTCAAAAATTGAAGCCAACATGCTGGCTATTGAACACGTAGAGTTTTCGACGACCCAACTGCTTGAAAATATGAGTGCCCCCCATAGGGTGGCTGCGGTTAATAAAGGGTTGGAGTTTGTGGTGCCGTTGCCCGGTTCCTATCCGGAATTTCTGGTCGGTGATCCGTTACGCATACAGCAAGTTATCGGTAATTTATTGAGCAATGCCATTAAATTCACCGCCATGGGTCTGGTTGAATACTCCCTTACCACTGTCGAAGAGGATCGGGTAACCAACCGCGTCAAGCTGTTGTGTGCCGTGCGAGATACCGGCATCGGTATCGCTCTGGATCAACAGGAACAGCTGTTCCTCCCCTTCACCCAGTCGGATACCTCAATAAGTCGGGAATATGGGGGCACCGGACTGGGGCTGTCAATTTGTCGCAGTCTCGTCACCATGATGGGGGGGGAACTTTCTGTGCAAAGTGTCCCCGGCATTGGGAGTTCCTTTAGCTTTTCACTCTGGCTGGGCTATGGTACTGCTGCTCCGGTGCTTGACAACCAACAGGAGGTACCTGCTGACCGTGTAGGAGGGGGGACTAGTCAGGTAACTCGTCTCGACCGTATGTCGATGGATTTGCAGGGGGTACGGATTCTGTTGGCTGACGATAACCCCATTAATACCCAGTTGGCTTCCGAGCTTCTTGAAAAAAAAGGTGCAGCGGTTACTTCCGTGGCCAACGGCAGTGAAGCGGTGGAAGAGGTTCAACGGACAAATGGTGCCTTTGATCTGGTGCTTATGGACGTTCGTATGCCGGTTATGGATGGTTATACGGCAACAAAGCTCATCAGGGAACGGTGGGATGGGGAGCGATTGCCCATTATTGCCGTAACCGCCCATGCCATGCTGGAGGAACGTGAACGCTGTTTACGTGCCGGTATGAATGATCTGCTGACCAAGCCGCTTAATCCCAAAACGCTGTTTATGAAGGTCGGAGCGGTGACGCACCGTACCATTACGTGTGATGTGGACGGCACTACGCTGCCTGAAAACAGTATCCCCTCACTACGGCTGCCCGGTTTAAATGTTGAGGAGATGCTGGGGCGTTGTTTGAACGATAGTACGCTGTTGAAGAAAATCGTTACCGGTTTTATCCGGGAGGGGAGCGAGTTGGCTGATGCGCTTATTTCGGCCATTTACACCGGTAATCTGGAGAATATTGATTATCTTGCCCATAGCTTGAAAGGGTTGTCCGGTAACATTGGTGCCACCTCGCTCTGTACCCTCTGTAAAGAAATTGAAAAAGCGGTTGAACAGAAGTCGCCACTCAGCACGATTCAAAAATTTTCACCGGTGATACGTTATAAAATGGATGTGTTGCTGAAGAATATTGATACCGTTATAGCCATGGACGACGCTGAGTTTGTCGCAGCAGAGAGATGGAGCTGAGACTTCATTGTGTAGGTATTTTGATGGTAATTACTTGATTGGAGATTGTTACCGTGGATAAAACAGGGACAATTTTAATAGTTGATGACTCCTCTGTGAGTCTGATGATGCTGGAGGGGGGGCTTTTACCCCAGTATAACGTTATCTGTGCGACGAGCGGTGCGGAAGCCCTGGGGACTGCTCGCCAGCGAAAACCTGACCTTATCCTGCTTGACATTGTTATGCCAAAAATGGACGGCTTTGAAGTGTGTCGTCGTCTGAAGCAGGATGAGCACCTTGCCGATATTCCGGTCATCATGGTCACCGCACTGGATCAAGCCGAGAGTGAACTGCTCGGATTGAAACTTGGTGCCATCGACTTTATTACCAAACCGTATAACCTGGAGCTGGTTCGCTTGCGGGTGAGTAACCATCTGAAATTGAAATTTCAGAGCGAAGAACTCATTAAGAATCGTGAACTACTGCTTGATGCAACGGAAGCGGCCAACACCCTTGATGGTTTATCGACGGAAATCTGTGTTGTTGACGAGTCCGGCACCATCACCAGGACAAACCAGGCCTGGGAGCGGTTTGTCTCTGAAAATAATGGTGTTACGGAATTGTGCGGTGTGGGGGTTAATTATTTATCGGTATGCAGTGCTCCGTCTCTGGCTGGGGATAAAAATCTTGCGGAGTTGGTCGATGGCATTCGGTCGGTACTGAACGGTTCCCTGCCGGAGTACATTGCCGAATACCAGTGTAATGCACCCGATAAGGAGCGGTGGTTCACCTGTAAGGTGTCACCATTTTCTACTGCCGGGGTAAATTATGCGGTCATAGCACATATTGATATCTCATGGCGCAAGTTTACGGAGCGGGAACTGCTCAAGTTCTCACGTACCATAGAGCAGAGTCCGGTGAGTGTTGTTATCACCGATGCCAAGGGAATTATTGAGTATGTAAATCCCTACACAGCAAAGGTTACCGGCTATGGAGCCGCTGAGTTGGTTGGGCAAAGTCCACGGGTTTTTAAGTCAGAAGTGACCCCCGCGCAGACTCACCGGGAGTTGTGGGAGACCATCTCCGCCGGTCGGGTCTGGGAAGGGGAGTTAGTAAACCGGCGTCAGGATGGCAGTTTGTTTAGTGAACACGCCATCATAACACCCATTCACAATGAGCTTGATTGGACGACCCACTACGTTGCCATCAAAGAGGATATCACCGAGAAAAAAGCCCTTGTTGAACAGCTCATCCGTTCCCAGAGAATTGAGACGGTGGGGCAACTTGCCGGTGGGCTTGCCCATGATTTGAATAATATTCTGACGGTCATTATGGGGTATGGTTCCTTATTGCAGATTCAAACCCTGAGTGTTCAACAGCGGGAGTATGTCGAGGGCATAATGGACGCGTCGAAAAAAGCCAATGCCCTGACCCATGGTATGATGGCATATAGTCGGACGCAAATAATGAAACTGAGTATTCAGGACATTAATGTCGTCTTAGAGCAGGCAAGCCACTTGATTACACAGGTGATTCGGGAAGATATTGAATTCACACTGACACTTGCCGAGATGCCGCTCATGGTACAGATTGATCCGGGGCAGATAGAGCAGGTATTAATGAACCTTGCCAGTAATGCCCGGGATGCCATGCCACAGGGGGGGCAGCTGCAGATCTCCGTGGCACCCTGCGGCAGTGAACGTGACAGCATTTCAGGACCTCACACGACAGCTGTGGCGATTACCGTACGGGATACGGGCCACGGTATCAGCAATGAAACATGCAAGCGGATTTTCGATCCCTTCTTTACGACAAAAGAGGTGGGAAAAGGCACGGGGCTTGGTTTGTCAATGGTCCACGGTATTGTTAAACAGCATAATGGTACCATTGAGGTGGAAAGCAGAGAGGGTGTGGGGACAACCTTTGTACTTACTCTGCCCCTTACCGAACAGGTGATGGTGGAAGAGCTGCCGACAGCGGTGACCAATGATGTCTGCTCTGCCGTGCCACTCAAGAAAAAGACCGGTAAAATACTGCTTGTGGAGGATTATGGCGATTGCCGTGCGGTGCTGGAAGAATTCCTCACCCGTAATGGTTATGACGTTATTCCGGCGGTTGATGGCCATGACGCCGTAGTTAAATATCGGCAACAGAAGGATGCTATCCGGCTCGTTATCTCGGATATCGTTATGCCGAAGATGAGTGGCAAAGAAGCCTATGATGCAATCAGAGCCCTCTCGGCAACGGTTAAATTTATTTTTATGAGTGGCCATACCCGGGATATTGTCCAGACTCAGGGGGATATTGGCAATGCAGAAATACTGGTAAAGCCGATATCGCCAGCGGAGTTATTACGTAAGGTGGCAGAGCTGTTTTGAAAGCGGGACATTACTTATTGAACAGGAGAAAGAGTACCGATGGCCAGAATACTTGTTATTGACGATAATGAAGATATTAGAAAAATAATTAAACAGTTTCTCGTTTTTGATGGGCATCTGGTGGATACGGCATGTAACGGCACCGAAGGGCTCCGGTTGGCACATGAAAACTCCTATCAGGTTGTGATAACCGATATTATCATGCCGGAAAAAGATGGGCTGGAAGTCTTGATGAACCTGAGGAAAAGCTTTCTGGGAATGGGTATTATCGTGATTACCGGTGGCTCTGTCAAATTGGATATTCTTGATTTGGAACAGACCGCACAAGTCCTTGGTGCAGACAGGGTGATGCTCAAGGGGCTGGATTATGATCTTCTGCGGAGCACGGTACACGAGCTTGTTGCAGCGTATGGGTAGCCCCCCTCTGGACAGCTGCCCGAGCGGTTTGCTGGGTTAATTCCCAGAGAGAAACAGATTAAATTAACAAGACAATAAAAGTCCTTTATATTTTCTCCCTGACGCCGATATGGTAGGTAACAGCAGTTTTACAATACCATCAGGAGGGTACCTCTATGTCAGTATCGGGAATTTCATCGAGTAGCGTATCAGCTACGTATACTCCGCCAGCTCCACAGGCACAGGCGGCCAAAGCACCAGCACAGGCACCCAAAGTAGACACGGTAACCATATCGAAACAGGCTCAGGCCTTGGCTAAGGATGGTGATACACAGGCACAGGAAGCGGCTGAGAGCGGAGCGGAAAAAGCATCCGAAAAGGTAAAAGGCAAAGCTTGATTTTGTCGATGTAGTAACGTAGGAGTCCATCATGAACGTTAATTCTATTGAAACCGGGAATGCTCCGTTCAAGCTGCCAACATTTACCCATACGGTTTCTGCAAAGCAACCGGTGAAGGATTATTCAAAAGTTGCCGATGCTGCGAACGGCCAGGAAACGCAACTGAAGGCTCTTGACACTAAAACGGCGGCACCTGCAGTTGTCGCCAGTGAGAAGCCCTCCCGCTCCATGAGCCACATGGTTGAATCGTATGATGCCAGCGGCAGGGCGGTTACCAAGTTTGTCGATAGTGGTAACAATGTGATCTATCAGACACCGTCAGAAATGGTGCTGAAAACCCAGGAACTGATGACGAAACCGGAGTCTTCAACAAATGTAACCGGTTAGATTCATTCTGTATGCTACAACAAAATTAACCGGGTATGGGGCACATGGCTCCATACCCGGTTTTTGTGTTCTGTCTACTTAGTTTCTGTCCGGAGTTTCCGGACAGAAACTCGCTATTTATGTGCGGCGTACTCGCGGCGGGTATTTTCCAGGGTGTCCATGATCGAGCGGGAAACCTGTTCAATTTCATTCATTAATTTATCGGCCAGTTGTTGCTGCCCGGAATTGACCGCCACAATTGCATCCTTTGAAAGTGCGTGAATACGTTCATGGGGGGGGGTGATTGCCCGGAAGCTTGGCAAGTTGCCACATAACGCAGTGCCTTCGGTGTCATACCATTTGCCAAAACGGCAATTATGGTGGTCGGGCAGGCTGCTGTTGTCTATTTTTGTTTCACCACGCACGGCAGATCTGATCCGGTTGACAAACAGGCGGTGGTCGTTTGCCGCCACGGTGAGCATGAGAATATCACTCCCCCTGGTTTTGAAGCGCCGTATGGAGGTCTGCAGCTCTTCGGACATTTTAGATAAATGTTCTGACTCTGCAGATTGACTCCGCGTCATCTGGACGGCACGATCAAACGAATCGGTCATCAGATGGATGTTGCCGCTAATTTCATCGGTGGTGCGGGTCTGCTCTTCCGCCGCTGTGGAAATTTGTTGTACCTGATTGGCAACTTCACCGATCTGTTGTAAAATTTCCCGCAGTGCTTCCCCCGACCGTTCGGTGTCTTTGCTCCCCTGGGCGACTTGCAGTACCCCGGTGTTCATCGCCGTAACGGCAACCGCCGTTTCCGACTGGATGGCCTTGATCATGTCGCCAATTTCCCGTGTGGCACGGGTGGTTCTCTCCGCCAAGGCGCGCACCTCATCGGCAACTACGGCAAAACCTCTCCCCTGTTCTCCTGCCCGTGCCGCTTCAATGGCGGCGTTCAGTGCCAGCAGGTTGGTCTGATCTGCAATGTCTTCAATGGTGCCGATGATGGCACCGATTTGATCCGAACGTGCGCCAAGGCTTTCTATGACAGATGCCGTATGCTTGACCTGCTCGGAAATTTTTTCCATGCCGGTTACGGTCGCTTCGGTTACCGTCATCCCCTCATGGGCAACATTGTTTGAGTGCTCGGAGCTTGTTGCCGCCAGCGAACAGTTGCGGGCAATGTCGTTTGATGTGGCGGACATCTCTTCACTGGCCGTTGCCACTGAAGTTGCCTGCAATGCCGCCTGTTCAATGCCGGTGGAAATGTTCTGGGCCGAAGCCTGGATAGCACCTGCCGATGCAGCAACATTGATGGCGGTTCGCGCCGCCTCGGAAAAGAGCTGCTCAAGATTTTCCAGGAAATGATTGAAATAGGTACTTACCTGTGCGAGCTCATCGGTGCCGGTCTCGTCGAGCCGTTTGGTCAGGTCCCCATCCCCTTCTGATAATTCATAGACGTTGTCAACAAATGCATTTATCCGCCTCATAATGACTATTCTCAGCAGTATGTAGAGACCGGCGGCCCCGCACAACACCGCAAGGACAGAACAGACCGCCAGCAGAAAACTTGTTTCTTTGGTGGCCTCGTAGGCCTGTTCAACACTGGTTCTCAGTTTGAGGACGCCGTTAAACTTGACGTCAGCACCATGGCATTGCTTGCAACGCTCTTCATTGGCCAGTGGCATATTTATTTCCAACAGATGGGTGCCGTTTTCCACCACCTCCCGGTCTACCTGCTGGCCACTTTTCAGTGCGGAAAAAATCAACTCATCGCCCCGTGACTTTGAACCTCGCTCAAGCCCTTCCGCATTGTACAGTGCCACGGACGCAAGTTGCTTGTTCTCGATAATTTCCCGGATCTTGGCATCAATTTTTGCCCGGTCGCCACTGAGCATGTAGTCTTTGATATCCGAGCCGATTATTTTGGCCGAATTGGTGCTGTTAACCATTTGCAGTTTGATTAACTGCTTTTTCGTCAGGTGAGTAGTAGAAATACTGACCGCGAGTAGGGAGGCTACCAGAATTAGTAACGCAGCAAACATGATTTTGTTCGACACGGAAAAGCCGGATATGGACAGCCTCTTTTTCATAACACCACCTTAGAATATCATCATTGATTATGACTGATAATTATTACATAACTCCTATACAATTATTTTGTTGTTGCTGTCAATACTGTTTGAATCAAAGTGAAATCACCCGAAGAAACCACCGTTCTCCGGCGCGGAGCAGCCAGAAGAACAGTTCGGCAACGGTGTGGTTTCCCAGGGCAATGTAGGGGGAACGGATGTAGCAGGGGGGGGCACCGGCAATCAGGGCCGCCAGGCAGCCGGTGAGCAGACGGTCATCCACCATCAGAATTGCGGAGTGGGGAACGATGGCAAGTTCAGCTACCCGGTTAATGCCGTCCGGGTACGGTTTTTTCCGTACTCCGGAGATAAAACGGATGGCGGGAAAGTTTTTGGCAAACCAGTGCCGTCGGCCGTCGGTCGGTTTATTGGAGAGGATGAAAATTTTATCACCGGTGAACAACTCTTGGCAACGTTGCAGCCACTGAACCGCCTCGGGGAGCGGTTCGGGGGAACCGTGGGGAGCCAGCACTCCGTCGAAATCCAGTGCCAAGGCACCAATCCCCGCCTGGCGAAGGGTTTCCGGATTCAGTGTCAGGATGCAGTTGTCAGACGGGGTGTCTTTCAACAGTTTCCGGAGTTCCCGTCGGTGCAGGGCGGCCAGTGAAAGACTGGCTATCATACGGGACAGAAATGCCATGGCTCAGTTTTTCAGGGTATCTTTCTGGGCCAGGGAGACCAGATAATAGACGACCCCCAGAATCAGCAGGGTGCCGGCCAGAAATGCCTGGGTGGTCAGGTCATCGTGGCGTAGGGTGGAGATGAGAATTTCCCGGATCATGGCCACGATGATGACGCCGATGAAGACCAGAATGTTGAATTTCCCCCCTTTAAGGTTCTTGATTTCATTATCCATCAGTTCGATCATCATCCAGAGGATCAGCAGGGAACCGAGGGCGGAGAGAATCCCCTTTTCCATATTGCCTTCAAAAATATGGGCAATATCCCAGATAAAGAGAATTACCACCGAGATTGAGACACCGGCCAGGGCCAGTACCAGTGCCAGATTCAGCCCGTAGGTGAAACGCTCGGTGGCCTTGATGAGGAATGTTTCCACCTTGCGGGAGACAAAAACTTTTTTCATCTCCTCTTCCCGATAGGAGGTGCTCATGACGTCCAGATTCATATCGAGAATTTTTTCAATGGCCTCCCGCAGGGTGCGGCGCTGTTCCCGGTCGGTGTAGTTGACATCAATCAGCCCCAGCAGGAAATGGCGGATCTGGTTCATGGCCGAGTTCACATAATGGACGCTGAGCCCCACCTTGACATGGGCGTGGCCGATGCGGGTCAGGTGGTTCATATAGTGATTGTCATACGTACCGGAAAAGAGTGCCATGAACCAGTGGTTATGCATCTCCCGCAGGCGCAGTCGGTTGCTGCTGTTAAGGATGGTCGCTGTTTCCGGCAGGCTGTAGAGATAGTCGTACAGTTCAAGGGAAAACCGCTCCCGGTTTGCTTCTGCAAGGGGCTGGAGTGCCTGGAGCAGTTCGGCATCCTGGTCAGTAAAACGATAATGATCCCGCAGATCCTGCATGGTAAACATGGTTATCTCCCGTATTTGTAGGCCGCTGCGCAGGTGCCTTCGCTGGAAACCATGCAGGCACCAATGGCAGTTTCCGGTGTGCAGACCGTGTCGAAGAGGGGGCAATCCAATGGAGACAGTTTGCCTTTGAGCACTTCACCGCAGCGACAGGCAGGGTTTTCAATCCCTTCGGGAACCGTGAGGGAGAGAACCCGTTCAGCATCGTAGGCGGCGTATCCGGGGCGGATGGCCAGGCCGGTGCCGGGGAGTATGCCGAGGCCGCGCCAGGCGGTGTCACTCGGTTCAAACACCCGAGCCATGATTTCTCTTGCCGTGCCGTTCCCTTCCCAGGTAACGGCTCGCCGATACTGGATTTCTACCCGGTGCTCGCCGCCGAGGATCTGCTTCAAGAGCATCTCAATCCCCTGCATGACGTCGGCTGGCTCAAAGCCGGTGACCACGCAGGGGATTTGATACTTTTCAGCCAGCGGTTTATAGGCATTGCCGCCGATGACGGTGCTGACGTGGGCCGGACAGAGGTAGCCGGACAGCCCCAGTTCCGGATCCGCAGTAAGCAGCTCCATGGGAATCGGGATGGTTCTATGGGAGGCAAGTACCTGAAAATTAGTGAGACCCAAAGCGGCTGCCTGAAGTATGGCGGCGGCCACGGCCGGGGTGGTTGTTTCAAAGCCGACGCCGAGGAATATCACCCGCCGCTCCGGGTGCTTTTGTGCCAGCGCTACCCCGTCAAGGGGAGAATAGACGATGCGGATGTCTCCCCCCCGGGCCCGCTCTTCCATCAGGGAGGAGTGGCTGCCCGGCACCCGGAGCAGATCACCGAAGGTGGTGACAATCGCCAGCGGATCCCTACAGCAGGCAATGGCCTTGTCCACATATCCGACCGGAGTAACGCAGACTGGACAGCCGGGGCCGGAGATGAGCCGGACATTGTCCGGCAGCAGGGAGCGGATACCGTACTGGTAGATCGACATGGTATGGGTGCCACACACCTCCATGAAGTTGACCGGTGACTCAAGGTGGCGGGCCATTTGGGCGATGTTGTCCGCCATAATCCGGATCAGAGCCCGGTCCCGGAATTCATCCTGAAACTTCATGCCATGTCACCTTCGGAAAACACCTCCCGCATCAGGCGGAGTGTCTCTTCGGCATACTCTTCATCCAGTCGGGAGATGGCAAAACCGGCATGGACGATGATGTAATCCCCCACCGTGACCTCTTCACCGAGGAGTGCCGTACTGGCCTCTCTCTGAACTCCGTCGACCTCGGCCATGACCGTGTCGCCATCCTTGCTGACAATCTTCATCGGTACACCCAGACACATTATGCTCTTCTCCTTCCGGCAATGGCTGCCTGCCCCAGGGCGATGCCGCCGTCATTGGGGGGGACCACTCGCTGGGTATGGACGGTCAATCCCCCGTTCGTCAGGGCAGTATATATCATTTCGGTCAAAAGGCGATTCTGAAAAACACCGCCGGACAAAATAACATGGGTAAGTCCGGTTTGTTCGGCGATATGGCGGCACGCTTCGGTTGTGGCGGCGGCTACGGTTTGGTGGAAACGGAGAGCGGTGGTGGCGACCGGGATGCCGGACGTGGCAGAGGTGATGATCCCATTGATCAGGGGGGAAAAATCAACCTGAAACGGGGCGTTCTCGGCCGACAGGATGCGGTAGCCGCACTCTCCGTCGGCTTGGAGAGCGTCACCCACAGCCCCTTCGGCAATCGCCTCAAGTTCAATGGCTCCCTGACCATCGTACGATACCCGATGGCGGATATTCAGCAGGGCGGCCACGGCATCGAACAGACGACCGCAGCTGGAGGTGAGGGGGGAGTTGATGCCCCGGCGGAGCAGCTGGGCAAACAGGGGGCGATCCGCTTCCGGCAGCTGGGTGGTGACCGGATGGCCGCAGGTAAAGGCGTCCTCACCGATGGTTTGATACAGATAGGACATGGCCATACGCCACGGCTCCCGGACTGCGGCGTCGCCACCGGGCAGCGGTATGGCCCGGAAATGTCCGGCACGGCTGAACCGGTCATAGCCGCCGGTGAGGAATTCCCCCCCCCAGATGGTGCCGTCGGTGCCGTAGCCGGTGCCATCGAAGATGATGCCGATTACGTTGCCATCCAGACCATGCTCTACCATGGCGGAGGCCATGTGGGCGTGATGGTGCTGAACCGGGATGACCGGCAGACCGGTCTCTTCGGCAAATCGGGAGGAGAGGTAGTCGGGATGCAGGTCGCAGGCGATCAGTGCCGGTTTGATCTCCAGAAGGGTGGAGAGGTGGGAAATGGTATGGACGAAGGCGTCGTAGGTGGAACGGTTCTGTAAGTCGCCGATGTGCTGGCTTACCACGGCGGTGCTGCCGGAGGCGAGGCAGACGGCCCCCTTCAGCTCGGCCCCGGTGGCCAGGAGCGGCGGTACGGTAAAGGGGAGCGGGGTGGGGCGGGGGGCATAGCCCCGGGCACGGCGATAGAAGAGCGGTACCCCCTGAAATACCCGGAGCACCGAATCATCATTTCTGATATGGATCGGCCGGTCATGGAGCAAGAAACAGTCGGCGATTTCTTCGAGGCGGCGCAGCGCGTCCTGATCGTCGTAGGCCACCGGCTCGTCGGAACTGTTACCGCTGGTCATGACCAGCTGGTCAAAATTGTCCCCCAACAGCAGATGGTGGAGTGGCGTCGAGGGGAGCATGAGGCCGAGCCAGTCATTCTGGGGGGCGATGAGGGGCGAAAGGAGTGTATGCCCCTTTCGCCTGACGATGACAATCGGGGCTTCGGGGGAGGTGAGGAGCTGTTCTTCCGCTTTGGACAGTACTGCCAGAGTCCGGGCCGCTCCAAGGGTGGCAGCCATGAGGGCAAAGGGCTTTTCATCCCGCCGTTTTCGCTGCCGCAGGCGGGCCACCGCCGCGTGGTTAGCGGGATCAACGGCGAGGTGGTATCCCCCCACCCCTTTTATTGCCACAATGGCCCCGTTTTTTAGCTGCCGGATCGCCTCCAGGACCGCTTCGTCACGGGTGGCAAGGGGTATGCCCTCCGCCGAACGGAGTTCCACCTGGGGGCCGCAGTTGTGGCAGGCGATAGGCTGGGCATGGAATCGGCGGTCAAGGGGATTTTCGTATTCCCGTAGGCAATCGGGGCAGAGGGGGAAACCGGCCATGGTGGTCAGGGGGCGGTCGTAGGGGATACCGGTGATAATACTGTAGCGGGGGCCGCAGTTGGTGCAGGTAATAAATGGATAGCGGTAGCGGCGGTCCGCCGGATCCCCCAGTTCCCGCAGGCAGTCGTCACAGACCGCCGAGTCCGGGGTGATGCGGATATCCGCTTCACCGCTTGAACTGGCGAGGATGGCAAAACCGCTATCTTTGCCGGTCGGGATGTCGCTGCGGATGCACGAGGTTATGAGTGCCAGGGGGGGCGTTTCATTGTGCAGCAGCCGGTCAAAGGAGTCCAGTGATGAGGAGCTCCCCTGCAATTCCAGCTCAACCCCGGCGGGGGAATTACGCACCCACCCGGAGAGCTGCAGGGCCGTGGCCTGCCGGTAGACGAAGGGGCGGAAACCGACCCCCTGAACTATGCCGTTGATCCGGTAACGACGTCTGATGATGGTCATGGTCTACGGTGTGGTTAGGTGACCGGTCTGCCGGTGCCCTCGGCAAGCCATTGGTACCACGCTGCCATCCCCTCACCGGTGGTGGCGGATACTTCAAAAATGATGATGCCGGGACTAACCCGCCGGGCGTACTCCTTGCATTTTTCCACATCAAACATCACGTAGGGGAGCAGATCGGTTTTGTTGAGCAGCATAACGGTTGAGTTGTGGAACATCTGGGGATATTTGAGCGGCTTATCCTCTCCCTCGGTGATCGAGAGAACCACGACCTTGTGGTGTTCCCCCAGATCAAAGGCGGCGGGGCAGACCAGATTGCCGACGTTCTCGATCAACAGGAGATCCAGATTGTCCAGATCAAAACCCTCGGTGCCATGCATGATCATGTGGGCATCCAGGTGACAACCGGCACCGGTGTTGATCTGTTTCACCGGCACGCCGGTGGCGGCGATGCGCCGGGCATCGTTGTCGGTCTGCTGATCCCCCTCGACGACTGCGCAGCGGAGGGTTGATGACAATTCCCGCAGGGTCCGTTCCAGCAGTGTCGTTTTGCCGGAACCGGGGGAACTGACCAGATTCAGGGTGAAAATCCCCTTTTCCTTGAAGAGGGCGCGGTTAAAGCCGGCGAGCCGGTTGTTCTTGCCGAGAATCTCCTCTTCAATGGCGATAATACTCCGTTGTGCCGGTGGGGCATCGTGGTGCTGGTGCTGCCCATGGTCATGTTTGTGACCATGAGCGTGCTTGTGTCCGTGGTCATGGGTATGGCCGTGATGGTGATCCTGATCATGGTCGTGACTATGCCCATGATCGTGCCCATGGTCGTGGGAGTGGGGATGCACATGGTCGTCAGAGTGGTCAATATGAAGGTCGCTCGGGGAACAGCCGCAGGTTGTACACATGGATAGACTCCTGAAAGGTCAGTTTTGGTCACGATATCAGGTTATTCCGGTAGATGCAAATGTTGTGGTTGGTCTGTCCCCCCACACCAGTAAATACAGATTCTGTAGGGGCGACCCCATGTGGTCGCCCGGTTTTGAAGGTGATTATATTGGGTTGGCTTGAAACCAACGGCGGGCACCCACATGGGGGTGCCCCTACGGTTTTGCAGGTTGGGGTTTTGGTCGTCCGGTAATTACATGAATTCAATGAAACATCAGAATTACCTGTCACGTTACCCGTAGGGGCGACCCCATGTGGTCGCCCGGTTTTGAAGGTGATAATATTGGGTTGGCTTGAAACCAACGGCGGGCACCCACATGGGGGTGCCCCTACGGCGTCGTTTTGCAAATATGGGGGGGTAGTTATGCCAGCCGTCGGGGTGTCGTCTTACCGCACCCGTTCCGGTCGTTCGTTGAACTGGAGCTGGTGCAGTTTGAAGTAGGTTCCCTCTGCCGCAAGCAACTGGTCGTGGGTTCCCTCTTCTACCTTGACACCGTGCTGTATGGTGATGATGCGGTGCGCATCCCGGATGGTTGAGAGGCGATGGGCGATGACCAGTGAGGTGCGCCCTGCCATCATCCCCTTGATCCCCTCCTGAATCATCTGCTCGGAGGCACTGTCGATGCTGGCGGTGGCTTCATCCAGAATCAGAATCTCCGGGTCAAAGGCCACGGCACGGGCGAAGGAGATCAACTGCTTCTCGCCGACGGAAAAGTTGCTCCCCCGCTCACGGACCAGTTCGTCATACCCCAGGGGGAGCCGGTCGATAAACCGGTCCGCCCCCACAGCCACAGCAGCCTGCCGGACTCTCCCCCGTGCCCGTTCGTCCCCCAGGCAGATGTTGAATTCGATGGTACCGGCAAACAGGCAGGGGTCCTGGAGCACCACGCCGACCCTTTGTCGTACCTCGGTCAGTTCCATGGTTCGGATGTCGGTCCCCCCCAGCAGGATACTCCCCCGTTCAATTTCATAAAGGCGGGTGAGAAGGCGGGTAATGGTGGTTTTGCCGCCGCCGCTTTCTCCCACCAGTGCGATCAGCTCTCCCTGATGGACGGTCAGGTTGAAGTCGCTCAAAATATCGTTCCCCTCTTGGTAAGAGAAGCTGACATCGCGAAACTCGATCAGCGGGGTGGGGGAGGAGTCTCGCCCTGTGGTCGTTTCTTCCGGGTGATCCATGGGGAGGATTTCCCGTGCCGGTGTGTCCAGCAGGGCGAAAATCCGCTCCAGGGAGGCCATGGCCCCCTGCATGACCGAATATTTTGCGGACAAATCCCGAATCGGGGCGAAAAACTTTTCGATATACTGAATGAAGGCCACCAGAACGCCGAAGGTCAACGCCCCGGTGATAATCTCGCCCCCACCGTACCAGATGATCAGGGCAACCGCCACCGATGAGAGTGCCTCGACCAGTGCATAGAGGGAGGCGTCCCAGAAAATAACCGGCATGTTGGCGTCACGGTACGAGGCATTCAGCTCATGGAAACGTCGTTCCTCGTCCCGCTGACGGTTGAATATCTGGATGATGCTGATACCGGCGATGCATTCATTAAGAAAAGAGTTCATTGTGCCGAGGCGCGCCCGTACCTCTCGGAACGACGCCCGCATGCGGCGCCGGAACGAATAGGCCACGTAGAGCAGCAGCGGCAGGATGGTAAAGGTGACCAGGGAAAGTTTCAAGTTCATCCAGAGCATCACCGAGATAATGCCGATGAGCAGGAGGATGTCGCCGACGATGGTGATGATGCCGGAGGCAAACATCTCCCCCAGTACTTCAACGTCGCTCGTCAGGCGGGTGACCGCACTGCCGGTGGGAACCCGGTCGAACCAGGAGACCGGCAGATGCATGACGTGGCGGTACAGTTCGGAGCGGATATCGGACATGACCCGCTGGCCGACCGATTGCAACAGATAGACTTCCAGAAAGGAGAGTAGCGACTCCACCAGCAGAATAGCCAGGAAGCCGAGGGCCACCTTTTCCAGTCCGGCCAGCTGGCGGGTAATGATATGGCTGTCAATGGCAAGTTTGATGATCCAGGGCTGGGCAAGACGGCAGGCGGCAACCAGCGGCAGTATGATCATCACCACGATGACGGAAAACCGGTAGGGGGCCACATAGCGGATAAAACGGCGTAACAGTGCGGTGTCGTAGGCTTTTCCGGCTATGGCTTCTTCATGGATTCCACCATGGTGCATTGGTTGCTCCTTTATTCGTTTCGCCGCAGGTAGGTTCTGATAAGCCGGTTTTCACTGCTCAAGCGGGCGAGCAGGGGGACCAGGGCCGCAAGAAAAATGACGGCACAGCCGAACCATTCCCGGGTATGGAGGCGTTCATCAAGTACGAAATACCCGGCAATCAGGCTCCAGACCGGATCAAGGGTGTAGATCAGCCCGGCCCGGGTGGGGGTGACATACCGTTGATAGACATTTTGCAGGGTAAAGCAGATGACCGTCGGGAAAACGGCGCAATAGAGGGCCGCCATCAGGGCCGGTCTGGTGAGGGTGAAGGGGGGCAGCGGCAGCAGTGCCGTGGCGGTCCCGGCAATCAGCGAGACGGTGGCGAACTGGGTCAGGGTGATGAGAAGCACATCATCATCTTTTAATACTTTGGAGACGGAGATGATGTGGCAGGCGATCATGAAAGCGCAGAAGGTGGAGATAATATCCCCCCGGCTGAATCCGCTTCCTCCGCCGGTTGCCAACAGATAGATACCGATGACCGCCAGAATAATACCGACGCCGTTGATCCGGCCGATTCGGTCCCGCCAGATAATGCCGGTGATAATCGGGATAAAGAGTACAAAGAGGTTGTTGAGGATACCGGCACGGGAGATGCTGGTTCCCTGGATACCGAAGACAAAGCTCAAGTTGGTCAGGCCGAGGGCGATGCCGACCATGGCCCCCCGGGTGAGGGTGGCCCGGTTGAGCTGCCGCAAACGCCGGGAACAGACCAGCAGCATGATGAGTGTCGCCGTGACAAAACGGATCAGCACAAACAGCTGGGGGGGGATGGTGCCGACACCGATTTTACTGAAAAGAAAGCTCCCCCCCCAGAATAACGTGGTGAGAATCAGAAAGAACGGTGCTCTCTCACTGTTTTTCTGAAAACTGCTTTTTTCAGGCGTATGCGGAACGGTGGGGGTAATTCCCATGTGGTGAGCCTTTATCTATTTTGTTTCAGACGAATTGAATAATTTTTAAGTTTGACGGAAGTTGCCGGGAAAAACAAGGGTAACTTTTGGAAAGCAGGAGTAAGTGCGGTGGATATGCGCTTGTGACGAAAAATGCGAGTGTGTCGGGTCATGCGACTGCGGGTATATCCTTGACCTGATCTGCAAGATGATCTACTTTTTAATAAACCACCCTCAGAGGAGAAATAAATGAACGTTATAGGAATCAACGGCAGTCCCCGAAAACAATGGAACACGGCCACGCTGGTAACCAAAGCACTGGAAGGGGCCGCAGCAGCAGGTGCGACAACGGAGTTGTTCCATCTGTATGATCTGGATTTCAAAGGGTGTAAGAGCTGTATGGCGTGCAAAACACGGGGCGGTCACAGTTACGGCACATGCGTCCTCAAGGATGATCTGGAGCCGGTGCTGCGAAAGATCGCCACCGCCGATGGGCTTATCATCGGCTCGCCGATCTATTTTGGCACGGTAACCGGTGAAACACGCAGCTTTCTCGAACGCCTGCTGTTTCCCTACCTTACCTACACCGTGCCCTATGGCACCCTGTTCTCCCAAAAAATGAAAACCGGCTTTATCTACACCATGAATGTAACGGAAGAACGGAGTAAGGAATTCGGCTACGAACAGATTTTCAAGACCAATGAGCGATATGCGCAGATGCTCCTTGGTTCTGCCGAGTCGCTCTGTGTTTTTGATACCTGCCAGGTGGACGACTACTCAAAAGTGGTCATCGAAAGCTTCGACCCGCTTCATAAAGCCGCTCGACGCACAGAAGTGCTGCCGGTGGAATGTCAGCGGGCTTTTGCACTGGGGCAACGGGTGGCAGCTGTGGAGGGTGTCTGACGTTTTGGTTTAGTTGACAGATGGGGGCAGGCTCTTTTGAGGAGAGGGGACTGCCCTTTTTTCGTTGCTCTCTATTTTCCAATCTCTGTACCTGTCTCTTTTAATTGAAGCTTCACCCCTCGCAAATGGTACCCGCCAGATATTCTTCAAGCACCGGCAGATCGGCTGCGGCCCAGTCCAACTCATCCCATTGTGTCGGTACAAGCCAACGGAGGGCGTGGTGCTCGTTCATGGTGACGGTGCCGGCTCTCAGGTGGCAGGTGAAGGGGTAGAGGGTGACGGTAAAATCGGGATATGCGTGGCTGGTGGGGGTGAGTGCCCTGCCGATGTCAACCTCCACAGCCAGCTCTTCCTTCATTTCGCGAATCAGGCAACGTTCCGGTGTCTCTCCCACTTCTATCTTGCCCCCGGGGAATTCCCATTTCAGTGGCAGGTTCATGGCCGCACTCCGCTGGGCCGCCAGAATCAGTCCGTCCTGTTCCAGTATGCCGCAGGCTACATGAACATGTTTTCTCATGGTGTCTCCGTATGCTGCTGGAGAAGCTGGATGCCGACCCAGCGGGAGGCGAACTGATAGGCGATACGGCCGCTGTTATCCCCCTTGTCGTATGCCCACTGTATGGCCGCTTCAGCGGCTTCTGCCGTCCAGGAAAGCGATGAATTCTGCCGGGTAAAGAGTTTTTCCACCCACTGCCGGGTAACGGAGAGGTACTGCTCCTGCTTGAAAGGGTGAAAGCCGACCCAGAGGCCGAACCGGCCAGAGAGGGATATCTTTTCCTCAATGGCCTCCCCATGGTGCATTTCATTGTTGACCAGCATGGCACCCCGATTGTCGGTTTCAAATTCCGGCAGCAGGTGGCGGCGGTTGGAGGTGACGTAGATCAGTACGTTATCCGGCGGCGCATATACGGCACCATCGAGGGCACTTTTGAGCATCTTGTAACTGGACTCTCCCACTTCAAAGGAAACGTCATCGGAAAAGATAATAAAGCGATAGGGGAGGCGTTTGATACTGTCCACAATGTCAGGGAGGTGAACCAGGTCACTCTTGTCCACCTGGACGATACGGAGCCCCTTGTTGGCATAGTTGTTCAGTACAGCGCGGATCAACGATGATTTTCCGGTGCCACGCGTTCCCCAGAGCAGGGTGTTGTTGGCCGGGTATTCAGCTAAAAATTGACGGGTGTTCTCCACGACAATCCGTTTTTGTTCTTCTATGCCGAGCAGGTCGTCCAGAGAAATGGCCTCAATACTCTCCACCGGTTCCAGATAGCCGCCAAAGGAGTGGCGTCGCCAGTTTGCTGCGTGGCAGAGAGCCCAATCCACCGCAGCTACCGGTTTAGGTAACAGCAGTTGCAGAGAAGAAAGTACCTGTTTCAGTTGTGCCGAGAGTTCGCTATCCATGGCTATACCCCGTTGCATATAAGTCTGTTCAAATGAGAAATCCCGTACCTCCGGCTCTGCGGGGGTACGGGACGATGCTTGTCGTATCGGCCAGGTGCTGCTATGCCAATCTGAACTGTCCAACCATGGCCTTCAACTCTTCCGCCAGGGTGGAGAGTGAATTAGCCGCCACTGATTCTTCGTGGGATGAGGTGGATGAAATATGGGCTACTTCGGTAATCTGCTGGATGTTGTTGTTGATTTCCATGGTGGTTGCCGTCTGCTCCTCTGCTGCCACCGCTATCTGGTTCACCTGGTTGCTGACATTGGCGATCTGTTCAAGGATATGGTGCAGTGCCTCACCCGATTTAGCCGCTTCCAGGGTTCCCTGCTCGACTTGCAGCACGCCGTCGTTCATGGCCGCAACGGCACTCTTGGTTTCTCCCTGAATGGCTTTGATCATCTCACCAATTTCCCTGGTTGCCCGGGTGGTTCTTTCGGCCAGTGCCCTGACTTCGTCGGCCACAACAGCAAAACCTCTCCCCTGCTCACCGGCGCGAGCCGCTTCAATGGCGGCGTTGAGGGCAAGCAGATTTGTCTGGTCGGCAATATCTTCAATGGTGCCGATGATGTTGCCGATCTGTTCCGATTTGGCTCCCAGGGTTTCAACCGTCTGTGCCGTGGCTCGTACCCGGTCGGCAATGCGGCTCATAACCGTTACGGTGGCTTCAACGACCTGGGCTCCCACGTTGGCAGCCTCATTGGCCTTGGCAGAATCATCGGCTGCAGAATGGCAGTTGCGGGCTATTTCTGAAGAGGTGGCTGCCATCTCTTCGCAGGCGGTCGCAATGGTGCTTGCCTGTGCCGCCAACTCTTCCGTGCTGGTGGCCATCTGGCCTGAGGTACTGTGCATCTGCATTGCTGCTGACGAGACCGAATGGCTATTGTCGGAAACGCGCTTGATGACATCCGACAGTTGCTCCGCCATGACGTTCACCTCTTTGCCCAGCATGCCCATCTCATCCTCGGAGAGGTTTGAAGACCTGACCGTCAGATTGCCGTTGGCAATGGACGCCATGACTTTCAGCACGTCTGCCAGTGACCGGGTAATCCCCCGCCCAATGAGGGTGCTGATCAGCAGGGAGATCACCACCACAGCACAGACGGTCATAGTGCAGTAAATAATCGAATTTGAAGCGGATTTATCGGCAGCAATGAAGAGTTCTCCGCTGTTTTTAATATTGGTCGAATTGAGGGCCTCAATTGCTTTCGCCGGTTTGGCATAGAGCGGCGCAACCGTTCCGGTGCCGAAGGCTATTGCCTCGGCAAGGGCAGTTTTGTTGTTGGTACTATGTGCCACCAGCAGCATTTCGGCAACCTTGTTTCCCATGGCTTCATATGCCTCACACCCCTCTTTGAACTGGGTGAGCTGGTTTTTATCTTCCGGGGTGAGTTTGGACTGTTCTGCGTCGCTGATAAGCTTTTTGATTCTCACCATCTGGGCTTTGTAATCGTCGTTCTTTGTCTGAAGCTTGTCCATATCTTCAAGAGCCATCAGGTACACCAGGTCAAGTCGTGCGGTCAGGAGGAGACTCTTCAATTCACCATACACCGCCACATTACGTACATTGTTGTTAAGTTCCCGCAGATCATTGTTCGCATGTTTCTGATTTGCAATGCTCATAATACCAACGATGACTACCCCGATTATGCCCAATGACACCAGTGTCAAGAGCTTGGTTCTTAGTTTCAGATCGACCCATTTCATGATTGCACTCCCTTTTAACTAAATAAAACAATTACATGTGACCAAATTAACGTAAGTGGTGTGTGGTAGTCAAGAAGCTTTTGAAAATACAAATATACCTTTACTTTTTATTACAATATTTGTACAGTCGTAAAATACATGATTTAAAAATTATAATAATTTTCATGATGTTATACTTGCTTGTCGGGAGCGTTGCAATGTTTTTAAAGGTGGCCGATCTTGCCGCAGCGGCAGCTGTCGACGAAAAAACCGTACTGCACTGGATCAGGTATGACGGTCTCCCTGCCCATAAACAGAATGAGCGCTACCAAATTAATCGGATTGATCTGCTGGAGTGGGCCACCAGCAAGGGGATAACTATTCCTCCCGATATTTTTGAGGTCGGTGCGGGAGCGGATGAACGGTCACCTGTTTCAGGGGCCCTCCGGCGTGGCGGTATCCACTACCAGCTTCCGGGAGATACTCCTGAAACGGTGCTGCGGGAGGTGGTCTCGCGGTTGACACTTCCTCCCGGTATGGATCCGGAATTTCTGCTACAGACCCTGCTGGCTCGGGAAGCCTTGGGCTCCACCGCCTTTGGCAACGGCATTGCCATTCCCCACGTTCGTAATCCGATCGTCGGCCAGTCGGGGGAATCTGCCATTAGTCTCTGCTTTCTCGAAAAACCCATTGATTTTGTTGCGGTGGATGGACAGCCGGTTACCATTCTCTTTACTTTGGTGACGCCAAATGTCACTACCCATCTGCAGCTTCTGGCAAAGCTGGCTTTTCTCCTCCATGATCACGCTTTTCAGGAGTTGCTTCACCGTCCCGGCAGCGAGACGGAGATCATGGCGGCTATCACCCGGTTGGAGGATACAATAATCAGGAGGTAGTCTGTTATGGCACTTGAGTGGTTTGCCCCAAGTACCCTGATTTTTTCTGCCACACTGGTGGCGGCGTTTTCCGGGATTCCGTCGTTACTCTCCCCCCCTCGGCTTGCTGCACGTTCCCAGCTACTGTCAGTGATTCTGATGCTCCTCGCCTCCGTTACCGGATTGGCGGGTGCTTTGGCGTCGCTGGTTACCCGGCACTCCACGCTGTTTCAACTCACCTGGTCTCTTCCTTTTGGTCCGCTTCAGCTTGGCATCGATCCCCTTTCAGCATGGTTTCTGCTCCCTATCTTTGGCGTCACCGGCTGTGCCGCTCTCTATGCGCGGGCTTACTGGCACGCCGACCGCCATTCTGCCTCGGTGCGTCCCCTGACCTTTTTCTTCGGTATTATGACCGCCGGTATGGCGGGGGTGGTGCTGGCACGTGACGCGTTCAGTTTTTTGTTCGCTTGGGAAATAATGGCTCTTGCCGCCTATTTTTTGGTTTCCACTGAACATGAAAAACCGGAGGTTCGTGAAGCCGGTATCCTGTACATGATCACCACTCACACCGGTACCCTTGGTCTGTTTGTACTTTTTCCACTGTTATATCTGCTTACCGGTTCCTGGCTGTTTCCCTCCCCACTGACTCTCACCGCCTCGCCCGGTCTTCCGTCGGCACTCTTTCTTGCCGCCCTGTTTGCCTTTGGCCTGAAGGCCGGTATTATGCCATTTCATATCTGGCTTCCCTCTGCCCATGCCAACGCTCCCAGTCATGTTTCTGCCGCCATGTCAGGGGTTATCCTGAAAATCGGCATCTACGGACTTATCAGAACCCTCTCATTTTTCCATGGTGTGCCACTCTGGTGGGGATGCAGTGTGCTGCTACTTGGTGGGGTGTCGGGGGTTATCGGCGTGGCCTTTGCCATTGGACAGCATGATTTGAAACGGCTACTGGCGTACCACAGCATCGAAAATATCGGCATTATTTTCATGGGGGTCGGGGTAGCACTGATTGGGCAAACGGTCGGTTCCGAGCCGATGATGTTACTTGGAATGGCGGGGGCTCTGCTGCACGTGGTCAACCATGCACTGTTCAAAGCATTACTCTTTCTGGGAGCCGGGTCGGTTATCCATGGCACCGGCACCAGAGAAATCGATCTGCTGGGAGGGGTGGGCAGAAAGCTTCCCGTTACGGCTCTGCTGTTCGGGGTTGGTTCCGTGGCTATCTGCGGACTGCCACCCCTGAACGGTTTTGTCAGTGAATTGTTAATCTACCTCGGTTTGTTCCACGGCATACAGGCAGATGGGGGAGGGGCGGTGGCGGTGGCACTGGCAACACCGGTCCTGGCACTGGTCGGTGCCTTGGCAGTTGCCTGTTTTGTCAAGGTATACGGCATTGTCTTCCTGGGTTCTCCCCGTTCTGACCACCATGTCGCCCACCATGAAGCGGGGTGGCAGATGCTGCTGCCAATGGTGCTGCTGGGAGTGGGGTGTCTGGCCATCGGTATTGTACCGGGGGGGATTGCCGGGGCGTTGCAGTATGCCAGCAGGTCGGTGCTCCCGGACGTTGTCGGCCAAGGGGGACTCCTGCTCTCCGGGGTGGTACCTCTGATGGTTCTTACGGTTGTCTCCCTGTTACTGCTTGCCCTGATGGTACTGCTGGGATGGTGGTACCGTCGTCTTATTTCCTCCTCAACCGGTTTCGCTCCCACCTGGGGATGCGGTTACCAGCGTCCCGCTCCCCGCATGCAATATACCGCTTCCTCCTTTGCTGAAATGCTGATCGGGCTTTTTTCCTTTGCTCTGAGGCCAAAACAGCATCGACCGGACAAAATGAAAGGGCTTTTCCCCGCCTCTGCCCGGTTTTTCAGTCATGTGCCGGAGGCGGTACTTGAACTGCTCTACATCCCGGTACTTCAGGAGCTTTACCGTCGGTTTTCCGGAATTCGAAGAATGCAGAGTGGTATTTTACAACAGTACGTACTCTATAGTTTGATAACCCTTATCCTTTTACTGGCAGCCAGCTATTTCTGATGGTTGTTCACTGACAGGGAGAGGGAGAAACAGGGGCAGAGTCAGAGAACGTGCATTTTGGAAACAGTTTTTTATTGACACCGGCCGGTTGGGGGGTTCACTATCGGGTGTCGCCTGACACGCAGTTCCCGGTGTTGGGCAGTTCTCTGTCAAGGGGTCGTTCCTATGTATTCCGTGCTGCAGGATTCCGTTGACCCTGCGCTGCTGGTGCTTGATGCCACGCTTGTCATGGGGTGTGCCGGAATTCCCGGTCTGTTCCTGAAAAGGCCCGGTCCCGGTCAGGCGGTGGCTGCCCTCTGTACCACACTCGCAGCCCTGGTTGGTATTGCGACGGCACTTAAGCTGCTTTTTTCCGGTACAACTGCCAGCTGTAGTCTTGCGTGGAATCTGCCGTTCGGCTCCTGTGAGCTGGCCATAGACCCGCTTTCAGCCCTCTTTCTGATCCCGGTATTTCTGGTTACCGCCGCCGGTTCCCTGTTTGCGGTCGGTTACTGGCCGGCGGTGCGGAACCGCCGAAGTGAACCGGGATTAACCTTCTTTTACGGCATCCTGGGGGCCTCCATGGCCTTGGTGCTGCTGGCGAGAAATACACTCTTTTTCATGATGGTGTGGGAAGTTATGGCACTTTCCGCCTATTTTCTGATTGTAACTGAACATGAGCGGGAGGAGGTTCGGCGGGCTGGTATCATTTATCTGCTTGCCACCCATTGCGGCACCGCCCTGCTGCTGCTCTTTTTCTCCCTGCTGGCCGCCCGAACCGGCAGCTTTCTACTCCCTGCCACCGGTTCACTTTCGGCACTCACGCCGCTGGCTCCGGTCATGGCAGTGGCAGCATTGATCGGATTCGGAGCCAAGGCCGGCCTCATGCCGCTCCACTTCTGGCTTCCCCCTGCCCATGCCAATGCCCCGAGTCATGTTTCGGCATTGATGTCCGGTGTTATGTTGAAAATGGGCATCTACGGCATTCTCCGGTCCGCCTCGTTTTTTTATGATATTCCCTTGTTATGGGGAACCCTCCTGACCATTGTTGGTCTCACTTCGGCACTGCTCGGCATCGCATTCGCCCTGGCGCAGCGGGATTTGAAACGGCTGCTGGCCTGCAGCAGCATCGAAAATATCGGCATCATTACCATCGGCACCGGGGTTGCTCTGGTCGGAGCGGCGAGTCAGAGTACGGAGTTGGTGTATCTTGGGGCTGCCGGGGCACTGCTCCATGTGCTGAATCACAGCCTCTTCAAACCGCTCCTCTTCCTCGGTTCCGGCGTTATTATTCATGCCACCGGCACACGGGACATGAACCTGATGGGGGGGCTTGGTAAAACTATGCCGCGCATTGGCGGGCTTTTTCTGGTGGGAACCGTTGCTATTTGCGGTATTCCTCCACTGAATGGTTTTGTCAGCGAATTTCTGCTCTATCTTGGTTTTTTCTCCCAGATTCAGGGAGACAAGCTGATCTATTTGATGGGGGCAGCTCCTCTGTTGGCACTGGTGGGTGGTCTGGCGGTGCTCACCTTTACCAAACTATATAGTTCGGTGTTTCTTGGCACCCCCCGCAGTTTGTGGAGTGGTCATCGGGGGGGAGAACTGCCCATGGGGGTGCCGATGGCTCTTTTTGCCCTGCTCTGTCTACTGATCGGTGTGGTGCCCCAGACGGCACTCTCGTTGGTGTCTTCAGCGGTTACAGCCCTGTTTCCCCGGCTACCACTCTCGCCCCTTGCTGTGGAGTACGGTGCCATTCTGGAGAAGCTCTCCCTGGCAGGCGTGTTGCTTCTGACCATAGTTCTGGTCATTACGCTCCTGTGGAGATGGCGTCTTGGCCGGGAACCGGTAACGGCGGCACCAACCTGGGGGTGTGGTTATCAGCGGGGAACATCCCGCATGCAGTATGGTGCCACCTCTTTTTCCGAACTGGCAGTGTCCATCGGCAATGGTGTTCTCGGTCAACGAATCGGGCGTCCGCTCCTTACCGGACTTTTTCCGGAGCGTTCCGAGTGCAGCGATCTGCCGAGTGAAACCCTGCTTGACCGGATTATCGCCCCTTTTTTGCAGGCTGTTGGCATAGCATTTGCTTTTTTACGTCGTTTGCAGAACGGGTTGATGCATATATACGTACTCTATATTTTTGCCACGCTGTTCATTTTGATGCTCTGGGCTCACTGAAACCTGTCGGGGAACTGCCATGATGAACTGTCTTATCCACATAACTCTTGCCCTGGTGATGCCGCCGCTGCTCCTGGGGGTGATCGGTAAAACCAAGGCTGCTTTTGCCGGAAGAGTCGGTGCACCGTTTCTTCAGTCCTATTACGATATCTTCCGTTTGCTCCGGAAGGGGACGGTATTCAGCAGCACCACCAGTTGGGTGTTTCGTGCTGGCCCCGTCGTCGCTCTGGCAACGACCGCAGTTGCCGCGCTGTTGGTTCCCTTTGGAGCCCATCCGTCCCCCATTTCCTTTAACGGGGACATGATTCTGTACGCCTACCTGTTTGCCCTGGGACGTTTTTTTACCATGGCCGCCGCCCTGGATACCGGCTCAAGTTTTGAGGGAATGGGGGCTGCCCGAGAGGCAACCTTTTCCTGTCTTGCCGAACCAACCCTCTTTTTTGCTCTGATTACCTTGTCGCGCCTTTCCAGTTCCACGAACCTGACCGGTATGCTCTCCAATGTCAGCGGTGGTGCCTGGCTCTATGCAGGGGCCTCACTGTTGCTGCTGGTGGGGGGGATGTTTATCGTACTGCTTTCGGAAAATTGCCGTATCCCCTTTGATGATCCGAATACCCATCTGGAATTGACGATGATTCATGAGGTTATGGTGCTTGATCACAGCGGCCCGGCCTTCGCACTTATTCAGTACGGCGCAAGCATGAAGCTGTTTGTGCTGGGAGCCTTTTTCGTCCAATTGGCACTCCCGTTTGCCACCGGAAACCCGCTGGCAGACTGGGGGGTTTTTATCTGCTCCATGCTACTGCTGGCAATTGTTATTGGAACTGTTGAGTCTGTCATGGCTCGTCTCCGGCTGGTGCGGGTTCCCCAGTTATTAGTGGCGGCGATCATACTGGCCGCCTTTTCTACTCTGCTCGTTATCAGGTGATGCTATGATTACTCTTGCCGACCAACTGCTGGTGCTGGTTCTGCTGATAAACTTTATTGCTCTTGGTACGGGGCGGCTGATTTTTGCCATTCGTGCGGTGGCGGTGCAGGGGGTGATTCTGGGCATTCTGCCCGGCATGATCCACTCCTTCTCCTGGCATCTGGTCGGGATCACGGTGGTTATTATCATCGTCAAAGGTTTTGTGATTCCCCACTTGCTGGGAAGGGCGGTGCGCTCTGCGGAAATAAAGCGGGAGGTTGAACCGTTCCTCGGCTATGTGCCCACACTCCTTTTGGGAGCAATCTTTACCGCCTTTGCCTTCGGTTTTTCCGGCAGCCTTCCCATGGTGCCGGAGCACCAGAATTACATGTTTGTGCCGGCTTCCATCGCCACGCTGATGACCGGTTTTCTGGTGCTGACAACTCGCCGCAAGGCTATTTTTCAGGTTATCGGCTACCTTATCCTTGAAAACGGAATTTTTATCTTCGGCCTGTTGCTTGCGGGGGCAATGCCGGTGATGGTTGAGGCCGGGGCACTTCTCGACCTGCTGGTCGGCACCTTCGTCATGGGGATTGTCATTAATCAGATCAGTCGTGAATTTTCATCGCTTGATACGTCGCTGCTGACCTCGCTGAAAGAGGAGTAGATTCATGTTTGCTGCCCTTATTCTCATTCCGCTTATCGGTGCTGCAGCCACCTGGCTGATACCCTCCGACCGGCTTCGTCCCAAAATGCTGGCACTGTTCAGTGCCTTTCATGTGGGGATAACCATCAGGATGCTGATGGTCACTCCGCCGGAATCGGCGGGTCGCTGGTTCCATTTAGACGCTCTCGGTAAAATTGTTCTGCTCAGTACCAGTGTGCTCTTTCTGGCCTGCGCCGTGTACTCAATCGGCTATTTCTATTATCGACAGGAACGCTCCAACCGGCTCCTCTGTATGTGGTTGCTGGTCTGTCTGTCGGCCGCCTCACTGGTGACCATCACCCACCATCTGGGTCTCATGTGGGTTGCCTTGGAAACGACCACGATTTGTATGGCACCCTTGATCTACTTTAACCGTAACGCCCGCTCCATCGAGGCCACCTGGAAATACCTGCTGATCTGTTCGGTGGGGGTGGCACTTGCCCTCATCGGTCTCTATTTTCTGGCCTACGCAACTATTGTGGCCAAGGTGGAGCCCACACTGCTACTGGATGATCTTATTGACGGAGCGGGTAAACTCTCTTCCGGCTGGGTTCATGGGGCATTTGTCTTTCTGCTGGTCGGTTTCGGTACTAAAATGGGGCTTGCCCCGCTCCATACCTGGAAGCCGGATGCCTATGGCGAAGCACCCGGTCTGGTGGGAGCCCTGCTGTCAGGTGGGTTGGTTAACCTGGCATTTCTGGCTCTACTGCGGGTGTACCAGCTTTGTGTTGCCACCAAGGAGATAGCCTTTTTTCAGGATTCCCTGGTGGTCATGGGATTGATCTCCATGGTTACCGCCGCTGTCTTTATGGCACGGCAGGCCGATTTTAAACGGATGTTGGCCTATTCCAGTGTGGAACATGTGGGGATCATGGCGGTGGCTCTGGGGTTGGGGGGGAAGGCCATCTTCGGGGCCCTCTTTCATATCCTGGCCAATGGTCTGACCAAAGGGGTCCTGTTCCTCTCCTCCGGCAACATTCACCGCTCCTACAACAGCAAAAGTACGGAGCATGTTCGTGGTGCCCTGCGGCGACTTCCCTGGTCGGGGGGGCTCTTTCTGGCCGGTTTTATCGCCATTACCGGTTCTCCCCCCTTTGCTCCGTTCATTAGTGAATTTACCATCATCAGCAGTGCCTTTATACAAGGGAGAATGCTGGTCGGGGCACTTTTTCTGCTCTCCCTGGCAATTATCTTCATCGGAATGGCCTTAACCGTATTGCCGATGGTGATGGGGGAGGTGCCGGTGGAAAGTGAAACCACTTTGTACCGGGATACCATCGGCACCGTGGGGCCACCGTTGGTACTACTGCTACTGGTACTCATGCTGGGAGTGTGGATTCCGGAACCGCTGCTGGGACTGCTGCGTGACGGAGCCCTGTTGCTGGAGGTGAAGCCATGAACTTCGGCATGAAAGCATTCTATAATGGCAGCTCTTTTGAACGCTCCGACATACCGGTACTGGATAACGATAGCTATTTTCAGGGGATGGTGGATGCCATTGCTGCCGGGTGGCGGGCCTGTGCCTATTTTGGTGTCCCGTGTGAAGGCGGGGCAACGCTCTATAGTATATTTTCCGCACGGGGTGGGAGTGGTGAACTGGGTATTGCCGCCACCACGGTAGGACGTACGTTCCCCTCCCTGGCACGGCTCTGTCCCCAGCTCCATCTCTTTGAGCGGGAAATAGCCGAACAGTGTCTGGTTCGTCCCGAAGGCCATCCCTGGTTCAAGCCGGTTCGGTTCCAGAAACCGCTGATTCCGGGTGATAGCTTCTGGAAAGAGTGCGATGGAGCGGGACTTATCCCGGCGGTGATGGATTTCTATCGGGTTGAAGGCGCGGAGGTGCATGAGGTCGCGGTTGGCCCGGTACATGCCGGGATCATTGAACCGGGACATTTTCGCTTTCAGTGCCATGGTGAAGAGGTGTTCCACCTGGAAATCGCCCTTGGCTTTCAGCATCGGGGTATCGAGCGGGCGTTGATCGGTGCTCCGTCCCCCCGTACCATGCATCAGATGGAAACCATCGCCGGAGACAGTACTGTGGGGCATGGTCAGGCCTACTGCATGATTATGGAATCCCTGGCCGGTATCTTTGCGTCCCCCCGGGCCGAAACCATCCGGGGGATTGCCCTTGAACTGGAGCGCCTTGCCAACCATACCGGTGACCTGGGTGCCATTGCCGGTGATGTGGGGTATCTGCCGACCGCTTCGTTCTGTGGCCGGATTCGGGGTGACTTTCTTAATATGACGGCGGCTCTCTGTGGCAGCCGTTTTGGACGTGGTCTCCTCAGGCCGGGGGGCGTCGGATTCGATTGTGACAGTGAACTGGTTGACGATCTCTCTCGCCGGCTTCAGACGGCTCGGGAAGAACTTGCCGGTGCGGTTGAGTTGCTCTGGAATTCTCCGTCGGTTATGGCCCGTCTGGAGGATATTGGTATGGTGAGCGAAGCAGATGCCCGTGAGATCGGCCTGGTCGGGCCACCCGCACGGGCCTGCGGCTTGAATCGGGATATCCGGCGAGATCATCCCTACGGCATCTTCAGGATGAGCCAGATACCGGTAATTACCGCCACCGGCGGTGATGTGGCGTCCCGCACCCGCCTCCGCTGGCTGGAGGCCGAACGTTCCCTGGCGTTCATTGATGAACAGGTACGCCATCTTCCCCGGGGCAACCACCGGAGCCAGATGAAGCCTCTGGGAGCAAACCGCTGTGCCGTGGCGTTAACTGAGGGGTGGCGGGGAGAGATCTGTCATGTCGCCTTGACCGACCGGAACAGCCGTTTTGAGCGGTACAAAATCGTCGATCCGTCGTTCCATAACTGGAACGGTCTGGGGCTTGCCCTTCGGGGTGAACAAATTTCCGATTTTCCACTCTGCAACAAGAGTTTTAATCTCTCATATTGCGGGTTTGATCTGTAAAAGGGAGACCCTATGTTCAAAACATTATTGACCCGTTTTCGCCAGGGGCATCGTACCATGAAATACCCCGAGGTCCCCCTGCCTCTTTCCCCCCGTTTTCGTGGGTTGCCGCTGTTGGATGCTTCCCGTTGTCCGGAGGAGTGCCACGCCTGTGCTGACGCCTGTCCCTATGGGGCGATTACGGCCACCGGGGCACTGTCCCTTGATATGGGGAAATGCCTGTTCTGTGGTGAGTGTGCTCCTGCGTGCCCCCAGGGGGGAATAAGCTTCACGGGGGATGCCTGTCTCGCAAGCAGGAGTCGTGCTGGCTTGACAGTGACCCCTGGTGAGCAGTATCATCCGGCTGCTCCCTTGGAGGGAAAACTGCGGTGTCTGTTCGGTCGTTCCCTGAAACTGCGGGAGGTGAGTGCCGGAGGGTGCAACGCCTGCGAAGCCGATACCAACGTGCTTTCTACCATTGGCTGGGATTTAGGGCGGTTCGGGATCCAGTTTGTCGCCAGTCCCCGCCATGCCGATGGCCTGTTCGTGACCGGTCCGGTCAGTGAAAATATGCGGGAGGCCCTGCTGGCAACCTATCAGGCCATACCGGAGCCCAAATTAGTGATTGTGGCCGGAGCCTGCGCCATCAATGGGGGGCCGTTCAAGGATCACGCCGAAGTACATAACGGAGCCGACCGGTTTGTGCCGGTCGATCTCTACATTCCGGGCTGTCCCCCCAGTCCTTTGACCATACTGGATGGATTGCTTCGCTTGATCGGACGGATTTAAGAGCTGTTGTACGGAAAAAATAACTTTACAAAGGAGTTCTGCATGACACAGCAAAAACAGGAAAAATATCTACAGGAATGGAAGGACCACGAAGCGTGTGCTGAACAGATGCTACCGATAATCGGCCGTCTCTACCGGGATAACAATATTATTTTAACCCTCTACGGACGCACTTTGGTACATAGTACGGTCATCGATATTCTCAAAGCCCATCGTTTTGCCCGTATGATTCTCGACACCGAGCTGACGGTGATGGAAACCTTTCCGCTACTGGCCGCCATGGACAGACTAGATCTTGCGCCGGGGAGGGTGGATCTGGGCAAGCTGACCATCCAGTATCAAAAGGTGGCCGACTCTCTCTCCGCCGATGAATTTGTCCAGAAAGAGTTGGCGCGTATCAATATTGGCCGCGGTGCTGTGCGCTCCGAACCACAGGATATCGTCCTCTACGGTTTTGGTCGTATCGGTCGTCTGTTGGCTCGTATTCTGATCGAAAAATCGGGCAGTGGTGAAAAATTGAGAATCAGAGCCGCCGTTGTTCGCAAAGGGGGGGCAGACGACCTTCTGAAGCGGGCCAGCCTGCTCCGTCGCGATTCGGTTCATGGCCACTTCAACGGCATTATTACCATTGATGAAGAGGAAAACGCCATTATTGCCAATGGCAATATGATCCGTATCATCTATGCCGATGCCCCGGAACTGGTTGATTACACCCAATATGGTATCCGTGATGCGATCCTCATCGACAACACCGGTAAATGGCGCGATCGTGACGGCCTCAGTCGCCATCTGAAGGCTCCTGGCGTTGCCAAGGTAATACTGACCGCTCCTGGCAAAGGGGATATTCCTAACGTGGTTGCCGGTATCAATAATCATCTGATTACGGAGCAGGAGCGGATTTTCTCCGCCGCCAGCTGTACCACCAATGCGGTGGTACCTGTCATGAAAGCGATCAACGACCGCTTTGGTATCGTCCATGGCCATCTGGAAACCTGCCACTCCTACACCAATGACCAGAACCTGATCGATAACTACCATAAGGCATCCCGGCGCGGTCGGAGTGCCCCCCTCAACATGGTAATAACGGAAACCGGTGCTGCCAAGGCCGTTGCCAAGGTCATTCCCGAACTGTCCGGTAAGTTGACCGGCAACGCCATTCGGGTGCCGACACCGAACGTATCGCTGGCAATCATGAATCTGGAACTGGCCCATCCGGTTGATGTTGAGATGATTAACAGTTATCTGCGCAACATGTCGCTGGATTCCCCGCTCCAGAACCAGATCGACTTCACCAACTCACCCGAGGTGGTATCCAGCGATTTTGTCGGTTCACGCCATGCTGGTGTCGTTGATTCACTTGCCACCATTGCCGAGGGGAATCGCTGTGTTCTCTATGTTTGGTATGACAATGAATTTGGTTACAGCTGTCAGGTAATCCGTATGGTACAGCAGATGGCCGGTCTGGACCTGCCGACGCTGCCCAGTTAGGAGCAAGATGAAATCCCCCCGCTCATAGAAGTGGTAGCTGGAGCCCTGCCCCCTTTATAAAAGGGGGCAGGGGTGATTTCATCTTTTGAAATGCACCGCAAGCCAGATGGTATTTTTCCCCTCATCGGTCATTTCAACCCGATGTCTCCGGTGGGCGGGAATCAGTAGCTGATCCCCCGGCGTGAGTAAAATGACCGCTTCTTGGTCCTCAAAACGAAGGGTCGCCCCTCCCGAAAGGAGGAGAACCCACTCATCCCATTCCTGATCGTACCATTCTCCCGGTGGCGTGGTGTGCCCCTGTGAGACGATTCGCTCGATGCGGAGCGTGTCAGAGTCGGCCAGCGTTTCAAATAGTTCTGACGGCAGGGTGTGGGGGATGCTGGTAAAGATATTTGTTCTGGGTGTATGCCGTTGTACCATGGTTGTAAGGTCACTTTTATCTGTTTCAGTTAGTTGGATGGACGTTGTTACAAAGGAGCTCTTTTCCCCGCTTGCAAAAGAAGATAATATGGTATATCTATACCAATTACACGAAGTAGATTACCGTACCACCGTACCATATCGTTTTATTCTGTCAATAAGAGATGTAACGAGAGAGTCCCGGGAGGAGTTTCTGTATGGCATTGACGCAGCTTGACGCACGGGGGTTGAAATGTCCGCAACCCACACTCAAGATAACGGTTTTATCAGTGAAAATGAAGCCGGGAGATGTGCTTGAAGTGACTGCGGATTGCCCAACCTTTGAAAAAGATGTGCGCGACTGGTGTTCCCGTGCCAGAAAAGCTCTGCTTTGGGTCAGGGAAGAAGGGACGGCTAAAAAAGTACAGATTCAGTTTTGACCTCACCGTATTACCCCTAAAGGGGGTGCCATGCAAAACTCCAATTATCTTATAGGACGACAGCCCATTCTCAACCGGAGTGGCGATATTGTTGCCTATGAGCTGCTCTTCCGCTCTGCCGGATCTGAAAATGTGGCAGCCGTTCTGGATGCTTCCCACGCTTCTGCCAATGTCATTATCAATACCCTGTCAGCCTTTGGTTTGGAAACAATCCTCGGCCCCCATCGTGGCTTCATTAATCTTGAACTTGATCTGTTGTTGAGCGATTCGATTACGATTCTGCCGAAGGATCGGGTTGTCTTTGAGCTGCTCGAAACTTTGCAGGTTACCCCCGAACTGGTGGCGCGCTGCCGCTCCCTCAAAGCAGATGGCTTTACCCTGGCGCTGGATGATCATGAGTATGATCCGATCTATGAAGAACTGTATACCATTGTTGATATCGTCAAGATTGATCTGATCCAATCCCCCGTAGAACGTTTGGAGGAAATGGTTGCTCGGTTCAGCCCCTATAAGATAAGTCTGCTTGCGGAAAAGGTGGAGACCCTTGAAGAGTACCTTCGTTGTCGGGATATGGGCTTTGAGCTGTTTCAGGGGTACTATTTTGCCAAACCATCGGTCATGGAAAAAAAACGCTTTGATGCTTCGGGGGGGCACCTTCTCAAGTTGATGAGGTATCTGCATGAGGATGCGGAGACCGCAGTCATTGAACAGGCTTTTCGCGAGAGCCCCGGTCTTACCTATAAACTGCTCCTGCTGGTCAATTCGGTGTCGTTGGGGATGCGCACAAAAATTCTCAACGTGCGCCATGCGGTGGCGACTTTGGGGCGGAAGCAGATTAAACGTTGGGTACAACTGGCACTGTTTGCGTCCGATGGCTCAAGCTCGCCGGAGAGTCCGCTGATAGAGATGGCGGCGGTGCGTGCCGCCTTCATGGAGCAACTGGCAGGCCATCTCCCCCAGTTCAGGGGGAAACAGGAGGCTATTGAGCTGGTGTTTATGACCGGGACGCTTTCTCTTTTGGAGACGATTTATGCTATTTCCATGGACGAAGTGATCGATGCTCTGAAGCTTACCGAGGAGATAACCGTGGCATTGACCGAAAGGGGTGGCATATTCGGTCAATTATTACGTGTGGCGGAACTCTTCGAACAGATGGATTTTACCGAGGCAACACGCCTGTTTGAAGAGATGGGACTCACCCGTGAGGAGGTGCTGAATTCCCAGGTGAAAGCCTATAGCTGGCGGAAGACTATGCAGTAACTTATCTTTTCATCGGTACCATGCCGGCTGCCAGTAGCTCGGTGGCATGTTTCAGGGCGGCGTCGCTAATGGTTGCCCCTGCCCCCATGCGGGCCACTTCCCGGGTACGCTCCGTGAAATCAAGCTCCACAATCCTGGTTGACGTACGACCATCGCAGATCCGCTTTTCCACCCGAAGTTGCTGGGCTGCGCAGGCTGCCACCTGGGGGAGATGGGTGATGCAGAGCACCTGCTGACGAACCGCTACGTTTTTCAGTTTCTGTCCCACCAGTTCAGACGTTGCACCGCCAATGCCGGTGTCAACCTCGTCAAAGATAAGGGTCGGCACATCACTATCCGGCAGAACCTGTTTAATGGCCAGCATCAGTCGGGAGAGCTCTCCGCCCGACGCAACTTTCGCCAGTGGTCGGGGTATCTCACCCGGATTGGGGGAAAAGAGGAACTCAACCCGTTCGAAACCGCTGGCTTTAGCTTCAGCGAGCGGCTCCAGGGTCGGTTCGATGACGGCACCCTTCATGGCCAGTTGATGGGCTTCAGCTTCAAGGGCATGTTTCAGTTTTACCGCTCCCTGCTGCCGTGCTCCGGTAAGTTCAGCTCCCGCCCGTTGCAGCTCTTCCCGCAGTTGGATAACATCCGCTTCCAGGGCTTGTCTGCTCTCTTCCCGGCTTCCGAGCCACGCCAGTTCGGTGGTGATCTCCTGTTGGTACGCCAGCAACTCTTCCACCGTTGGCGCATATTTCTTTTTTAATTTTCCGAGCAGATCCAGACGGTCATCTATCTGTTGCAGGCGTACCGGATCCGATTCAATGCGTGAAGCATAGTTGCGCAGGGTGATGGCAGCATCTTCCAGGAGGAGATATCCCTCTTCCAGGGATGCGGCGGTTGGGCAGAGGGTTTGATCCAGGGTGGAGAGCTCGGCGATGGAACCGGCAATCCGTTTCAACTGCCCCAGCACCGCCCCGTCACCACCATAGAGCCGTTCGAACGCTTCGCTGCTTCCCCGTCCCAGCCTGTCGGCACTGGCCAGCAGGAGTCGTTGCTCCACCAACTGTTCCTCTTCCCCCACCCGGGGTGCCGCTTTGGCCAATTCTTCAGACTGGTATGACAGCAGGTCGAACCGCTGTATGGCATTCCGCTCGGCCTGATCCAGTGAGGCAAGCTGTTCCTGCAGCTCTGACAGGCGGTTGTAAAGCTGTGAAAAGCTGTGGCGAAGAGTGACGGTTCCGGCATAGGCATCCAGCAGGCGGAGGTGGTTCTCCGGTTTGAGCAGAATCTGGGAGTCATGCTGGCCGTAAATGTTAATCAGCCGAGGGGTTATATCCGATAACAGGGAGAGGGTTGCCATGGCACCGTTGATGAAGATACGGTTTTTTCCAGAGCGGGAGAGGGAACGTTTAATTAACAGCTCATCCCCCACGTCAAAGCCGGCTTCATTCAACTGCTTTTGCAACTCTCCGTAAGGCGAAATATCGAAGAGCGCTTCGACAACAGCTTCCTCCTCTCCGGAACGTATCAGGTCGCTGGAGGCCCGTCCCCCCATGATCAGGCTGACCGCATCTATGATGATAGATTTGCCGGCACCGGTTTCGCCGGTTAACACCGTCAGTCCTGGTTTGAAGCTGATCTGTAGTGAGTCAATGATGGCAACATTTTTGATGGTGAGGTCGGTCAGCATGCGGTCAGCGTTCTCCCCATTTCAGTTTGGTCCTCAAAATTTCAAAGTAATCACGGCTCCGTGACATGACCAGTGCCGTGGTTTTGAGGGCTTTCCGCACCTCCACCGAATCTCCCTCGTACAGCTCAAAACCGACCTGACCATCCAGGGTCAGGTAGACCTTCTCATCGAAAGAGGAGGTGACGGTGATGGAGACGACCGATTCATCGGTGACCACAATGGGGCGATTGGTCAGGGTGTGGGGGCAGATCGGCGTAATAACGATACAGCTCATGAGCGGATGGATAATCGGCCCTCCGGCGGAGAGGGAATAGCCGGTGGAACCGGTGGGGGTGGAGACAATGAGCCCATCGGCCTTGTAGGTAGTCAGAAAGTGACGGTTAACCTTGGTTTCCAAATCAACAATCCGCGCCAGAGCTCCTTTGTTAATGACCATGTCATTTAAAACATGGCACCGCTCGATTTCCTGCCCATCCCGGTGGAGGGTTACCTCCAGCATCATCCGCTCCGACACACGGGGATTTCCTTCAAGACATTTTTCCAGACGGGTGTAAAGTTCCTCGACGGTTATTTCGGTCAGAAAGCCGAGGCTCCCCATGTTGACTCCGACAATCGGCACAGCCGTGCCGCAGAAGAGGCGAGCCACCGAAATCAGGGTGCCATCCCCCCCCAACACCACCACAAGCTCGGCCTGATCGCGTATCTCCTCCTCAGATAGAGGTGTGGGGTAACCGAGCTGCCGGGCAAGCTCCCGTTCGACAAGGGGGGTGCCCCCCCGTTGCTCCAGCCAGGTGATCAAATCCGTAGCGATGCCGAGGCAGCGGGGATCGTGGATCTTGACGAATATGGCTACGTTTTGGATTGCTTGCATACGTCCCTGTAAGTTCAGTGTGTCAGATATGCGTATTCGGGGGCACTTGCAAAATTCCTTTAATCTGAGCGTGCAGACCCGGAATGTCATTTTTAATGGTCGAAATGATTATATCAGGATTTATGCCAAGATAGTCGTGTGCAATGATGTTTCTCATGGAATATGCAAGCGAAACCGGTAACTGCTCTCGGATCAGAACGTTTTCAAGTTTGTTGAGCGTTTCGCCAAGTTGGAGACAACACATCATTGCGGCATGAAATCCTTCGACGTCATTAATTGTTTCGACAATACCGCCATGTCTTCCGGTGATGACATTCAAGTCATCAATCAGCTTCAAAAGATATTCAAGCCTCGCTCGATCCGCCTTAGCTAACATAGTACGTCTCCGGGAGAATGTATTTTCTTCCGATTTCATTCAGACCATTCAGATCTGCCAGATCTACCTTGCGCCCAAGTCCCTCCTGTAGATCCGCTTTAACCCGCTCGTAGAGGGAAAAAAAAGTAAGCCCGGAATAGTTTTGTGATAAACGTGGATCGCATTGGTAGAGGATATCAATGTCACTATCTGAGCGTTCCTCACCACGGGCAACAGAACCGAATACGCCCAGTATAATAAAACCGTCGGCTTCGTACTTGGACTTAATAGTGGAAATTGTATCCGCAATGTGCTGATTCATGGGTGTGTCCACCTGTTGCTGCTCGATTGTTGGGCATTGTCGGAAAATTCTTGTGGCACCGAGTAAGCCAACAACGAAGATGTTTAAACTTACTTCATCTTCCTGATCTTATCGAGGCTCCCCTCAAGGACCACTCTCTTTGCGGTGACGTCGGTCAGTTTCTGCCGCTCCTTGGCGACAATTTCAGCCGGTGCCCGGTCAACAAAAGCGGGACTCTCCAGCTTTTTGGAGAACATCTCAATCTCTTTATCGATTTTGCCGATCTCCTTCAACAACCGCTCTTCTTCGGCCGCCACGTCGACCAGCCCCTTGAGCGGTACGAAAATCTGTACATCACCGGCCACCTGGATCGAAGCATCCTCCGGTTTTTCTATGTTATGACCAATGGCAAGATCGGAAATGCGTGCCATGCTGATAATGGCACTCTCATTGTGCTTCATGAGCTGCCGGGTTGCCTCATTGTCGCAGGAAAGGATGACGGCAATCTGCTTGGACGGCGGCACCTCCATCTCACCACGGATGTTCCGGATACCGCTGATGACCGCCATGATACGCTCCATGTCTGCGGCATCCTGTGGAAAACTGCGGGTGTCGCAGGGAACCGGGTAGGGGGCCTGCATGATAGTCGGTGTCTGCTTGCTCCCTGGCAATGCCTGCCATATTTCTTCGGTGATAAACGGCATGAACGGGTGGAGCAGTCGGAGCAGATTTTCCAGGGTATGCCAGAGCACGTATTGGGTGGTCAATTTCCGCTCCGGCGAGCCGTTGTAAATATCCTGCTTGGAGAGCTCCAGATACCAGTCGCAGAACTCGCTCCAGGTGAACTGGTAGAGTGCCATGGCACTTTCGTTATAGCGGTAGCCGGTCAAGGTTTCATCCACACTGCGGGCGGTCTCGTTCAAACGGTGCAGTATCCATTTATCCCCCTGGGAAAACTCCAGGGTTTCAGGGGTCACACTGTCCGGATCGAAGCCTTCCAGGTTCATCAGGGTGAAGCGTGCCGCATTCCAGACTTTGTTACAGAAATTCCGGTATCCGGCAATCCGCTCTTCTGCCAGTTTGATATCCCGCCCCTGGGCGGCAAAGGCGGCCAGAGTGAAACGGAAGGCGTCGGTGCCGTACTGATCGATCACCGTGAGGGGGTCGATGACATTTCCCTTCGATTTCGACATTTTGTGGCCATGGGCATCACGCACCAGCGCGTGAATATAGACGTCGGTAAAGGGGACCTCATCCATGAAATGGAGCCCCATCATCATCATGCGGGCGACCCAGAAGAAAAGGATATCGAAGCCGGTTACCAAACAGGAGGTTGGGTAGAAGCTCTTCAGTTCGGCGGTCTGTTCGGGCCACCCCATGGTGGAAAAGGGCCAGAGGGCCGAAGAAAACCAGGTATCCAGCACGTCGGTTTCCTGACGCAGTTCGTCACTGCCACAGGCACGGCAGACTGTCGGAGCCTCCATGGCAACATTCACTTCGCCACAATGGTCACAGAACCAGGCCGGAATACGGTGTCCCCACCAGATCTGGCGAGAGATGCACCAATCACGGATATTTTCCATCCAGTCGTAATAGGTGTTTTCCCACTGTTTCGGCAGGATACGGGTTTTTCCGCTTTTGACGGCATCAAGGGCCCGTGCCGCCAGAGGCGCGACATTCACGTACCACTGGAGTGAGAGGTATGGTTCGAAGACGGTTTTGCAGCGATAGCACCCCCCCACCGACATCGGATGATCGTCAATTTTTTCCAACAGACCAGCCGCCTCCAGATCGGCAACGATCCGGGTGCGGGCGGCAAAGCGATCCATACCCTCGTACTGGTGGCCGGAGGCGTTGACAATGCCTGATTCGTCGAGGATGTTGATTTTATCAAGACCGTGGCGCAGGCCGACCTCAAAATCGTTAAAGTCGTGGGCCGGTGTGATCTTGACGACACCGGTGCCGAACTCCCGCTCTACGTATCCATCGGCCACCACCGGGATTTCCCGGTTCACCAATGGCAACAGCACTTTCTTGCCGATCAGCCGCTGGTACCGTTCATCTTCGGGATGTACGGCCACCGCCGTATCCCCCAGCATGGTTTCCGGCCTGGTGGTTGCTACCACCACAAAGTTGCCCGGTTCACCTACCACCGGATAGCGGATATGCCAGAGATGCCCCTTGTGATCTTCATGTTCGACTTCGATATCGGAGAGGGCGGTATGGCAGCGGGGACACCAGTTGATCAGCCGGTTATCCCGGTAGATCAAGCCATCCTCATACAGTTTGACAAAGACGGTCCGTACCGCCGTGGAAAGCCCCTCATCCATAGTGAAGCGTTCCCGTTCCCAGTCGCAGGAGGCACCAAGTCGTTTCAGCTGACCAATGATCTGTCCACCGGACTCGGCTTTCCACTTCCAGACCCGCTCGATAAAGGCGTCACGCCCCAGGTCATGGCGATCTTTTCCTTCGGCTGCCAGTTGGCGTTCCACCACATTCTGGGTGGCGATACCGGCATGGTCGGTTCCCGGCATCCAGAGGACGTTGTATCCCTGCATCCGTTTCCAGCGGCAGAGTATATCTTGTAAGGTATTGTTAAGGGCGTGCCCCATGTGAAGGGCGCCGGTAACATTTGGTGGTGGAATTACGATGGAATACGGTTTTTTATCTGAGGAAGCGGCACCACGGAAGTACCCCTTGGTTTCCCACTCCTGATACCATCTCTTCTCAACATCATGGGGCTCGTACCCCTTGGCAAGTTCTTGAGTCATTCTTTCTTCCTTTGCAAGGTATTCAAAGCCCTATTTTATACTACTGTTGGTCGATTCAGGTCAAGCACGCTCTTGGGCGTTTTGTCATCTCCTGGCAAACGGGGGCGTTTTTACTGCAATCACATCACAATCCGAAGCCGATCCTTCCCGAGGGGGATTCCGTAGCTGATTCCGGGGCGTTTGCCATGGGTGACTATCTGAAGCCTTTTTGCTTCGGTATGTCCAAAAGCCTTTTCCAGTTCCCTGTTGATCCTGTTGCGGTGCGAATTAAAACTTTCTGCCGTCAGCGTCTGCATGTCTGAGGTGAAAATTCCCTCAGAGATGTGATCCGGTGGGATTTTTTGACGATACAATTCAGTAATGGTCTGAACGTTTGACAGTAATTCTTCTCTGGTTATGGTACAGGTACCGCACCCTTGGCAGGAGATGCTGCATGGTGCGTTCTTTTTAATGAGGGCAAAGAAGAGATAGATTGCTAGGGGAGTTGGCATGATATCCAACTCACGCCCCTTCCAGATTATTTTATTCAGTGTCAGATCTATAAGCAGCTCCGCCCGTTTCTCCTTTACCAGTGAAAGCATGAGTTCGGCAGGTGATTCCACTCTGCTCAGATGGTTGTCGGTGAGTCGGTCACGAAAGGAAAAAAACGGCAGAGGGAGCAGGAACACTTCTGCGTAGCGGGTTTCCAGAATATACGGGGTGTGGGTTCGGTTGTCCTGGAGTTCCAGCGGTACCGATACCGGTGGTGGATAGTAGAATTGGCTACTGCTTTCGAATTCCGGGGTAATCAAGACGTGGAAAATACGATCCTGGGGGCGGGCATAGCACTGGGCCGCTACGGCAAGGCAGGCACCCATGGTTTTACGCCCGCCGGCCAGGGAAAAAAGAACTTCGCAATCGTCCTGGCGGGTTGCCACAAAGGTTTGTTCCATGCAGAGGGTGAGAAAGCATTCGTTTTCCTCTTCCCCGGCAATATCGTCATATTCGTTGCCAAAGGCATCGGCAACGGCGTGGATATGCTCCGCAGTGAAGTCTATTGTTTCGGGTGGGATGGCGTAATCCTTCAGGAAACGATGGTACTGCCCCTCTTCCGGTTGCAGGAGTTGGGCGATGATTGCCAGTTTGCCTTCCCGGGTAGTGAGAATCCGGATGGTGGAGGGCATTTTCCCCCGCAGGTGAAGGGCATAGAGAGTTTCAGTAAGGATCTGGGGGGATAATCCGGAAATAGCAATGAGTATGCGTTTCATGGTGTCACTCCGTATGGTCAGGCATTAATTAAATTTAAAAGCAGTAACCGTGCCATGTAGCACTGCTTATGTTTTGTCGGTAAGTTCAGCGTGTTATGGTGATACCAGCGGGAAGATGCCTGCGACAAAAATTGACAGGTTCCGTGGGGAAATACAAAAAAAGTCACAATAAACGGTAGGATACTTCAGGAACATTCTGTGGCTAATGCTCAAATTGTCGCAGGGTTTTTTTAGAGTATTTGTTCTCCTCTTCTACATGACTCCTCTTTTTATCCGCTTAATGACGACGCTTTTTTTAAAAACGTCCACGTAGACCAAACCGGTTATGGCGTTGTGTGGAATGATACTGTCGATCTTAGCGAATCTGAGTTGTGGATAAATGGGAAAGCCGATATGTCAAAATAGCGGCTCGATCAGACCGGCCGACGACAGCTGGTTGGAAGATAAGTGCATGACGTGCGGTGAAGAACATTGTAAAGCCGGATGCGGGAAAAAAGTTTAATTTATGACAAAGCTACCTACGCATTCTGCAACATATTACTGTTAACAGCACCGATGGTGAGCAAATTACCATCGAGTACCGGGCGACAGTTAAGCGATGGTTTGATATTTCTTGGGTTCTGGCTTTTGTGGCCGGTATGTTCTCTCATGCAGAAACTTGACGTTATTCAATAATATCTTTTGACCAAGGAACCTGCCGGAATGTTCCAATTTGGGAAAAAAGATGCTGCGGGTTAGGCTTGACATGTAAATATTTTAATTTTAGGCTATCCGTAGAAAGTCGTTGATTTGAGTTTTTAGCCATCTATTGCGACACTGTCAATAAATCGTATAAAGTCGTTGTTTGGGGATATAATGGCCCGACGTTCTTTTGAGCAAATACGCGCATCGATTCTGTTCGACAAAAGCCTTCACAAGGTTGA